>JAKFUP010000243.1 GCA_021732625.1 Hyphomicrobiales bacterium
GAGATCGGACACCTTCGGATCAAACCTCAGAATAATCTTGCGGCCGCGGCTGCTGAAGTGAGTTGAAGGCAACACGCCTCCCCGCGCAGCGGAAATCAGATGCGCAACGCGAAACGCCGCACCCAGAACCTTAGCCCGTTCGACCATGGCAGGCGGCAGCAACTCTCTCACCATTTCCGGCGCTTCGTTCTCCTCATTCAGTCCGGCATACCGATAGTAAATCGCCAGCGCGAGGAATGCGCGGCCATCGTGACTGATCGCGCCGAAGTAGCCGTTGGTGATCAGATTGAGCGTCTGCTCGCCGCGATAATCCGGGTGTGCCCGCCAACCGATGTCGGACAGCAAACAGGCCGCGTGACGCAGCCTGCGGTCCTCGTCGGTCTCTTTCAGACGGGAAACACGGACGAAGCTCGTGGTCCAGTTGATGAGTTCATCGGCGTGACGTGGATCTCGCGAGCGCAGATCGTTCAGTGTACCTGCTGCCGCAATCAAACCATCTTCGGCTTGCTCGTCCGCAGGCAACATCTCGTAGAGCAAACCTTCGCGCACGCCGTAAGTGGAAAATACGATCGCCTTCGGCTTCGCGACGCGAATGATGTATTCCATCACAAGTGCTGCGTAAGTCAGGAGCGGACGCCGGGCGTCAGCGACCGTTTCGATATCGGCAAGCGTACCCGCCGCCGCAAGGCGCCGCAGCCGCACGACGAAATCGAGCGCTTCATCTGCCGGGATGGTATATCCGTGCATCACCCGCAACGGATACTCGCTCTGGATGATGTGAATGCGCGCCAGCGCACGCCAGGTGCCCCCGACAGCATAGAACGCCCGGCCGCGCCCACCCTTGAGCTGCGGCAGTTTCGACAGATCGTCCCAAACGATCTTTTCCGCGCGCTTCAGCGACTTGTGCGACAGATCCTGCAAAGCCAGGCCGCCAAGCGGCAGCGTCGTTCCTTTGCTGATGCGGTGACCGCGAACGTCGATCAGCTCCAGCGATCCACCGCCGAGATCGCCGACGATACCGTCGGCCTTGTGAATGCCTGCGATGACGCCGAGCGCCGAAAGCCGGGCTTCGCGCGCGCCGGTCAGGATTTCGATCGGCACGCCGCAGATTCGTTCAGCCTGCGCGATGAAATCGGCACCGTTCTTGGCGTCGCGGCAGGCGGCGGTCGCAACCGCATACACCCGCCCGACCTTGATGACGCGGCATAGAGCCTTGAATCGCCGAAGCGCTGTCAGAGCCTTGGCGACAGCGTCCGGTGCAAGCAATCCGGTGGTCTGCACTTCGCGGCCAAGGCCGCACAGCGTCTTTTCGTTGAAGATCGGGGACAGACTGCGCGTCATCGCCTCATAGACGACAAGACGAACCGAATTCGATCCGATGTCGATGACCGCGATGCTCTCGTTCGCTGCATCTCGTTTGGTCACGCGACGCGCACGCGGACGCGGCGGCACCAGTCTAGCTTGACTGCGGCTGACGCTCCGAACGGCGCGTAAGACGACGCGGCGAAGATTCCTTAAGCGACTTTCCACGGCCCGACAGACTCGGATTCGTCATGAAGTAATTGTGCAGGTTGAAAGGCTCCTCGCCTTTCGCGGTCTTCATACGCGTTGACGATCCATCCGGCAATAACTGCCAGCTCTGCTCGTTATCCTTCAGGTTGGCGACCATGATTTGTTCGAGAACCTGCTGATGCACCGTGGGATTTTGCAGCGGACATAACACTTCGACACGCCGGTCAAGGTTCCGCGGCATCATGTCGGCGGACGAGATATACACAGCTGCCTTGGCGCTCGGCAGGCCATGCCCCCTTCCGAAGCAGTAGATTCGGCCATGCTCGAGGAATCGCCCGATGATCGATTTGACGCGGATGTGGTCGGAAAGGCCGGGAACCCCCGGCCGCAAACAGCAGATTCCGCGCACCACGAGATCGATCGAAACCCCGGCCTGCGATGCCTCGTAGAGCGCGTCGATGATATCCGGATCGACCAGCGAGTTCATCTTGAGCCAGATCGCACCGGTCTTGCCGTGCTTCGCGTGATTGGTCTCGCCGCGGATGTGTTCCAGCATGCGGTTACGCAGCGTCAGAGGCGACACGGCCATCTTTTCGATGTCGCTCGGCTCGGCGTATCCAGTGATGTAGTTGAACACGCGCGCCACGTCGCGGCCAATGACAGGATCGGACGTGAAATACGACAGGTCCGTATAAATACGTGCCGTCACCGGATGATAGTTGCCGGTGCCAGTATGCACGTAGGTCGTGAGGTTGCCGCCTTCGCGGCGCACGACGAGCGAAAGCTTGGCGTGGGTTTTCAGTTCGATAAAGCCATAGACCACCTGCACGCCGGCGCGCTCCAGATCGCGCGCCCAGCGGATGTTGGCCTCCTCGTCGAAACGCGCTTTCAATTCGACCAGCGCGGTCACCGATTTCCCGGCTTCTGCCGCTTCCGCAAGTGCGCGCACGATCGGCGAATTGTTCGACGTGCGGTAAAGCGTTTGCTTGATCGCGACCACATCGGGATCACGCGCGGCCTGCTGGAGGAACTGCACGACCACATCGAATGATTCATAAGGATGATGGACGACGAGGTCCTTCTGCCGGATCGCAGCGAAGATATCGCCGCCAAAGTCTCGCACACGCTCGGGATGGCGTGGAACATACGGAGTGAATTCCAGGTCCGGGCGGTCCAGCCGGGTGAGCTGCGACAGTTCATTCATCGCAAGAACGCCATCGACCAGCAGCACATCGTCATCGGTGGTCGAGAGCGCGCTCTTGACGAAAGCGCGCAACTCTTCCGGCATGGTCGCTTCGATCTCGAGCCGGATCACCGATCCGCGGCGGCGGCGTTTGAGCGCGGTCTCGAACAGCCGTACGAGGTCTTCAGCTTCTTCCTCGATTTCGAGTTCGGAGTCGCGAATGATCCGGAAGGCACCCTGCCCCTTGACCACATAGCCCGGAAACAGCCGGCCAATGAACAAGCTTGTGGCCTGCTCCAGGGTGATCAGCCGCACCGGTTCGTCCTTGCCGGATGAAGGCAGGCGAATGAAGCGGTCGATCTTGCCCGGCATGCGGATCAGCGCGTTCATCGTCTTGCCATCGGAGGTCCGCAGCAGATGCAGCGCCATCGTGAAGCCGAGACTTGGAATGAACGGAAACGGATGCGCCGGGTCAATCGCCAGCGGCGTCAGCAATGGAAAGATGTTATGAAGAAAGTGATCCTCGATCCAGGCGGTTTCAGCTTTCGAGACGTCCTTGCCATCGACGAGCATTATTCCGTGGTCAGCGAGAATGACACGCAGGTCCCGCCAGATCGTCTGCTGGTCGGACGCGAGTGTGGATACCGTCTCGTTGATCCTGGCGAGTTGCTCTGACGGGGTGAGGCCGTCGGGGCTGCGTTCGGCGATTCCTTCGCGCAATTGCGCCTTGAGGCCCGCGACGCGAACCATGAAGAACTCATCAAGGTTATTCGCCGAAATCGACAGGAAGCGGACGCGCTCCAGAGCCGGGTGACGCGGATTGACCGACTCCTCGAGAACCCGGCGGTTGAAATGCAACCAGGACAGTTCGCGGTTGATGAAGCGTTCGGGGCTTGTGGCGATCGGCGACACCACCGGGGCTCCAGAATTTTCTTCTTTTATTACAACAGCTTGCGCGGCGTCCATGCGTTTCTTGACCTGTTCGAAGGTGGCGGTCGGCGTAGTTCCGGTCACCTTGGTCGTCACTGATGACGGTTCAATGACATGATGGACCGGCCACTCAGGGGGTCAAGGCACAGCCTGCCGCAGCAGTTCCGCGGCAAGCGCACGCGTCACCGGCCGGCCCAGCCGCAGACCCTCACGATCGAGCAGTTCGACCGCCACCCTCGCCGCGGCGAAAGACCGCTCGATCCGTGTCGTAAGGAAACTCACCAGGTTCTCGTCGATCAGCATTTGCCGGTCGGCACAGAGTTTCACGATCAGCGCGCGCAGCAGCGCATCGTCCGGCGGCGCAACCTCGATCACTGGAACGGCGCGCAGCCGCGACATCAAGTCCCGCAGTTCGACTGCAAGCGTCGAGGGCGCTCTCCGCGATGTCATCAGCACATAGGCATCGTCCTGACGCGCGAGATTCATCAAGTGAAACAGTGCACGCTCGTCGACCACGCCGCGATCAATGTCTTCGACGGCGAGCGTGCCAGTCGCGAGCGATGACGGCACCAGTTCAGGCGTCAGGGCTTGAGCGGAGATGACGCGCGAACCGGCCAGTTCGGACCAGATCGACGCGAGGTGACTCTTGCCGCCACCCTCCGGACCGGCGAGCAGCATGACGCGGTTCGGCCAGTCCGGCCAGCGCTCGACCAGCGCAAGTGCTGCGGCATTTCCCGGACCTTCGAGGAAATCGTCGCGCGAGAGATTCTCTGCGTGAGGCAGCGCCAATGCGAGCTGACGAGGTCGCGCACCGGCTACCACTTTTCGTTTCTCCCTGATCGCGACAAGCCGTCCGCTAAGCGGTCTAGTAAATCGTGTCGATGGTGCTCATGTGGCGCACCCACTCCATGAGATAGAGCGAGACCGAGAGTAGCGTCAACACGGTCACGAATCCCATAAGAATGATATCGAACGGCCCCGGCGCGATGCCGAAGCCAAGCGCGGCCAGGACCAGCGCGGCAAACGCGACCTGGGCTACCGTATTGAGCTTCGAGACCATCAGCGGCTTCATCGGGATCGGTTTTCCGAACACCCATGAAATAATGACAGCGCCGACGATCATCAGATCGCGCGACACCACGAGAATAACGATCCATCGCGGCACCGCCCCCCAGATGCCGAGGGCCACATAGATCGACACCAGCAACGCCTTGTCGGCTACCGGATCAAGCAATGCGCCAAGTTCGCTCGCCATGTTGAAGCGCTTTGCCAGAAATCCGTCGATGGCGTCACTCAGACCCGCAACCAGAAACAGGGCGAACGCAATCGCCATCTGATTGGCCGCGATCGCCCAGACGATCACCGGCACCAACAGGATGCGCCCAAGTGTAATGATATTAGGAATACTCACGCGACGTTCCCGGTCCGGCTCCCGGCCATTCCGGCTCACGCCGGACAACCACTAGATAGTATATGTGAGCACCGCTGGCGAGGCATTGCGCCGGGTGAAATTCCGACGTAACCACCCCTCTGGATCTGGTGGAAAGCGGTATGAGCCATCCCAAAAGCGGCCTTTCCTACTCCGACGCTGGCGTTGATATCGATGCAGGCAACCGGCTGGTTGATCTGATCAAGCCGATGGTCCGCGCCACAGCCCGCGCAGGAGCCGATGCCGAAATCGGCGGCTTCGGCGGTCTGTTCGACCTCAAGGCCGCAGGCTTCAAGGATCCCGTGCTGGTCGCCGCCACCGACGGCGTCGGAACCAAGGTCAAGATCGCCATCGAAACCAAACTGCATGCCGGGATCGGCATCGATCTCGTCGCTATGTCGGTCAACGATCTCGTCGTACAGGGCGCCGAGCCGCTGTTTTTTCTCGACTACTTCGCCTGCGGCAAGCTCGATCCGGAGGCCACCGCCGCGATCGTCGCCGGCATCGCCGAAGGCTGTCGCGAGTCCGGCTGCGCGCTGATCGGCGGCGAAACCGCGGAAATGCCCGGGCTGTATAAAGACGGCGATTACGATCTGGCAGGCTTTGCCGTCGGCGCTGCCGAACGCGGCACGCTGTTGCCGCGCGGCGATATCGCGGTTGGCGACACAGTGATCGGCCTCGCTTCGTCCGGCGTTCACTCCAACGGCTTTTCGCTGGTGCGCAAGATTGTCGAACGCACCGGCCTCGGCTTCGATGCGCAGGCGCCGTTCTCGCCGATCATGACGCTCGGCGGTGCTCTACTCACACCGACACGGCTCTATGTGAAATCCTGTCTGCGCGCCATCCGCGAGACCGGCGCCGTGAAGGGCCTCGCCCACATCACCGGCGGCGGCTTCACCGACAACATCCCGCGCGTGCTGCCGAAAACGCTCGGCGTGCGTATCGATCTTGCACAGGTGCCGGTGCTGCCGGTCTTCAAATGGCTTGCGGCTGAAGGCGGCGTCGAGGAGCTTGAGTTGCTGCGCACGTTCAACTGCGGCATCGGCATGATCGCCATCGTCAAACCGGATGCGGTGACAAGCGTGATCGAGGTTCTGAAGGAAGGCGGCGAGACCGCCGTCGTGCTTGGCGATGTGATCGCAGCTGACGGCGAGCAGCGCGTCACTTATCGCGGGCATCTCGATCTGGCTATGTGATTCATGAAGCGGCGTGTCGCAGTTCTGATCTCCGGGCGCGGATCGAACATGACCTCGCTGATCGACGCCGCACGGGCACCGGACTTCCCAGCCGAGATCGCTGTCGTCATCTCGAACGTCGCCGGTGCACCAGGTCTTGCGAAATCAGCCGCCGCAGGAATTGCGGCCCTCACCGTCGAGAGCAAACCATTCGGCAAGGATCGCGAAGCGTTTGAACGCGCGATGCAGAACGAACTAACTACGCAGCGGATCGATCTCATCTGCCTCGCAGGTTTCATGCGCATGCTCACGCCATGGTTCGTCCAGCAATGGACGGGCCGGATGCTCAACATCCACCCTGCCTTGCTGCCATCCTATCGCGGCTTGCATACCCATGAACGCGCGCTTGCGGATGGCGTGCGCATTCATGGAGCCACCGTGCATTTCGTTGTTCCGGATATGGACTGCGGCCCGATCGTTGTTCAGGGCGCAGTTGCCGTGCACGACAACGACACTCCAGAGACGCTTGGTGCCCGCGTTCTAGCGGTCGAGCATCGCATTTATCCCGCAGCGCTGCGTGCAGTGGCGCGCGGTGATATCAGGATCGATGGCAACCGGACATCCGGCGGTTTGCAGCCAAATGATGCGCCGCTCATCACGCCCGGATTTGGTCTTTAAGACCCAGACACTTTATGCGGAGGACTCGATCAACCGAATTGATCCGATTTGAGCATTCTCGGCGCGAGATTCAGGTGTGGCTCAACGACCACATCGCTGGCGAATATACCCCTTGCCGCGAGGTTTCGTTGACGATGGAGCCAAAGTCGGGACAATTCGCAACGCAGCGGATTGTTGACTGCTCAATCGGGAAAAATTGCAGAGCATGCAAGCGTTAGCACCACAGTCTGTGAACCTCGCGCGTCTTCCGATGCGCTCGTATCTTCGTGCCGCAAGCACCGCGGCGATCATATCCCTTGTGACGATCGACGTTGCGGGCGCGCAATTTGTATCACTCCCACCGGTCCCCAACCCAACGGACAGCAGCAGCCGATTCGCGACCACCGCTTCGCTCAGCGACCTCGGCACCAATTTTTTGCGGCGGCTCGGCAATCATGCGACGTGGGGCACTAACGCCGCGCTCGGAAGCAATCCTGGCGGCGGCGGTGCATCGCAAGCCGGCACGTCGGCATTCCCGGTCAGGCTGTGGGGCGAATCCTATGGCCTGTCGTCGCGCACCGGCCCACAAGGCACATTCGTCGGCGACAAGCGCGAGACCATCGGTGGCGTAGCCGGTTTCGGCGCAACGCTGGCTCCCGATTTTAACGTCGGCGTATGGCTCGATCAAAGCCATACCCGCATCAATGTTCCGCTGGCGGCGCAATCGGCTGTGCTCGACCTGACGCAGGTCGGCGTCAACGCATCCTACACCATCGGCCCCTGGACACTCGCTGCCGCAGGCGTTCACGGCTTTGCCAACATCGCCTCGCGGCGGCAGACAACGCTGGGTTTGACAGGAGCAGGCTACGACGGACGGGTCGATGCTGCGCTCGGCGAACTCAGTTACTACTGGGGCATCGGTCAGGCCCGCATCGTGCCGAAAGCATCGGTTGAGTATCTGCGAGCGGCCACCGACTCGTTTTCCGAATATGGTGGGCTCAATCCGGTCAATGCCGGACCAGCCACCGCCGAACGGACGCGCTTCCTGTTTGGCGCCGAGGTCGGTCGATACTGGATCGTAGACCGGCGCGTGCTCGACCTGTCGGCTTACGGCAAGTTCGTCGATAATATCGCGCAGAATGTCAGCGCCGTGCAGATCAGCCTCGGCACCAACAGTATTGCCGTTCAGGGAATCCGCGAAAGCCGCTATGGTGCGGACGCAGGTGCGTCCGTGTCATTGGGGCTAACCAACACGATACGCCTTTATCTGAACTACGACGGTAAATTTCGCGACGGCTTTCATTCCCATCAGGGCCTTGCTGGCCTCGAAGTGAAATGGTGAACTGGCCGGGCCTCACGCACGAAATTTTTACGCCGGAAGATGCACCCAGCCGATTGGCAAGGTTCGCGACGGCTGATATGTACGTCGGGCTGTGCCATTCTGTCGCACTATCGTCAGGCGCACAGCCAACAACCAGGACGGGCCCCTCTGGCAGTTCCAATGGAACTGCGATGTCGGACTGGAAAGTATCGGA
Organism: Hyphomicrobiales bacterium; assembly: GCA_021732625.1. GTDB lineage: Bacteria > Pseudomonadota > Alphaproteobacteria > Rhizobiales > Xanthobacteraceae > SG-bin9. Next base: position 8,422 of record JAKFUP010000243.1, read on the forward strand.
TCGGCCCGGATGACACCTGACCTTGAACAGATTGTTTGTGTGCTTTTGCAGTTCCCTGCGGTCGCGCGGCATTGCAGCAGCTCATCCATGCCCGATCGGAACCAATCTGTACAATACGCACAGCGGACGGGCGTCCAAACCGCCTAGGTCCGCGCAGGGAGAACGATCTTGGAAATCAACGATACCGCCTTCTGGCTGGCACTTGGCCAGATTATCTGGATCAACATTCTGTTGTCCGGCGACAACGCCGTCGTCATCGCGATGGCATGCCGCTCGCTGCCGGACCGAGCGCGTTTCTGGGGTATGATCCTCGGCGCCGGCGTTGCCGTGCTGCTGCGCATTATCTTCACCGGCATCGTTTCCACACTCTTGAACGTGCCCTACCTCAAGGCCGCGGGCGCAATCGCACTGCTCTACATCGCGATCGACCTGGTGAAGCCGAAATCGGACGAACACGACGAAGCGGTCGCAGGCGCCGACACACTTTACAAAGCGATGATCACCATCGCGATCGCGGATGTTGTGATGAGCCTCGACAACGTCGTGGCCATTGCCGCGGTCGCCAAGGGCAGCTGGCTGTTGCTCATGATCGGCCTTGGCATCTCGATCCCGATGATTGTCGCTGGCAGTGCGATCGTCATGAAGATGCTCGACCGGTTTCCGGTGCTGGTGTGGGCGGGCGCCGCACTCCTCGGCTGGATCGCCGGCGATTTGTTCCTGACTGACGTTGGTATCATCAGCTACCTTGGAACAGATGTCGCCCACACGTGGGAAAAACCTGCTGCATTTGGTGGAGCGCTGTTTGTTGTCGCGGTCGGTGCGTGGCTCTACTACGTTCGCCGCGCCGAAACGGCAGCAAATCAGCATTCGAAGTAGTCAAAAATTTTCTCGAATAACGGAAGCCGCGCTCGCAAGAGCGCGGCTTTTTTCATTGCGATATTGTGTCGCTTGCGACATTCACGCGCGTGTCAGAACGCCTCACGTCAATTCGTCACATTCTCTGCGCGCGCCTCGCCGCTACAACAAACCAAACTTGAGCAAACGGTGTTCGGTCGCAGCAGCAGTCAGTCGCAGCAATCTGTGAAGACTTGTGTCGCCAGCACGCTTGCCCTCAACGGACGTAGAGACGGTGCCAGTCGAACTTACAACATCGAGGTCGCCCACGCGGTGGGGCGGGCCTAAATTCACCCTCGCAATCGTGTTCGTCGTGGGCGTCGTGCTGTTTGCCGCAGCGATGTGGTTTCTGCCGCATCCGATCGTGCTGCCGTTGTTCAGCGTGGCCGCAATCGTCGGTGCAATCATCGTTGCAATCGTTGCCTGGATATCAAAGCATCGCGAGACCGCAACCGATCTCAGTTATTGGGACGTGGTCGGTGCGATGACGATGATCGGAGTCTGTGCGGCGCTGCTCAGCGATCCGGAACAGGCGATCCCGCTGCTCGAGCAGCGCCAGAACAAATAACTCCCGGACCCTAAAATGCTCGAGCTGTTTACGCCTCAAGCGATGGCCGCACTGGCTCAGGTCATCATGATCGACCTCGTCCTTGCAGGCGACAACGCCATCGTTATCGGTCTTGCCGCGGCGGGATTGCCGAAGGATCAGCGGCGCAAAGCCATCATGATTGGCATCGGAGCCGCGACGCTCCTGCGCATCGTGTTTGCCTTGGCAACGACGCAGCTCCTGCAAATCGTCGGCCTGCTGCTGGCGGGCGGCATCCTGCTGCTGTGGGTGTGCTGGAAGATGTGGCGCGAGCTGCAAGCGCAGCACCATATCCCGGACGACGAAAGCGCGGCCCAGGCTGCATTCGACGGCGCGCCGCGCAAAACACTTGGAGACAAGACCCTTGGACAGGCGACCTGGCAAATCATCATCGCGGACGTATCGATGTCGCTCGACAATGTGCTGGCGGTCGCCGGTGCCGCGCGCGAGCATCCCTACATCCTGATGTTCGGGCTGGTTCTGTCGATCGCGCTGATGGGCATCGCGGCAAGCTTTATTGCTCAACTGCTGCAGAAGCACCGCTGGATCGCCTACGTCGGCTTGGTGATCATCCTCTATGTCGCCGGCGAGATGATCTATCGCGGCACCAGAGAGGTCTTGCCGTCGGTCGCAGCGATAACCGGCGCGGGATGAGCTTATCCGAACTCCGTTCATCGTAAATAAAAAAGGAGCGGTAAAACCGCTCCTTTTCGTTTCGAATAGTCCTGAAGCCGACGAAGGCCCCTATCGGCTTAGCCGGCGATCTCGTTGCCGGAGAAAAACTGCGCAATCTCGATGCGGGCAGTCTCGGCGGCATCGGACCCATGCACAGAGTTTTCGCCGATCGATTTTGCGAACAACTTGCGAATGGTGCCTTCGGCCGCTTTTGAGGGATCGGTGGCTCCCATCACGTCGCGGTATTTCGCAATGGCATTCTCGCCTTCAAGAACCTGCACCACCACCGGAGCCGAGATCATGAAATCCACCAGTTCGCCGAAGAACGGCCGCGCACTGTGGACGGCATAGAATGTTTCGGCCTGCTTGCGCGTCATCTGGATGCGCTTTTGCGCGATAATGCGAAGACCCGCCTTCTCGATCACAGCATTGACACCGCCGGTCAGGTTACGCTCGGTGGCATCCGGCTTGATAATCGAAAACGTACGCTCAACCGCCATGATGTGATCCTTGGAAACGGGGGCTTTTGGGAAGGTTGCGGGCTTATAACCACGCTGTGCGCGGCGGGCAAGCTGAACTGGCACTGGACGCCAGCCTTTACCGGCATGCGGAATGGTTAAGGCAGTTTTCCAACGCTCCCGCATGAAGCCGGGTTCACGAAGATGAACCGTGGCTAAACAGCGAAAGCGCTGGTTTTGAAAAATTCAGAACATCGTTCCGCGCATTTGAACCGCGCGAAAAATCGCTGCGACTGACGGGTACGGGGTGACGACAACGAGCGACGCTGACGCGCCGCAATCAGGAGACCACGACCATGTTACGCAAGATCGCATTCGCCTTCATCGCTACTGCATCGCTTGGTATCGCAGCACTTGCACCCACGTCAGCCTCGGCATGGGGCGGCGGCGG
>JAKFUP010000164.1 GCA_021732625.1 Hyphomicrobiales bacterium
CACCCAAGCCGAAGCGTCCGCGCATTCAGCCGGCGCAGCAACAGACCCTGCCTGGCTTCTTCGGCTTCCGGCAGACCGCTCCGGCTCCCACTCCACCGCGCCCGCGCAATTTCGGTCCGCGGCCGCCCGGCTCGATCGGCCCGTCAGCATCGGCGCCCGCACCGGGCTTGTTCCGCTAAAAGGAACTTCCGCTCCGGCGCCAAGACGAACGTCAGCATTGACGACATGACGCTGCACAGTTTGGCGCAATCGTGTGCAGTATGACGCATGCGTGTCATCGCATCTTTATCCGGACATTCTGTTCGAGTTCCCGGAACGGCATCCCGGTTCCCGTGTTGGTTCTGTATCGAATTCATTGATGGAGGATGCAACATGACAAAGAAGTTTTTGGCATCAAGTGCTCTTGTACTTGCTTTGGCTACCGTGCCTGCGATTGCGCAAGATAAAATGGCACCGTCGTCACCCCCGGCTGCGCCTGCAGCATCGGGCTCGGTGATCACTGCGCCGGCGAGCGGTCAGTGGCGTACGTCAAAACTGATCGGCGTCGATGTCTATAACAATAACGACGAGAAAATCGGCGATATCAGCGAGCTGATTTCCGATGCGAATGGCAAGATCGATACAGTGGTGATCGGCGTGGGCGGCTTCCTCGGCCTCGGCCAGTCGGACGTCGCAGTGAAGTTCGATCAGCTCAAGTTCGTCAACGAGGCAGTCGCCGCCAAGACCGCTTCGAATACATCACCGGCTGGCGGTGCGGCCACCGGCACCAACCCTCGCCCGACACCGTCAACGGTTGGCGCATCGACGTCGTCGGCATCGTCCGAGCCGCGGATGTATCCTGACCATGCGGTGTTCAACGCAACGAAAGAGCAGTTGAAGGCGATGCCGCAGTTCAAGTACTCGCAGTCGGCCGCAAGCTCTGCGCCGGCTTCGACCAAGTGACGATGCATAAGGTCCGCCGGCTGTCCCCCGATCGCGCAAGCGTTTGAAAATGCCGATGTGGATCGCAAACGGCCCAGAGCGCACGCTCTGGGCCGTTTTGTTTTTGTGAGGGCGTCATTCCAGGATGCGCCGTCAAGCGCAGACCCGGAATCTCGACGTCGCGAATTTGGTAGGCAGAGATTCCGGGTTCGTTGCTTCGCAACGCCCCGGAATGACATGCTAGCCCGGCAGGTTACTCGAGCCCATCAGGAACTGATCGATGGCGCGGGCGCAGACGCGGCCTTCGCGAATGGCCCAGACCACGAGCGATTGGCCACGGCGCATGTCGCCAGCCGAGAATACTTTCGCGACCGAGGTCTGGTAGTCGCTCATGTTGGCGCGAACGTTGCCGCGCTGATCGAGATCGACGCCGAGACTCTTGAGCAGTCCCTCGTGCACGGGATGCACGAAACCCATCGCCAGCAGCACGAGATCGGCCTCGAGCTCGAATTCGGTGCCGGGCACGGGTTGAAACTTCGCATCGACCTGAATGCCGTGCAGCTTCTTCACCTTGCCGTTTTCGCCGCTGAACTTCTGCGTCAATACCGCGAACTCGCGCTTGGCGCCTTCCTGATGCGACGACGAGGTCCGCATCTTCAGCGGCCAGTTCGGCCAGGTCAGCAGCTTGTTTTCCTTCTCCGGCGGCTCCGGCATGATCTCGAGCTGCGTCACCGTCGTCGCGCCGTGCCGCACCGAGGTGCCGATGCAATCCGAGCCGGTGTCGCCGCCGCCGATCACGACGACGTTCTTGCCGGCGGCGAAAATATCCATCACGCCGCCGAGCGGCTCTTGACTGACGCGGCGGTTTTGTTGCGGCAGGAAATCCATCGCGTAGTGAATGCCATCGAGATCGCGGCCCGGAATTGGCAGGTCGCGCGGAGCTTCCGCGCCTCCGGTCAGCGCGATGGCATCATAGGTCTTGAGCAATTCCTGCGGATCGACCGAGCCTTTCGCTCCGACATGCGCGTCGTAGTGGAAGGTGACGCCTTCGGCCGCCATCTGTGCCACACGGCGGTCGATGATGCCCTTTTCCATCTTGAAGTCGGGAATGCCGTAGCGAAGCAGACCGCCGGCCTTGGCGAACTTCTCGTAGACGTGCACGTCATGACCGGCGCGCGCGAGCTGCTGCGCGCAGGCCATGCCCGCAGGGCCGGAGCCGATCACGGCGATCTTTTTGCCGGTCTTCTCGGCGGCGATCTCCGGCTTCAGCCAGCCTGAATCCCACGCCTTGTCGACGATCGCACATTCGATGGTTTTGATCGTGACCGGGTTGTCGTCGATGTTGAGCGTGCACGAGGCTTCGCAAGGTGCCGGACAGATGCGGCCGGTGAATTCAGGGAAGTTGTTGGTCGAGTGCAGGTTGCGCGAGGCTTCTTCCCAGTTGCCGCTGTAGACGAGGTCGTTCCAGTCCGGAATCTGGTTGTTGACCGGGCAGCCGGTGGTGCCCGGCGCGAGCGAGCCGGTGCCGTGGCAATAGGGAATGCCGCAGTTCATGCAGCGCGCGGCCTGATCGCGCAGGTCTTTCTCGTTCAGCGGGACGACAAATTCCTTGTAGTCCTTGACGCGCTCGGCGACCGGCGCATAGACGCGCTCGTTGCGCTCGATTTCGAGAAAGCCAGTAATCTTACCCATAGTCTTCGTCTTTCAACCCTACACGGCCTGCCCGATCGGGCAGGTTAGAACAGTTCTCATATCATGCAGCAGCCCGGCGCAAACCGAAAATTCACCTATCCGTCATGCCCGCGCATAGCCGTTCGGAAGAACGGCGTCGCTTCGCTCGCCTATGTCGCGGGCATCCACGTCTTTACTGAATGCCAGCAACAAAGACGTGGATGGCCGGGACAGGCCCGGCCATGACGCTGTGTTTTTGCTGCGAGGAATTTGGCTTTGTTTGCCAGGAGCGCTGCCGCACCGGGCGATGAAGTCCTCGGCCTCGCGCGCTGTCGTATCGATGCCGAGCGAGACGCCACGGCCGATCGCCGTGACCTGCACGTCGCTGGCGCGAGTCAGGCCGCTGGAAATCTGTTTCAACTGGCTGGCGTCCAGCACCGCTGTCGCGACCGTTTCGACGAAGCCGTTGGCAACCACGGTGCCCTGCGCGTCCACGCTCGCGATCGTCTCGTTGCCGGATCGGAAGGCGAAGGTTGCAGGCGCGGTCTCGCCGATCTTGAGAAATGCCTTCTCGGCCAGCTTGGCCTTGAGCAACAGCTTCGCCTCGCTCCCCTTGGAGCAGACCAGTGACAGCGAACGCCGCTCGCGCATGAATCCGGCGCTGGCCAGCGGCAGCACGCGCGCGGAGGCGTCATCGGACAATGCGCCGGCGGCAACTTGCGACCTGAAAAACAGGTCGCTGCCGATCAGATAGGCGGGGATCACAGCCACCATCGCCGCTACCAGAACCTTTCCGCTAGTGCCCCGTTTCCGAAGTTCGTCGTTCATTTCAGCAACACTTTACACGAACTTCGGAAACGAAAGGGCACTAGCAGCTATTTCGACTCTGGTGCCGCTTACCGATCTGAAGTTCCTGGGGAGAATTCGCGTCAACGGGTGCAGGAACTTCAGATCGGCGGCACCAGTATTCACGTATCACGCGCCGATCGCAATTTTGGGTTCTTCGGATGCACGTGCCTTCATTTCCTTCAGCGCGCGGCGATATTCGACCGGCATGATCTTGCGGAACTTCGGCAGGTAAGTCTTCCAGTCGGCGAGGATTGCGGCAGCCCGCGCCGAACCGGCGTATTTGGCGTGGCGCGAGATCAGCACGTGCAGCCGTTCGACGTCGGCTTCGAGCAGGTTGGCCATCACATCGACGCGGCCATGGGCCTCGAGGTCGCCGGACTGGTGATAGGTGTTGGCGTTGATCATTTCTTCCGACAGCAGCGGTTCAAGCTCGACCATCGCCATGTTGCAGAGCTTGTCGAACTGGCCGTCCTCGTCGAGCACATAGGCGATACCGCCGGACATGCCCGCAGCGAAGTTGCGGCCGGTCTTGCCGAGCACGACGACGATGCCGCCGGTCATGTATTCGCAGCAGTGATCGCCGGCGCCCTCAACCACGGCAACCGCGCCGGAATTGCGCACGGCGAAGCGCTCGCCGGCGACGCCGCGGAAATAGCACTCGCCTTCAATCGCGCCGTACATCACGGTGTTGCCAACGATGATCGACTGCTCCGGCACGATGCCGGAGTTTCTATGCGGCTTGACCACGATGCGGCCGCCCGACAGGCCCTTGCCGACGTAGTCGTTGCCTTCGCCTTCAAGCTCGAAGGTGATGCCCTTGGCAAGCCACGCGCCGAACGCCTGACCGGCCGTGCCCTTCAGATTCACATGAATGGTGTCATGCGGCAGACCCGCGTGACCGTAACGCTTGGCCACGGCGCCAGACAACATCGCGCCGGCGCTGCGATTGGTGTTGTTGATCTCGGCGTCGAACTTCACCGGTGCACCGCGATCCAGCGCAGCCTGTGATTGTGCGATCAGCTTGCGGTCGAGCACCGCCTCGAGGTGATGGTCCTGCGCCTGGGAGCGATAAATCTTCTCGCCCGGCGCGGGCTTCTGCTTGTGGAACAGCTTGGAAAAATCGAGACCCTTGGCCTTCCAGTGCGCGACCAGCGCATTCTGATCCAGCATCTGGGTCTGGCCGATCATCTCGTCGAAGTTGCGATAGCCCAGCGAGGCCATGATCTCGCGGACTTCTTCAGCGACGAAGAAGAAGTAGTTGATGACGTGCTCGGGCTGGCCGGTGAATCGCTTGCGCAGCACCGGGTCCTGCGTTGCGACGCCGACCGGGCAGGTGTTGAGATGGCACTTGCGCATCATGATGCAGCCAGCCGCGATCAATGGTGCGGTGGCAAAACCGAATTCATCCGCGCCGAGCAGCGCGCCGATCACGACGTCGCGTCCGGTACGGAAGCCGCCATCGACCTGAACGATGATGCGGCTGCGCAGCCGTTCGCGTACCAGCGTCTGGTGGGTTTCGGCGAGCCCGATTTCCCATGGCGAGCCGGCATGCTTGATCGAGGTGAGGGGGCTCGCGCCCGTGCCGCCCTCGAAGCCTGCGATGGTGACGTGATCCGCGCGCGCTTTCGCAACACCGGCGGCGACCGTTCCGACTCCGATTTCGGAGACGAGCTTGACCGAGACCAGACCGTCCGGATTGACGTTCTTGAGGTCGTAGATCAGCTGCGCAAGATCCTCGATCGAATAGATATCGTGGTGCGGCGGCGGCGAAATAAGCGCCACGCCCGGTGTCGAATGGCGGACCTTGGCGATGGTCGCATCGACCTTGTGGCCCGGCAACTGGCCGCCTTCGCCGGGCTTCGCACCCTGAGCCATCTTGATCTGCATCATGTCGGAGTTGACAAGGTACTCCGTGGTGACGCCGAAGCGGCCCGAGGCGACCTGCTTGATCGCCGAGCGCATTGAATCGCCGTTCGGTAACGGCTTGAAGCGATCGGCTTCCTCGCCGCCTTCTCCGGTGTTGGACTTGCCGCCGATGCGGTTCATCGCAATGGCAAGCGTGGTGTGCGCCTCGCGCGAAATCGAGCCGAACGACATCGCGCCGGTAGCGAAGCGCTTGACGATGTTCTTGGCGGACTCGACCTCCTCAAGCGGAACCGGCTTGCGCTTCTCGTCCTCGGCGGTCTTGAGCTTGAACAGCCCGCGCAGCGTCAGCAGCCGCTCGGATTGCTCGTTGAGAAGCTTCGCAAATGTCTTGTAGCGATCGAGCGAGTTGCCGCGCGCCGCGTGCTGCAGCAGCGACACCGACTCGGCGGTCCAGGCGTGGTCCTCGCCGCGGGTGCGGTAAGCGTATTCGCCGCCGACATCGAGTGCGGTCTTGTAGACCGGCGAGTCGCCGAATGCATCGGAATGACGGCGCGCGGTTTCCTCCGCGATCTCGGCAAGGCCGACGCCTTCGATCTGGGTGTGAGTGCCGGCGAAATACTTGGCGACGAAATCGGCCTTGAGCCCGATGGCGTCGAAAATCTGCGCGCCGCAGTACGATTGATAGGTCGAGATGCCCATCTTCGACATGACCTTGAGCAGGCCTTTGCCGATCGACTTGATGTAGCGCTTGACGATCTCCTTGTCCTCGAGCTTGACCGGCAGGCGGTCCTTCATCGCGACGATGGTCTCGAAGGCGAGATACGGGTTGATGGCTTCTGCGCCATAACCGGCGAGGCAAGCGAAGTGATGGATTTCGCGAGGCTCGCCCGACTCGACGACAAGCCCGACCGACGTGCGCAGGCCTGTGCGGATCAGATGATGATGCACGGCGGCGCAAGCCAACAGCGCCGGGATCGGAATCCGGTCCGAGCCGGCCATCCGGTCCGACAGGATGATGATGTTGACGCCTTCGCGCACAGCGGCTTCCGCACGCGCGCAGAGCTCATCGAGCACTTGTTCCATCCCGGCGGCGCCGAAGCCCGCATGGAATGTGGTGTCGAGCGTGCGTGACTTGAAATGCGACTCGGCGATCTCGGAAATCGAGCGGATCTTTTCGAGGTCGGCGTCGGTCAGGATCGGCTGGCGCACTTCGAGGCGCTTGGTCTTCGACATACCCTCGATGTCGAACAGGTTCGGCCGCGGACCGATGATCGATACGAGGCTCATCACCAGCTCTTCGCGGATCGGGTCGATCGGCGGGTTGGTGACCTGCGCGAAGTTCTGCTTGAAGTATGTGTAGAGCAGCTTTGGCTTGTCCGAGAGTGCCGACAGCGGCGTGTCGGTGCCCATCGAGCCGGTGGCTTCCTCGCCGGTCGAGGCCATCGGCGTGATCAGGATGCTGATGTCTTCCTGCGTGTAGCCGAACGCCTGCTGGCGATCGAGCAGCGGCAGGTTGGAGCGCGCGCCCTTTGACGGCGCGTCCTGCAGTTCCTCCAGCACGATCTGCGTGCCGTTCAGCCATTGCTTGTAGGGATGGCTCTTGGCGAGGTTCGCCTTGATCTCGTCGTCGGGAATAAGCCGGCCCTGTTCGAGATCGACCAGCAGCATCTTGCCCGGCTGCAGCCGCCACTTGGTGACGATGTCTTCTTCCGGAATCTTGAGCACGCCCATTTCGGACGCCATCAGGATACGGTCGTCCTTGGTGACGAGATAGCGCGCCGGGCGAAGCCCGTTGCGGTCGAGCGTCGCGCCGATCTGGCGGCCGTCGGTGAACGCGATCGCGGCCGGGCCGTCCCACGGCTCCATCAGCGCTGCGTGATACTCGTAGAACGCGCGGCGTTCTTCATCCATCAGCGGGTTGCCGGCCCACGCTTCCGGAATCATCATCATCACCGCATGCGACAGCGAGTAGCCGCCTTGCACCAGGAATTCGAGACCGTTGTCGAAGCAGGCGGTGTCGGACTGGCCTTCATAAGAAATCGGCCACAGGCGGCTGATGTCCTTGCCGAACAGGGGCGATTGCACCGACGCCTGCCGTGCTGCCATCCAGTTGACGTTGCCGCGCAGCGTATTGATCTCGCCGTTATGCGCGACAAAACGATAGGGATGCGACAGCGACCAGGTCGGGAAGGTGTTGGTCGAGAAGCGCTGATGCACCAGTGCAATCGCGGACTCGAAGTCCGGTTCGCTCAAATCGGGATAATACTTGCCGAGCTGATCGGCGAGGAACATGCCCTTGTAGACCATCGTGCGGCACGACAGCGAGCACGGATAGTAGCCCGACAATCCGCGATCGCGGCGCTGATAGATCGCGTTCGAGATCGACTTGCGCAGAATGTAAAGGCGGCGCTCGAATTCGTCTTCGCTTGTCAGGGCGCTGTTGCGGCCGATGAACACCTGCATGTGGAAGGGTTCGGTTGGCTTCACCGTTTCGCCGAGCGAGGAATTGTCACTCGGCACCTCGCGCCAGCCGAGCAGCGTCAGACCCTCAGCCTTCACTTGATCGGCGATGATGCTCTTGATGACCTTCCGCCAAGATGTGTCGCGCGGCATGAACAGCGATCCGACTGCATACTCGCCGGGCTTCGGCAGCGTGAAGCCAAGCTCCTTCGCCTTGCGCGACAAAAATGCGTGCGGGATCTGTACGAGGATGCCGGCGCCGTCGCCGGCCCGCGGGTCGGCGCCGACCGCGCCGCGATGTTCGAGATTGCAGAGGATCGACAGCGCGTCGGCGACGATCTGATGTGACTTCTTGCCCTTGATGTTGGCGATGAAGCCGACGCCGCAGGAATCCTTTTCGCGCGAAAGATCATAGAGACCTTCCGCGGGCGGACGATAGGTATGCTCGCACTGGGCCTGTGCAAGTTCAGTAGCGGTAAGTGCAATGGCCTTGCCGGCCGGGTCTGCCGCCAACGCTTGCCCTACGATCTCGTCGCGCCCGAACTTTGACCCGCCCATATCGACCCCTTCAACACCCTGCGAGAACGCCCTGTCTCTCGAGCATGATCTGATCCGAAAACCGGTTCCCACTTTTCGGGATCATGCTGCTGGCGCACCTTGGGCGTTCGCGGCACCCCGTCTAACCTTGGGGCCACCACTCGCGCCGGGCGAGCCATTTTTGAAATCAGTTCTGGCGTGGACTTCACTTGTCCGAGTGAAAAACCCGCCGGATATCTTCAGCGTCGCAAATCGAGATAATCGATGCAATCGCTGTGCCGGGTTACCCCGTCCGAATTGGACAGCGATACTGTCCTAACTGCCGACAATGTCAAATTTTTATCTAGCATACAAGCGGATGTGAGTCCTCGCAGCCAAGCTCGCATGGACGGCGAAGACCGCCCCGATTTGGCCGCGACCGGCCGCGATCCAGCCCAAGCTCTGCCGGATTTCAGCGAGAGATTTCATCGCGCAGGGCCTGTCCAAAATGCAGGACGGCCGGGGATATGACCGGGAGCAGGATAATGACAAACGGGTGGACGAACACGGGTTCGATTGGCGCCGCGCGGATGGCCTTGTGGCTGATGGCGCCATTGGCAGTTTTGCTGGGTGCGTCGCAGGTATCGGCGCAATCGCCGCCTCCGGGTTACGTGCCGCCGCCCGGGCCTTACGCTGCAGCACCAGCGGACGCCGTCGATCCGTTATGGGTGCCGCCCCGCGCAGTGATGCGGATGCTGCGCTCCACCGGATACGAGATTCTGAGCCAGCCGCGCTTGCGTGGCGTGCTGTATTCAATCGCAGTGGTGAGACCCGATGGCGAGGACGGCCGTCTTTTCATGGATGCACGCGATGGCCGTCTCGTGCGTTTTGTGCCGGGATTTGCCTTGAGCAGCCGGACCGAAGAGGACGTCGAATTGGCCTACAATCCGCCCAGCAGTCCGCCAAATCTGCGGCCAACTCCGCCGCCCGGATCGCCTCCGGTGGCGTCACCTCGCAAACCGCCGCTGTCCGCTCCGAAGACTGCGAGCCGGACGCCCGCCACGACAGGAGTGGCACCAAATTCCGACAGATTGCAGGGCGCCCCGAAAGCGCCGCCTGCTCCGAAGCCGACCGAGACCACAGCAGCACCTCCACCGCAAACCCAGGCGGTCGCCACCAGGCCTGCCAATCCCAAGCCTGCGGATGCAAAGCCTCCTGTGGTGCTTCAGCCGACCCAAGAGTTGCCGGCTGTGCTGGGGCTGGAGTAATTATTCCGCCGTCATCCTGAGGTGCGAGGGCAAAGCCCGAGCCTCGAAGGATACGGCCGCCACCTGTGGCTCATCCTTCGAGGCTCGCCGCATGAGCGGCTCGCACCTCAGGATGACGCAGCATTTGTTGAGGGTTTAATGCCACATCAAAAAGCGCTCCGGGGGCACCCGGAGCGCTTCGTCAATCTGGAGGCGGTTATCGCGAGCGGCGATCAGGCCGCGGCTGCCTGGTCTTTGGCTTCAGCCTTGTTCTCGATCACGGTCTTCGCGGGCGACGACGAAATCGGAATCACGCGCGGCTTTTTGGCTTCCGGAATCTCGCGGACGAGATCGACATGAAGCAAGCCATTCTCGAGCGAAGCGTTCTTGACCTGCACATAGTCGGCAAGCTGGAACTGGCGTTCGAACGCGCGCGAGGCGATACCGCGGTAAAGCAATTCGTTGCCGTCCTTGCCGTTCTCGTTGGCGGATTTCTCACCCTTGATGCTGAGCGTGTTCTCTTTCGAGACGATCGAAATTTCAGCGGGGGAGAAGCCGGAGACGGCGACGGAAATCCGGTAATCGTTCTCACCGGTGCGCTCGATATTGTAAGGCGGGTAACCGGACGAGGTGTCGCCGGTGGTCTGGTCGAGCAGCGAAAACAGACGGTCGAAACCGACGGTGGAACGATAGAAGGGAGCAAGATCATAGGTACGCATTGGTAGTCCTCCATTGAGCGACTGTTGAAGTGCCCGCCCGCCATCGGGCCGGGCTCTGGTTCTGTGCAGCCATGGATTGAGCATGATGATCCGAAAACCGGTATCCATCCCGGATCAAGTCCGGGACAGACTTTTCGGGATCATGCTCTAGTAGCGGCCTGCACGAAGCTGATATGGGAGGGGCTATTCCGGGTTCAAGAGGGTGTCGCCCGGAACCGATTGCATCCCGAAAACCCTTTATTTTGTTCACCTTCTTGATTCGGCTGGCTCATGACACTCGTCTCCGTTCCCGCGAATCCCGTTCCCGACGATGTCGTGAGCGGTACCATCCGCACGCCCGATGGCGCGGATTTGCGGTTCGCGCGATGGGCGCCGCCGGCCAAACGCAAGGGCACGGTCTGCGTCTTCACCGGGCGCGGCGAATGCATCGAGAAATATTTCGAAACGGTGCGCGACCTGCGCGAGCGCGGCTTCGCGGTGGCGATGATCGACTGGCGCGGGCAGGGCCATTCGTCGCGCCGTCTGAAGGATTCACGCAAAGGCTATGTGCGCGATTTCTCAGACTTCGAGATCGACGTCGAGACCTTCGTGCAGCAGGTGGTGCTGCCGGATTGTCCGCCGCCGTACTTCGCGCTGGCGCATTCCATGGGCGGTGCGGTGATGCTGCGCATCTCGCATGCCGGCAAGCGCTGGTTCGACCGCATTGTCTTGTCTGCGCCGATGATCGATTTGCCCGGCCGCACCACGTCGGCCCCGGTCCGCACGATCGTGCGCCTGCTGCGTTATGCGGGCATGGGTGGAAATTATGTTCCCGGCGGCAACGATGCGCTGGTCGGCACCACCACTTTCGTCAACAATCCGCTGACCAGCGATCCGGTACGCTACGCGCGCAATGCCGCGATCTATGAGGAAGAACCCACGCTGGGAATCGCGTCGCCGACGGTGGCGTGGGCAGACTCTGCGTTCAAGGCGATGCGCGCCTTCAAGGCGGTGGATTATCCGAGCCGTATTCGCCAGCCGATTTTAATGATCGCGGCGAGCAACGACGCCGTCGTGTCGACCGGCGCGATCGAGGAGTTCGCCTATCACATGCGTGCCGGGTCGCACCTCGTCATTGCCGGCTCGCGGCACGAGATCCTGCAGGAACAGGATCGCTATCGCGGCCAGTTCTGGGCGGCGTTCGATGCTTACGTGCCCGGCACGCCGCTGTT
>JAKFUP010000240.1 GCA_021732625.1 Hyphomicrobiales bacterium
ATGTCGAGCAGCTTCTCGGTGAGATCGGCTCGCTTCATGTTCTTCTCCTTGGTCAGTTGAGGCGTTCAGGCGCTGGCCTGGTTGCTGGTCGAAGCGGCACTCGGCACGGATTTGGCCGACGTCGCGATCACAGGCTCCGGCAGCGCGAGCTTGACGACCGGCACCTTGCGCGGGTCGAAATCGGGCACGTCAGTCGTGAAGGTCTTGCTGCGGCTGACGAGGAAATCCACGATGTGGTTGCGCAGCGGATAGTAAAGCGGGTGCCGGTGCAGATCGATGCGGGCGCGATCGCGCGGCAGCGGGTTCTCGAGGATTTCCGCGAGCACGGCACCGGGGCCGTTGGTCATCAGGAAAATCTTGTCGGCGAGATAGATCGCCTCGTCGACGTCGTGCGTGATCATGAACGTGGTCTGGTCGGTCTCCAGACAGATGCGGCGCACCTCGTCCTGCAGCGTGCCGCGGGTCAGCGCGTCGAGCGCGGAGAACGGCTCGTCCATCAGCATGATCTTCGGCGTGATCGACAGCGCGCGCGCGATGCCGACACGCTGCTTCATGCCGCCGGACAGTTCCGCCGGGCGCTTGTGCTCGGCGCCGCCAAGGCCGACGAGCTGGATGAATTTCGTCGCGTGCGCCTTGATGCGCTCGGCGTTCCACTTCGGCCATTTCGATTTGACCGCGAACGCGACGTTGCCGAGCACGGTGCGCCATGGGAACAGCGCGTGGCCCTGGAAGATGACCGCGCGGTCCAGTGACGTGCCTTCGATCGCCTGCCCGTCGACGATCACGGTGCCCTCAGACGGCTCGTCGAGGCCGGCGAGGATGTTGAGTACGGTGGTCTTGCCGCAGCCGGAGTGGCCGATGATGCAGCCGAACTCGCCGCGCTGCATCGACAGCCAGAGGTTCTCGAACACCGCCGTCTCGCCGCCGCCCTTGGCCGGGTAACGCTTGGCGATCGCCTCGATGGAAATGAATTTCTCGGTCATCGCATTACTCCGGGAACGTCACGAGGCGCGTCGCCTGCGCGAGCAGCTGGTCGAGGATCATGCCGACAAGCCCGATCACGAAAATCGCAATGATTACGTTCGTAATCGATAAATTATTCCATTCGTTCCAAACGAAGTAACCGATGCCGGTTCCGCCGACGAGCATCTCGGCTGCCACGATCACAAGCCATGCAATGCCGATCGAAATCCGCATGCCGGTGAGAATTGTCGGCGCTGCCGCCGGTAGAATGACCGTGAAAGCGCGGCGCACGGTGCCGACTTCGAGCGTGCGCGCGACGTTGATCCATTCTTTTCGCACAGCAGCAACACCGAACGCTGTATTCAACAGCATCGGCCAAATAGCGCAGATAAAGATTACGAAGATCGCGGAGATGCTGGAGTCCTTGATGGTGTAGAGCGCCAGCGGCATCCACGCGAGTGGCGAGATCGGTTTCAGAATCTGGATGAATGGATCGAGCGCTTTGCTCATCAGCGGTGACATGCCGATCAGGAAGCCCAGCGGAATGGCGATCGCCACCGCTAACAGATATCCGAGCAGCACGCGCGCGATGGAATAGCCGAGTTGGATCCCGAGCCCCTTGTCGTTAGGGCCGTTGTCATAGAACGGGCTCTTGATGTGCTCCCACAGCTTGGCTCCCACATCAGCCGGACCCGGCATCGCCGATTTGCCTTGCGTCGCGGTTGCACCCAACAGTTTCGCGTATTCCGGACTGAGGTTAGCGACAGTGCCGCTTCCACGGGTGGCAAGATGCCAGGTGCCGAGAAACACAGCCAATATCAGCAATGACATCAGGGCGGCGCGCGCACGGAGTGAATTGGTCATGGCGAGGTTTGCCTCTTTGCTCCCTTATCCCCGCGAAGGGATAAGGGTCATGATGGAAGCGTGTTAGCTTGCCTTCTTGATCTTGAAGCTCGCGAGATATTCCTCCGGCTTCGTCGAATCGAACGCTTTGCCCATCACCGTGATCTTCTTGGCCGTCGTTGGCGGCGTCAGGCCCGCCTCTTTCATCAACTTGGTCGCATCGGTGGAGAGAAACACGTTCTTGGCAACGGTCGCGTAATCGACATCGCCCTTGATCTGACCCCAGCGCTTCATCTGCGTGAGAATCCACACTGCAAAACCCTCATAAGGGAACGGATCGAAGTCGATGCGCTTTGGGTCCACCTTCACGTTGCCGAGGCCGTCCGCGTAAGTCCCGGTCAAAACCTGCTCGACCACCGTGACCGGCTGATTGAGATAGTTCGCCGGTGCGATCGATTCAGCGATCTGCTTGCGGTTCTCGCTCTTGCTGGCGAAAGCCGTCGCTTCGATGATCGACTTGAGAAGCGCGGCGTAGGTATTCGGGCTTTGCGTGACGAACTCCTTGCTCGCCGCGAAAGCACAGCACGGATGGCCGTCCCAGATTTCCTTGGACAGGATATGGATGAAGCCAACGCCGTCGAATACTGCGCGCTGGTTGACTGGATCGGGCGCGAGAAAGCCGTCGATGTTGTCGGCGCGCAGGTTCGCCACCATTTCCGGCGGCGGCACGGAGCGGATCTGCACGTCCACGTCCGGATCGATGCCGGCCTCGGCGAGATAGTAACGCAGCAAGTAATTGTGCATCGAGTAATCGAACGGGACTGCGAACTTGAAGCCCTTCCAGTCCTTCGGATCGCGCTTGTCCTTGTGCTTGACCGCGAGCGTAATCGCCTGACCGTTGATATTCTCCACCGCGGGCATGGTGTAGGGGATCGGGTTGGAGCCAACGCCGAGCGAAATCGCCAACGGCATCGGCGACAGCATGTGGGCCGCGTCGTATTCCTTGTTGATCGTCTTGTCGCGAACCACCGCCCAGCCCGCCGTCTTGATGACTTCGACGTTCAGGCCGTTCTTGGCGTAGAAGCCCATCGGTGCCGCCATGATGATCGGCGTGGCGCAGGTGATCGGAATGAAGCCAACCTTGAGATCTTTCTTCTCGAGCGGCGCGCCCTGCGCGAACAGATCAGTCGCCGTCCCGATCGGGAAAAACTGCGAGATCGCGGCGAGCGCTGTTGAAGCACCCACGGCCTTCAGGAACGAGCGGCGGACGGCGTCCTGCGGAAACATCGCGCGCATCACGGCGTTGGCGACAACGCCCTCGTAGCGTTTCTCTTCACTCTCCTGCGCCACCTGCATCTGACGCTGTATTTCGGCTTCATGTTCAGCGGCGCTCGCGTGCTGGCCACAGGCGCAGCCGGAGCGGTTCAGCGGACGGTTCGGATCGAACGGATTATCGAAAATCGACATGACGCGCTCCTGCATGAGTTTGCATCAAATCAGAGCAAGAGGCGTGCCAGCCAAAGCCGGGGTAAAATCGCTAGCAATCTCAGTAAAGCTGCGACAGTTTGGCTATTACGAAATATCGTAATACACGAAATTTCGTAGATTCATTACGTTATCTCGTGATAAATGAAATAATGGACGCTTCAGCTCAAACACCTTCCCGGCAGCGAGAGCCGGCCGATTTGCGCTCTGTCGCATTCGAATTTCTGATCGAGCCTGCCCTGCTGCTCGACCCGCAGTCCGATCGCATCGTCGATGCCAATTCCGCCGCCTGCACCCTGCTCGGCTACGATCGTGCCCTGTTGCTGGATACCCGGATCAGCGCGCTGCATGAAGGCCAACTGGCCGCGCTGATCGTATTCACCCAAGCTGTCATTGCGAAAGGCTCATACTGGTCCACGTCGCTGACGCCGCGCCATGCCACCGGCAAAAAGCTGATGCTGGAGTACGCGGCGACGCTGGTGCCGCGTGACGGATCGCAATTGTTGCTGCTCACCATGAGCGACCTCGAGCAGCGCCAGCGCCGCAACATCGACGCGGTTGCCGAAGATCACATGCGCGGGGGCATCGCCGCCTGGCAGCGGGTCGAGCGCGTGTTTCGCGACATTGAGCGCGAGAACCAGTTGATCCTGCGTGCTGCCGGCGAAGGCATCTACGGCGTTAATGCCGAGGGCAAGACCACCTTCGTCAATCCGGCCGCCGAGCGCATGCTGGGCTGGTCAGCCGACGAACTGGTCGGCACCGATATTCATGCCAAGGTCCACCATCACCACCATGACGGGCGGCACTATCCGCACGAAGACTGTCCAATCTACGCGGCGTTTCGCGACGGCTCGATCCACACCGTCGAAAACGAAGTGTTCTGGCGCAAGGACGGCTCGCCGGTGTGGGTTGAATACACCTCGACGCCCATTCGTGACCGCAGCCTCGTCGTTGGCGCAGTGATCGTGTTCCGTGACGTCAGCCAGCGCCGTGAAGCCGATGAAAAACTGCGCGCGGCGCTGGCCGAAGTCGATCGCCTGCGCGAGCGCCTTGAGCTGGAAAACGCTTATCTGCAGGAAGAAATCCGGATCGAGACCAATCCGCGCGGCATCATCGGCCAGAGCGATGCGATTCAAAAGACGCTGGTCCAGGTCAAGCTCGTCGCACCGACCAGCGCCAATGTGATGATCACAGGCGAGTCCGGCACCGGCAAGGAGCTGATCGCGCGCGCGATTCATGAAGCCAGCGGCCGCAGCGATCGCCCGCTCATTCGCGTCAACTGTGCGGCTATTCCACGCGAACTGTTCGAGAGCGAATTCTTCGGTCACGTCAAAGGCGCGTTCACCGGTGCGGTGCGCGATCGTATCGGGCGCTTTGAACTGGCCGACGGCGGAACATTATTCCTCGACGAAGTCGGTGAAATCCCGATCGAGCTGCAGGGCAAACTCCTGCGCGTTTTGCAGGAAAGCCATTTCGAGCGCGTCGGTGAGGAAAGCACCCGCAGCGTCGATGTCCGCTTGATCGCCGCAACCAATCGTAACCTGAAAGACGAGGTCGCGCGCGGAAAGTTCCGCGAGGATCTGTATTTCCGGCTCAACGTGTTTCCGATCGAGTCGGTGCCGTTGCGCGAACGGCGCGAGGATATTCCGCTTCTGGCGCAGCACTTTCTCACCAGCGAGGGCAAGGCATTCAAGGCCAATCTACGATTGTCGGAGGGCGATGCGCGGCGTCTGTCGCGCTACGACTGGCCCGGCAATGTCCGCGAGTTGCAGAACGTGATTGAGCGCGCGGCGATTCTCGCGCAGAACGGCCGTCTGCGTATCGACCTGCCCGATCATCAGGGCTTCAATCCGACCACTGGATCAGGCCGCCCGCGCGCCGATGCACGGCCTGCGGTGCTGACCGACGAGGCCATGCGCGAGCAGGAGCGTGCCAATATTCTGGCCGCACTTCAGGCCACCGGCGGAAAAGTATTCGGGCGTGGTGGTGCGGCGGAACTGATGGACATCAAGCCGACCACGCTGGCGTCGCGCATGAAGGCGCTGGGCATTGCAAAAGTAACCGCGCAGTCCCGCGCTTCACTCTGACGCGTCTTGGTCGCTCTTGAGCAGTTGCTGGATTTCGACCAGCACGCTCTCCAGATCGCGCTCGACGTCCTCGCTTTTCGCCAGGGCGACACGGTAGCCCCGCTCTTCCAGCCATGTTTTGCGCGACAGACGATCGGCGACAATCGCTTCAGACTCGCCCGGCACAATCAGTTCGACCGCCACGCGCCGTACGAACGACACAAAATCCGGGATGTGACGCCCGACCGGAGTCTGCCGCTTGAACTGACCCGCAAACCGGCGATCCTTGGTGAGCGATTGCCACAGCGCACGCTCGGCGTCGGTCGGATTGCGCCTGAGCAATCGTGCCAGTCCCCGCACCGTACTCGAGTCGTTGGCGGAGCGGCCTTCGCTGTGCTCGGCGAGAAGCGCGCGCAGCCGCGTCGCGCCTTCACTATCCAGCACGCCACCTTTGGCCGGACCCTTGCGGCCCTCGGCAATCGCCATCACCACGCCGTGCAGCGTGTGCATGTCCTGCTTGGTCGGGTCCATCCGCGAGAAAATATTGCGCAGATTGACCAGCATGGTCTCGCGCTTTTCCGGCGGGCGCAGGAATTCGACCTTGTCGAGTTCGCGCACCAGATTGTCGAAGAACGCCTGCATCTGATGCTGCGAGGCGGGCTCGGAGCGTTCGGGCATCGCGAAGGGCAGCTCCGCCTGCGTGGCGAGCTTGAACCACTCGTAACCCATCAGCAGCACCGCCTGCGCCAAGTTCAGCGACGCAAACGCTGGATTGACCGGAAACGTCACGATCCTGTTGGCGAGCGCGACCTCCTCGTTCAGCAGCCCGGCGCGCTCGCGGCCAAAAAGGATCGCGGCATGGGCACCCGTCGCGACATGCGCGACGGTCTCCTGCGCCGCCGCTTCAGGCCCCATCACCGGCTTGGCCTGATCGTGCGCCCGCGCAGTGGTGGCGAACACCAGCGTGCAATCGGCGATGGCGTCCTCAAGCGTCTCGAACAGGCTGGCCTTGTCGAGGATGAAATCGGCGCCGGCCGCTGCGCGCTGCGCGGTCAGGCTCGGCCAGCCGTCGCGCGGCTTGACGATGCGTAGCGCCGTCAATCCAAAATTGCCCATGGCGCGCGCGGCCATGCCGATGTTCTCGCCGAGCTGCGGCTCCACGAGAACGACGATGGGCCCCGCCAACGCCTTCGCAACCTTGGTCTTGTCCGTGCCGGACATGTGCTCGCTTTCTGATTCAAGTTGTTAAGGTTTTGATTCAACTTCTGAGCCTGGCCAGCGCCGGTCTCGCCTCGCGCCTTCGTTCGCGCGTCCGGGTAAAATTCTCAAGCAAAATAATGGGGCTAGCGGGCGAATTTGAATCTCGTGCGGAGGGTGAGGCAGCGGCTTTTCTCATGTCGAGCGGCCGAAATCCTCTCCCCGTCATTCCGGGGCGCGAGCGTTTGCGAGCGAGCCCGGAATCCATGCCGCATAATCCCCGGCTCGTCATTGCCGGGCTTGACCCGGCAATCCATTTTTTCTCGGAGGAAGATGGATCACCGGGTCAAGCCCGGTGATGACGACGGAGGATATTGCAGACACGCGCCATCGCCCCTGTTGTTAGCGGCGCGGGGGCACCGTGACATGAGTGAGGGGAGCAACGCGCCGAAAGGCGCAAGGGTAGCGTCTCGCTCTCCACAATCACCGCAACGAACGGTGACAACAGAGAGCGCATCGCCTTTCGGCGCGCTACAGCGGCGATTTATGTCCGGGGAACCGTGCTTCCGGGGCGAGGACGATGGGGATCACCCCACCTGATCCGGCGCACTTTCGCGCACCTTCATCCAGCCCGCGTCCAGCCATCGAAGGCAGAGCTCCGTAGTGAGCCCGGACGGCGACCCCCGGCCTCCCGAGTCTGTGCTTACGAGGCACAGCCGCAGGCGCCGCATCCCGCTCCGCCTTCAAGAACGTCTCCGGAAGACGCCCCTCAACGAACGGGATGCAAGGATTATAACTCAGGTTTGGAAGGCGGGGATAGCAAAATAGGAATTTTTTCAGGCGACCTTGAGCCGGGCCATTTCCGCCTCGAACTCGAAGCGCAGTTGCGCGCCTTCCTCGTCCGGCAGCCAATTGGTCATCTGCGGAAAGACGGTTTGATAGAGCGCAGCACGCTTCGGCTCCCACGGCAGCGTTGACGCGGCGCGGGCTTCAGCGAGAATACGGCGCAATTCCGCCCGGACTTCATCGGGGTCGGCGCTGTAGGACTGGGCGGGCGCATCTTCGTCGAACAAATCGGATTGATCGGTTCCAAACAGATCGCCCTGACGGACTGAAGCCATGGCAGGAACTTTGAATTCGCAAACGGTGTCGCCGGATAATGCGCGAGCGAGACTTCAGTTGCGAGCAGCCTGCGGAGTTGTCCCCTTAAGAGATTTCAGGAGACAACTTTCTTTTTGGACTTGCCTTTTTTGTCGGCGCTTGAGGGCTCCTCGGGTGGGGCGAGTGCGCCAGCCTCTTGCAACCGATCAACACCAATCAACAGACCGTCGCAGATGCGTTCCAAAAGTGAAGTCTGCGCGGGCTCCAGCAGGGTGAGGCGGCCAAGCACGTTCAGAAGATCGAGCAGATCGGTGGTGTATTCGGCGAGCCAGCCGTCGGGCTGGATGCTGTCGAGCGGCGAAGGTGGGCGTTTATCCGCGATGATTGGCTTCGAACGGTCACGCTGGCGGTCGCTGAACCATTCGTGGATCACGTGCTTTCCTGACACTTCGTACGCCCACATCTGCGATGTGACGTTTTCAACGTACCCCTTACCGACATGCAGCCGATGCTTGGCAGGATCATAGTCGATCCTGTCCGGCAGCAGTTCAGGCGCAGACGGAATCTCACCGTCCGCCGGAATGAATGGCGCACTTCCTTTCGCGATGCGAGGCACTTGCTTGGGACGGTCAGCCTTCGGATCGGCAAAGCGCTCGCCGTAGCAATGCAGCCAGATCACCTCACTCCCAAGCGTAACCGCTTCAGTAAACAGTTTCACGTCAGCGGTTAAAGGAATACGCAGCCCCGGTTGCTTCAGATCGGCATTGAAACGCGCGGTGAATGCAGGATGAGCTATCGTAGCGGCAATGTACGCCATCAAATCTTCCGCAGAAACGGGACGTCCGTAGATTTTTGCTAAAAACGACAGAAGTGCTGGCTTAAGGTTGGGCTCAGTCGCGCCCCGATTGCCCCAAAGCGGATATACGCGTCCGCCGCGACCATTGTAGTGATGCAAATCCGGAATGAGCGAAGAGACTGTAAGAGCTGGACCTGCTGATGGGGTGCGATCTTCCGGTACAGTCAGGTAAATTTGCCGTGCTGAATAAGCACCCCAAAGGTTTGGGTTTGGGCGATTGATAAGACGCGCATCCGGGATAATCCACTGTCGGTCGAATGACCGGAAGCTGTAGCGCGAGGGCGCGATCAGAGACGAGGTGTCGCTGGTAACACTAGCTTCCCGGTGCTCATGGCCTGACAGTCCAATCCTTGACGACTTTGAGACAGTCCTGTCGCCCCCCTCGTGAGGGTGAAACAGAATCTCTTTCTTTGCTAAATCTTTCTCAGAAATCAGATGTGACCATCGCGCGCTCAAGGATTCCACGTCCGGCGCAATAACCCATGTGCGACCCGGCATCACGCCGGAACCATTGTAGACGAAAAATTCGCCGAGCGCAGGAAGCGTTGCCCACAATCCAGTTGCTGCGGGAAGAAACGGGTCGCGCCAGCCGCTCGGACATGCGACCCAATCGGCTGCGGCCAACGACATCTTTTCAAGCGCGGCGAACTTTTCGTCGCGCCGGCCTTTCGGCAACGCGCAGAAGCGCACACGCGCAGGTTCGGCTTTTGATTTTTCGCGCTTGCGCGCAGCCATCACGATGCAGATAGGCTGCTGCACGCCTTGAAAAATGCGGGTCGCGACTTCCGGCTGATGCCCTTCAGGAGAGCAATCGATCACCCAGATTTCGGAGCAGGTTTCGCGCAGGTCAGCGCGCATTTTCTGGAAGCCGTCACCATTCAGAAACCCAGCGACGGTGATAAAGCAGACGATTCCTTCTCGTCTTTTTCTGGAAAACCTGTCGCGGCATAATTGCCCGCAGCGAATACCTTCCATGTCGCCCAGCGCCAAAAATAGACGTAGAGATTCTTAAGGTGTTTTGTATGCGCGCCAACATCCCATTTTTTTGGGGGCTTCCACCAATCAAGCGGGGCAACAAGTTTTCCGCCCGCTCCCTTTTCGATCCATCCACCCAGACCTTTTGCCTTCTCTTTGTAGGGCGGGTTGCCAATAACGACAGTGATCGGCTGCCCCTTTTTCACAGCGTTGGCTTCGCGCCGCGACTTTGCGATGGGCTCGTAGACCTGACCCAAAGTCTCTATCTTCGACGAACGGATTGCCGAGCGTATCGGTGATGAACAAGCGCAATTCGGGGAGCGCGGGCATCGGGTTCTTTGCCGTTGCCATCAGCGCTTGCATTTCGGCGATGACGCGAAGCTGCGCGACGGCGAAGGGACCGAACTGCAGCTCAAATCCGATCAACCGCTTGGCCGCATCTGCGATCGCACCGCGCACGGCACCCGCACCCTGATCGTCCTTAATCGTCTTGGCGATCTTGCGCAGAACGCCGAGCAGAAAGGTGCCAGTTCCGACCGCAGGATCGGCGACCGTCACATCCTTGGAAGCAAAACCCATGGACTGTTCGAACAGGGGGCTGCGCAGGACTTCGTCGGCCAGCCGCACCATGGCATCAACCACTTGGGGCGGTGTGTAGTAGGAGCCGGTGCGCTTGCGCAGCTTGTTATCGTAGACCTCAAGAAAGTCTTCGTAGAAGTAGAGCCAGGCGTCCGGCTTGTCCTTGCTGATGGTGTGCCAGTTCACTTCGCTCAGTACGCGCGTGAGCGTACCCAGCGATGTCTTCAGTGCAAGCTGGGTATTGGTGTCGTCGGTGAGCAGCCGCAGCGCTGTGCCGATCAGCGAGTTGGATTTGCGCAGCTCCTGCGCGGCCTTGTCGATGCCACCGGCAATCGGAACGTCGCGCGCCCGCGCAACGAGCAGACCGAAGGTCACGGCCTGAGCATAGCCATCGGCAAACTGCTCGTTACCAGCGTTTGGAAACAGCAGCTTGCGCCAGTCAGCTGCCAGCGCGGCGAGACCCTGATCGCCGAGCGCCATCTGCTCGGTGACCTGATCGCGCAACAAGCGGCAGAGCCGCGCGCTGACCTGCGCCAGCGCCTTGGCCGATTTTGGCGGATCCGGATTCCATCGCAGGAAGTCGCTGATCAGCGGCAGCAGCGTGTCCGGAGCCGCGAGCTTTGCGCCTGAGGTCTCGACGTCTCCGTCGAGCTGGACGACCTTGCCCGTGATCTCGCCGTCCCGCCACAGGCTGAACGAATTGCCGTCGGTGTAGATCAGGTTCGGCAGGGCCTTTAGCTTGAGCCACTGCTCCTTGTCATGGGGGTCGGTGAATTTGCGCGGATCGGCACCCTTCCCAGGTGCCTTGATCTCGATGAACCCAATGAGGGCATTGTTGTTGGTGACGGCGTAATCAGGCCGCGTCTTGATTTCCTTGAGGGTTGTCTCTCCCACAAGGCCAATCGCCTTGTCCGGAAATCCGGCGACTTCGGCCAGATCGTGAAACAGCTCTTCGAGCGGGCCGCGAAGCTGGTCTTCCGGCGCGCCGCTGATCGCCGCACTACTGAACTTGGGCTTGAGACGCGCACCATACTGCGAGATCGCATCTGCAAGCGATTTGGCCGACAACCCGCATCCTCCCAAGATGGTCGCAATCGCTACTCGAAATGCCGTTCTGTCACAACAGTTTCCTCGGGAAGAGAGCGCCGCTCCCAGCAAGCCCTGCACCCAATGTCGCCTTCCAGCCTTCGTGTCCGGATGCTATAGCGACCGCATCGGGCCGGTTCCGGCCCTCCCGCCCACCAATACGCCCTCCAAGGTAAGGCCCTCCGCCCCATGGCAAAAATCAAGGTGAAAAACCCGGTCGTCGAACTCGATGGCGACGAGATGACCCGGATCATCTGGCAGTACATCAAGGACAAGCTGATTCTG
>JAKFUP010000104.1 GCA_021732625.1 Hyphomicrobiales bacterium
GACGAATAGTTCTTGCTGCTGATGGTGAGTGTTGCCTTCGACATGACGTCCTCCACGCAGAACTGATGGCCGCGATACCCCGCAGGCTAACGGCTGGCGCCCGCCGGTTCGGGTGCTTCAAATGCCTTTTCACGGTTTGAATGAGCAAACCGTGTGCCAGTTTGACAGGCATCAGACCGATCGGAGGCACGGTATTGGCTTTGAACTTGCATGACTGGCCTTACTGAGGAAGGACCGGCATGTCGCCTATGATGTATCAAGCGTTTCAGAACCATTCAGATTTGACCGCGCCATGGCGCAGCAGCGCATCGATGTTTCTGAGTTATCTCAACATGATGCCCGACGGGCTTTCGGAAAAACTGTTCGGCCGGTTTGCCGCCGCCCTGGAGCTGATTTCGCGATCGTCGCTGACCTACTCGCGGCCGGCCTACGGCATCGACAGCGTCAAGAGCGGCAATCGCGAATATGCCATTCAGGAAGAGGTCGTCTACACGACCCCCTTTGGCTCGCTGCTCAGATTCAAGAAAGAAGGCGCGCCCGAACAGCCAAAGATCCTGCTCGTCGCGCCGATGTCCGGACATTTCGCAACGCTATTGCGCGGGACCGTGAAAACGCTGCTGCAGGATCACGATGTTCACATCACCGACTGGCACAATCCTCGCGATATTCCGGTCAACGCAGGAAAGTTCGGGCTCGAGGACTACACCGATCACCTGATCCAGTTCATGGATCAGCTCGGGCCACGTTCGCATATGATGGCGATCTGCCAACCGTCGGTCTCGGCACTCGCCGCGTGCGCAATCATGTCCGAGGATAATCA
Source organism: Hyphomicrobiales bacterium (assembly GCA_021732625.1). Taxonomy (GTDB): domain Bacteria; phylum Pseudomonadota; class Alphaproteobacteria; order Rhizobiales; family Xanthobacteraceae; genus SG-bin9. The sequence continues at coordinate 821 of JAKFUP010000104.1, forward strand.
CCGCGCCCGGCCTGCAAGCCTGACGCTGATGGCAGGCCCGATCGACACGCGCATTCAGCCGACCAAAGTCAACGAATTTGCCAATAGCAAGCCGATCGAGTGGTTCGAAGATAACCTGATCAACTACGTGCCGGTGCAGTGCAAGGGCGCATTCCGAAAAGTCTATCCGGGCTTCGTGCAATTGACCGCGTTCGTATCGATGAATCTCGAACGCCACATCAAGTCGCATGTCGATCTCGCCGATCACCTTGCCAAGGGCGAGAAGGAAAAAGCCGCGACCATCAAGACGTTTTACGACGAGTACTTCGCGGTGATGGACTTGAGCGCCGAATTCTACATCGAAACCGTGCGCGACGTGTTTCAGGAGCATCTTCTGCCGCAGGGCAAGCTGATGCATTTCGGCCGTCCGGTGAATCCGGCTGCAATCAAGAAGATGGGCCTGCTCACCGTCGAAGGCGAGAAGGACGATATCTGCTCGATCGGCCAGACGCTCGCCGCGCAGGACCTCTGCACCGGCGTGCGCTCATACCGGAAGGTGCATCACATGCAGGCCGGCGTCGGCCATTACGGCGTGTTCAGTGGCAAACGCTGGAACAGCGAGATTTATCCGCTGGTGCGCGACTTCGTCCACATGAATGCGTAGACACATCTAAGTTTTATGGAAACAGCCCGCGCGTCATCTTGGCGCCGCGCACCTTCTCGACGCCGATCGCCATCGCCGCCGTCCGGTTGGACACTTTGTCTCGCCGGGCGCGAACCACCATCTGGTCGAAAGCGCGGTCGAGGATCTTGTACTCGCGCCGCATCACTTCCTCCTCTTCCCAGAACAGCTGCTGCAGGTCCTGCACCCACTCGAAATAGCTGACCACAACGCCGCCGGAATTGCAGAGAATATCCGGCAACACGAAAATCTCGTCGCTGCGCTTTTCCAAAATCAGATCGGCGTCCGGCGTGGTGGGCCCGTTGGCGCCTTCGGCAATCACACGGCACCTCAGATTTTCAGCGACCTTGGCATCGATCACGCGCTCCATTGCAGCAGGCACGAGGACATCGCACCTCAATGTCATCAGCGTCGCCGGATCGATTTCGAGTTCGCTGGAGAAGCCTTTCAACGCTCCGCGCTGAGCGGCGTGCGTGATCAAGGCGGGCACATCAAGTCCGGCAGCGTTGTAAAGCGCGCAAGTGTGGTCGCTGACCGCAATCACCTTGACGCCGAGCCGAAATAGCTCGGCAGCGGAAACCGAACCGACGTTGCCGAAGCCTTGAACGACGGCCGTTGCATTCGAGAGGCTGATCGAAAAATCCTTCAACACCCGAACGGCGAGGTGGACGACACCGCGTCCGGTTGCTTCGCGGCGTCCCAGTGTACCGCCCGCACTCACCGGCTTGCCGGTCACGATCTCGGTGACGGTCTTGCCCTGATACATGGAGTACGTATCCATGAACCAGGCCATCACCTGCTCATTGGTACCCATGTCCGGCGCCATCACATCGGTATGCGGCCCGACGAACGGGATCATCTCCTGCATGTAGCGGCGCGACAGGTTTTCCAACTCATGACGCGACAGCGATGCGGGATCGACATTGATGCCGCCCTTGGCGCCGCCATAAGGCAGGCCCGCCAGCGCACACTTCCAGCTCATCCAGATCGCAAGTGCTGCGACTTCGCCGAGATCGACACTTTTGGCAAAGCGCGTGCCGCCCTTGGTCGGCCCCAGCGTGAGATGATGTTGCACGCGATAGCCTTCGAACACGGCGGTCGAGCCATCGTCGCGATGGATTGGACATGACACCGTGATTCCGCGTTTCGGCAGCAGCAGGCGATCGCGCTCGTCGTGCGGAATCTCCAGATAGTCGGCGATGACGCTGAACTGTTGCGCCGCCATATCGAACACGGGGCCGCTGTACACTGTCATGGCGCTCCTCCTCGCTTTGTTATGTGAGGAGTCTACGCCGATGATGGCAACGCGAAGGCGAGCGATGAAATCAATGACGGGCGCTATTTATCAGAGACGATAAGCGTGGCTTTCGCCCTCTTCTCCGGGAGAACGCTTGATACGGCTATACCAATCCCGCCTGTGCGAGAATCTTCAGTGCGGCGCGCAAATGCGGCTTGTCGACCATCTTGCCTTCGACACGAATGACACCGGAATCCGGATTTTGCTCGAATGCCGCGACAATCTTGCGCGACAGCGCGATCTCGTCCTCGGTTGGCATGAATGCCTTGTTGACGACATCCACGTGCTTCGGATGGATGATCGCTTTTGCAAGGAACCCGTCGCGGCGCGCTTCGACCGCCTCTTCTTCAAGCCCGGCAAGATTATCGATATCCGCATAGACGGTATCGATCGGCACCACTCCCGCCGCGACTGCGCTCATCAGGCACAGGTTGCGTGCCAGCAGGAACGGACCATAAAATTTTCCGTTGATGCGGTTTTGCGACGCACCGAGCGAAGCGGCGAGATCTTCCGCGCCCCACATCATGCCCCACAGCCGCGGGCTTGCTCCTTGAAAATTGGCGAGCTTGAAGATCGCGTCGGCAGTCTCGGTCGCGACCGGAACGATCCGTGTGGTGCCGTTCGTAATCCCGTGCGCCGCCTCGAACGCATCAAGGTAGAACGCGAGCTGATTGATGTCGGGTGCACCTGCACATTTCGGCAGCACGATGCCATCAGGTTTGCCTGACATGATCGCGGCAAGATCGACACAGGTCATGCCGGTATCGAGCGCGTTGACGCGCACGTAGAGCTTCTTGCCGGGCGCGGCGTCTTTCAGCATGCCGAGCGAAGTCGTTCGCGCCACCGGCTTCTGGTCCGGTGCGATCGAATCCTCCAGATCGAGGATCAGCGCATCCGCCGATGTCTTCTTGGCGCTCTCGTATTTGCGCGTGCTGTCGCCGGGAACGAACAGGAATGAACGCATGAGCTGGTACCGCCGATCTGAAGTTCCTGCACTGTTTTTGCTAACTCGATCTTCAGGAACTTCAGATCGAAAGCGGTACCGGAGTCAATAATTGCTAGCATCCTTTGGTTTCCGAAGTTCGTATAATGGGCGCGCCGCCACAAATTCACGAACTTCGGAAACCGGGTGCTAGCCTTCCTTCTTGCCGCGCATCAGACCGGAGCGGCGGCAGACCGCGACGACCTCGTCGCGCTGGTTGGTGCAGGTATGTTCGAACTCGACGATGCCTTGCCCCGGCCGCGACTTGCTGGGCCGCACGCCGACCACCTTGGTGTGTGCCTTCAGCGTATCGCCATGAAACACCGGCTTTGGAAATTTCACTTCGGTCATCCCCAGATTGCCGATCGTCGTGCCGAGCGTCGTGTCGTAAACCGACATGCCGATCATGATGCCGAGCGTGTAGATACTGTTGAACAGACGCTGCCCGAACTCGGTGTTCTCGGAAAAATGCGCGTCGATATGCAACGGTTGCGGATTCATCGTCAGCAAGCTGAACATGGTGTTGTCCATTTCCGTTACGGTGCGGCTGAACGCGTGATGGAATTCCTGACCGACTTGAAACTCTTCGAAATAAAGCCCCGCCATATGTCCCTCCGTGAGTTTTTTTGACCTTATAGCAAGAAAGTATTCGTCATTGCGAGCCACCGGGTCTTGCCTCCGGCAAGCCCGATGACAAGCTCCACGAAGCAATCCAGTCCCAGAGCAAGAACTGGATTGCTTCGTTGCGGAGCCTGTACTCGGACGGCGCGGAGCGCCGATCCCGATGCTCCTCGCAATGACGAACTCCCTCAATACGACTTCGGCAAGCCGAGGACTTTTTCCGCAATGAAGGAGAGGATCATTTCGCGGCTGACCGGCGCGATGCGCGGGATCATGATTTCCCGTAAGTAGCGCTCGACGTGATACTCTTTCGCGTAGCCGAAGCCGCCATGGGTCATCACCGCCTGCTCGCAGGCATGGAAGCCGGCTTCAGCTGCAAGATATTTCGCCGCATTCGCCGCAGCACCACACGGCAGACCCTGATCGTATTGCCAAGCGGCCGACAACGTCATCAGCCATGCGGCTTCCAGCTCCATCCAGTTCTTTGCCAGCGGATGCTGAATCGCCTGATTTTGGCCGATCGGACGATTGAACACGATGCGGCCGCGGGCGTAGGCAGCCGCGCGGTCGAGCGCCAGCGCGCCAAGCCCGACAGCTTCGCCCGCGATCAGAATGCGCTCTGGATTCATGCCGTGCAAAATGTATTCGAAGCCGCGGCCTTCTTCGCCGATGCGGTCCGCGACCGGGATCTCGAAATCGGCGAAAAACAATTCGTTCGAGTCGACTGCCTTGCGGCCCATTTTCTCGATCTCATGCACCGCGATCTTGCTGCGGTCGAAATCTGTGTAAAACAGGCTCAGGCCGTGGGTCGGCTTTTTGACATCGTCCAGCGGCGTGGTTCGCGCCAGCAGCAGGATTTTTTCCGCTACCTGCGCGGTCGAGATCCAGACCTTCTGGCCGTTGACGATGTACTTGTCACCTTGACGGACCGCGCGCGTCTTGAGCTGCGTGGTGTTGAGCCCGGTGTTGGGCTCGGTCACCGCAAAGCATGCCTTCTCCCGGCCGTCGATAATCGGCGGCAACATGCGGCGGCGTTGTTCGTCAGTGCCGAACACCACGACCGGATTCAATCCGAACACATTCATGTGCACGGCGGATGCGCCCGACATGCCAGCGCCGGATTCCGCGATCGCCCGCATCATGATGGTCGCTTCCATGATGCCGAGACCGGAGCCGCCGAATTCTTCCGGCGTGCAAATGCCGAGCCATCCAGCGTCCGCCAGCGCTTTGTGGAATTCGTGCGGAAAACCGCCGTCCTTGTCTTTCTTCAGCCAGTATGCGTCGTCGAATCCCGTGCAGATTTTCGCAATCGCGTCGCGGATCGATTCCTGCTGGGCGGTGAGCGCGAAATCCATCTGCCTAAATTCCCGGATCGGGTGGCGTTCTGGTAACGCCGTCTTTTATCAGTTGCGCAATCTCGTCGTCGCGATATCCGGCCTCGCGCAGAATCTCGGCGCTATGTTCGCCGTGGCGCGGGGCGAGATGACTGATCTCGACCGGCGTTTCGGACCACGTCGCAGCGGGCCGCATGTTGCGGATTTTACCTTCGCTCGGATGATCGACGATCGAGAAGAAATTGGCGCTGGCCAGATGCGGATCGTCCACCACGCCTTGCAGATCGTGCATTGGCATTGAGGGTACATCCGCTTCTTCCAGAAGTTTGATCCATTCGTCCGTGGTCCGCGTCAGGAAAATACGCCCGAGTTCGGTGTAGACGAAATCGACATTGGCAAGCCGCGAGGGGATCGACGCAAATCGCGGATCGGCGGCGAGATCGGCGCGGCCGGTCGCCCTGAAGAAGCTCTGCCACTGCTTGTCGTTGTAGACAATCACGCTGATATGGGAGTCCTTGGTGCGATAAGGTCTGCGTTCGCGCGACATCTGCCGCGCATAGCCGCCCCGATCGAGCGGCGGCTCGAATGTCAGCCCGCCGAGATGATCGCCGAGAACGAAGCCGGCCATGGTCTCGAACATCGGGATATCGACGCGCTGGCCCTGTCCAGTGCGGTCGCGATGCACGATGCTGGCGAGAATCGCACCGACCGCAGCAAGGCCGACCACGCGATCGACGATCGCGTTCGGTACATAGCGCGGCGTATCGTCGCCGCCGCGCGCCATCAAATATGACAACCCCGAGCCGCCCTGAATCAGATCGTCATAGGCCGGCTTGGCGGCATAGATGCCGTTCTGACCAAACCCGAACACGCCGGCATAAACGATGCGCGGATTGATCGCCGATACGACGTCATAACCGAGCTTGAGCCGCTGCATCGCCTGCGGCCGGACATTGTAGACCAGCACGTCTGCATCTGTGAGCAGCTTCAGCAGAACGGCGCGGCCTTCATCTTTCTTGAGATCGAGACAGATGCTGCGCTTGTTGCGATTGGCGTTGAGAAACATCGGCCCCATGCCGGCGCCACGCATCGGGCCGATCTGCCGCGTCACGTCGCCTTCCGGCGGCTCGACCTTGATGACGCCGGCACCGTAATCGCCGAGCATTTGCGTCGCGTACGGCCCCATCAGGACCGTGGTCATGTCGACAACCTTGACGCCCTTGAGCGGTCCCATCGTCAGGTCGCTCCTTCGTTATACATCATGGCACAGAGACCTCGCGCAGCGCTTGCATCGTAGCCGGCTGGTCGCACCGCCGGTTGAAGTTCCCGCCGAATCCAGCCGAGGCCTGTCTACACAACCTTTGGCTATACCTATTTCCGGCCATCGACCGCACGCCAGTGAACATGTTGACGTCTGTGGAACGTCGTTTCGTTCGGGTTGGTACGACAGTTGGCAATAGTCATCAAGCTTTCCCGAAATCCGGTTTCAACTGTTGAAATGAAGAAACATGGCTCGTATAGTTCCCTCCCGTACCGCTTCCAAGCCGAAGCGTGCGATGCCTCTGGTGCGGCGCGAGCCGTTCCGGCGCGGCCCACGAAGCCGCGGTCAATCACACGAGGTTAAAGTCAGCGTGCCGTCGTTCAAACCAGTGGTCGCGGTTGCCCGCGGGCTCGAGGTGCTCCGCGTTATCAACGAGGAGCGGATTTCGACCGTGCGCTCGCTGAACAAGGCCACTGGACTCGACAAGGCGACGATCGTGCGCATGCTCGAGACGCTGGAGCATGAAGGTTATGTGATGCGCGACGCAGAGCGCGCAGTCTATGCGCTCACCGGCCGCACGCTGCTGCTGAGCCAGGGCTACGACCAGCATCTCTGGATAGGGAGCGTGGTGGAGCCGACTTTACGCAAGTTCCGCAAGGAAATCGGCTGGCCGTCCGATGTCGCGCTGTTCGACCGCGATGCGATGATCGTTGCGCAAACCTCTCGCGACACCGGGCTGTTGCTGTTCAACCGCACTCCGGGATTCCGGTTTCCTTTGCTCGGCACCTCGCTCGGCCGCGCCTATCTGGCGTTCTGCCCTGAACCGGAACAGTCACAGATTATCGACGCGCTGGCTAAGGCGCCCGGCCACTGGAACGACATTGCCCGCAATCCGAAGAAACTGACCCGAATCCTGCAGGAGGTCCGCGATCGCGGCTATGCGCTGATGGATGCGGACTACAGCCGCGAAGAGTATGAAGGCACGGTCTGGGCGATGGGCGTGCCGATCCGCAACGACAAGCAGGTCCTCGCCAGCATCAATATCATGATGCTGCGCAGCGCCATCAGCCAGGAAGACGGCGTCAAGCGCTTCCTGCTGCCGCTGCAACGCACAGCGGCGATGCTGGCCAAGCAGCTCACCATCAAGCCGCGCGCTACGGCCCGCGTCTGATCGATCCCCACTTATTTTCTCACGCCATCCTCGTCGCACCATGAGCCTTTCGCAGACCCGGTCTGCGAAAGGCTCTGGTTTCATTCATTGAAATTACATTTCGAAAGGTTGACGGTTTATCGCCGCCGGTGCGATGGTCTTGCCAATCATTGGCCGTGCAGCAAAGCGCGGCATCCAGAAAAAGGCGAGGAAACATGGCGTCATCCAGCAAAATGCTTGAGGGCAAGTCGATCGTGGTCACCGGCGCGGGTCGCGGCATCGGCCGCGAAATCGCTCTGCTGTGCGCAGCCGAAGGCGCCAAAGTCGTGGTCAACGATCCGGGCGGCGCCGCCGATGGTGCTGGCAACAACGCTGCGCCGGCCGAAGAGGTCGTCGAGGAAATCCGCAAGCGAGGCGGCACTGCTGTTGCTAATTTCGAGACTGTCGCCGAAGCGATCCCCGCCAGCAAGATCATCAAGCAGGCCGTCGACAGTTTCGGCAAGCTCGACGGCATCGTGAACAACGCCGGCATCCTGCGCGACGCGATCTTTCATCGCATGAGTGTGGAGGCGTTCGAATCCGTCATCAAGGTTCACTTGATGGGCTCGTTCTACACCTCGCATGCCGCCGCGCGGCTGTACCGCGAACAGGAAAGCGGCACGTTCGTCCACTTCACCTCGACGTCGGGCCTGATCGGCAATTTCGGCCAGGCCAACTACGCAGCCGCCAAGCTCGGCATCGTCGGCCTCTCGAAATCGATCGCGCTCGACATGCAGCGTTTCAACGTGACGTCGAATTGCGTATCGCCGTTCGCCTGGAGCCGCCTGATCGGCACCATTCCGACCGAGACCGAGGAAGAAAAAGCCCGCGTCGCGCGGATGCAGCAGATGGGGCCGGAGAAGATCGCGCCGATATGTTCGTTCCTGCTCAGCGATGCTGCCAAGGATGTCACCGGGCAAATCTTCGCAGTCCGCATGAACGAGATTTTCCTGATGGGCCAATCGCGCCCGATCCGCTCGGTGCATCGCGCCGAGGGCTGGACCACGAAATCGCTCGCCGAACACGGCATGCCGGCGCTGAAGTCGTCGTTCTACAAGCTCGACCGCTCCGCCGACATTTTCTCGTGGGACGCGATCTGATCGCGCCCCTCCCTATTCACTCTCACGAGAGATATCACCATGGCTGAAGCCAAACGCGCACGCCCGGTCCCGACGCCGGAAACACAGCACTACTGGGATGGCGCCAAAGCCGGCGAACTCCGCCTGCAGAAATGCGACGCGTGCGCGAAGACTTACTTCCCGCCGCGCCCATTTTGTCCCGGCTGTGGGTCGCGCAAGGTCAGCGTCTTTAGGGCCAGCGGCAAGGGCAAGCTCTACAGCTATGTCATTTCCCACCGGCCTGCCCCCGGCTTCACTCCTCCGTATTGCATAGCCGTCGTCGAGCTCGATGAAGGCCCGCGCCTGATGAGCAACATCGTCGAATGCGAACAGACGCCCGAGGCACTGCAACTCGACATGAAACTCGAAGTCACGTTCGAGAAGCTCGATGACGACATTTCGCTGCCACTGTTCAAGCCGGCGAGAAGGTCAGCACCATGAGAAAGAATCAGGTTGCCGTCGTCGGCGCGGCCGAGACCACCAAGCTCGGCGTCATTCCCGACATGTCGCAGATGCAGCTCCACGCGGATGCAGCGCTCAACGCCATCGAGGACGCGGGGCTCAAGATTTCCGATATCGACGGCGTCGCCACGGCCGTCGAAACGCCGCAGCAGATCGCGCATTATCTCGGCATCACGCCCACTTGGGTCGATGGCACGTCCGTCGGCGGATGCTCGTTCATGCTGCATGTCCGTCACGCAGCCGCAGCGATCGAGGCAGGCCTGTGCAAGACCGTGCTCATTACACACGCCGAGAGCGGCAAGTCGAACATCGGCCGCACCCCGCGCATGATCGGCCCCGACAGCTTCAACGGACAATTCGAGTTACCGTATGGCGTAACGACGCCAGCCAGCATGTTTCCGATTCCGGTGCTGCGCTACATGAAGACCCATGGCATCACCCACAAGCAGATCGCCATGGTCGCCGTCGTGCAGCGCGAGTGGGCCGCGAAGAATCCGCGCGCCACGATGAAGACACCGATCACCGTCGAGGACGTGCTGAACTCGCGGATGATTGCCTATCCGTTCCGCATCCTGCAGTGCTGCTTGGTCACCGACGGCGGCGGCGCGCTGATCCTCACCAGCGCCGAACGCGCCCGCGACTTCAAGAAGCCGGTCTACATCCTGGGCACCGGCGAGAGCGTCGAGACGCCAATGGTCAGCCAGATGGAAACCTTCGATTCCTCGCGCGCATTCCGCACCGCGGGGCCGCTTGCTTTTCGTGAAGCCGGGATCGCCCACAAGGACGTCGATCACGTGATGATCTACGACGCCTTCGCACATCTGCCGCTCTACGGTCTCGGCGACCTCGGCTTTATGCCGCATTCTGAAACCGGCAAGTTCATCGCCGACGGCCATACCCGGCCCGGCGGCAAGCTTCCCGTGAATACCAATGGCGGCGGCCTCAGCTACATGCATTCCGGCATGTATGGCATGTACGCCCTGCAGGAGAGCGTGCGGCAGATGCGGGGGATTGCGCCTGCGCAGGTAAAGGATGCAAAGATCTCGGTCTGCCACGGCGTCGGCGGCATGTTCGCTGCTTCAGGCACGATTATCTTCACCAACCAGGCTTGAGTCCGCCGCGCCGTTGCACCATCGCCATCACCCGGCCTCTGCATTCTGGGCGCGGGCTCCTCACCCGGCAAACTTCCGCTGTCGTCCCTGCGAAAGCAGGGACCCATACGCCGTGACGAACATGGTGTGCTGAGCAGCAGTTCCTCTCTGCGGCACTCGCAGCAAATCCCAATTGGTACGGAGGTTATGGGTCCCCGCTTGCGCAGGGACGACGATGGTGAGTTTCATCGCCCGGCCTTTCCCGCTTGACATTCCCCGTACTAGGAATATAGTCCGTATATCCTGTCCCACTGAGAGGGGCGGTTCGCGATCGTCACGAGACGCGGGGCGGGATGCGGTGGACGCGGCAGCGTCAGGCGCGAAGGAGTTGCGGTTGGGGAAGCGTGGCAGGATGTCTCTCAGGAGACGCGGCCTTGGTTTCTATGGACCCGCAGCTCTGACGTGCTGACGACGGCGCTGCGCGTTGCGGGCCAGGGCGGAGATACGCCTTACTCGCAATGCCTT
>JAKFUP010000167.1 GCA_021732625.1 Hyphomicrobiales bacterium
ACGGGATGGCGGGTCTGGACGCCGAACTGAAGATCAACAATCCGCTGCTGGTACGTCACATTGCGCAGCTTGCGGAATGGCAGAAAACGAAAGTGTTCGATTACGGCGGCCGCGCCACCTCTGCCGAACCGCGCTTCCAGAGCGGCGAGTGTGGAATCTTCCTTGGATCGTCGGCGACGCGCGCGGACATCAACGCCAGGTCGAAGTTTGCGGTTGGTTATGGCCGTCTGCCTTATTGGCCTGATGCGGAAGGCGCACCGCAGAACACCATCATCGGCGGCGCGTCTTTGTGGGTTTTGCGCGACCGGCCGCACGAGGAATATGCAGGTGTGGCAAAATTCTTCGCCTACCTTTCGCGGCCCGAGGTACAATCGTTGTGGCACGAAAAGACCGGATACCTTCCGATTACCCAGGCAGCCTATGAACTGACCCGCGCGCAGGGTTTCTATGGCAGGGTGCCGGGCGCTGCGATCGCCATCGAACAGATCACCTTCAAACCGCCGACGGAGTATTCCAAGGGTTTGCGATTGGGTTCGTTCACGCTGGTGCGCAATGTCATCGAGGATGAACTCGAAATGGCGTTCAGCGGCAAAAAGTCCGCGCAGGAAGCGCTTGATTCCGCGGCTGAACGTGGCAATCGTCTGTTGCGACAGTTTGAACGCGCCAATCCATAACGGATCAAAGACAAAATATCTGCTGCCCGGGAGACGGCATCATGCCTCAATCCGCCACTGGCGCGCGCGTGGATGGCGCGGATTTGTTCGCAGCGCCGCGCGTCGAGACCGTGGAGCGTGCCGACGGCAGCATCATTTTACGATCGCCTGTGCCGTTGCAGGATTATGCACGCTGCGCCGGAGACTGGCTGGTGCATTGGGCGGCAACGCGGCCGGGCCAAATTTTTCTCGGCGAGCGTTCATCGACCGACAGGCCGTGGACGACGGTGACCTATGCCGAGGCGCTGAAGCAAGTTCGCGGCGTGGCGCAATGGATTCTGACGCAACGAATGAGCGCCGAACGGCCGCTGGTGATCCTGTCCGACAACGGCATCGAACACGCGCTGTTTGCGCTGGCCGCGATGCATGTGGGCGTTCCGGCGGCGGCGGTCTCGCCGGCTTATTCGCTGATGTCGAAGGATTTTGACAAGCTGAAAGCGATGATTGTGCTGCTCGATCCCGGCGCGATCTATGTGTCGCAGGCGGCACCCTTTGCCAATGCGCTCGCCGCAATCAAACCATTGCATCGGGCTGTCATCGTCAGCAGCCAGCCGAGCGAAGGCGTGCTCGCGTTTCGCGACATTACAGACACCGATGTAACGATGGCGGTTGATAAGGCCTTTGCGAATATTGGCCCCGACACGATCGCAAAATTTCTGTTTACCTCGGGTTCGACCGGTACACCGAAGGCCGTCATCAATACGCAGCGCATGATTACGTCTAATCAGGCGGCCAAGGCGCAGGTCTGGCCGTTTCTGGAACGCGACGATCTCGTGATGCTCGACTGGCTGCCGTGGAGCCACACCTTCGGGGCCAATCACAACTTCAACATGGCGTTGCGCAACGGCGGCACGCTCTACATCGACGCCGGAAAGCCTGCACCTGTGCTGTTCAATACGTCGCTCGCCAATCTGCGCGAGATCATGCCGACGGTTTACTTCAACGTGCCGCGCGGTTTCGACATGCTGATCGCAGCGCTGCACGACGACGAAGCGCTGCGGCGCAAGTTCTTCTCCGAAGTGAAATTCGCGTTCTATGCCGGCGCGGCGTTGCCGCAGAATTTGTGGGAGGCGCTGGAGGCGCTATCGATCAAGACGATCGGCCACGCGATGCCGATGGTGTCGGCGTGGGGATCGACTGAAACCTCGCCGCTTGCGACTGACTGTCACTTTCTGGCCGAGCGCTCCGGCAATATCGGCGTGCCGATCCCCGGCACCGAACTGAAGCTGGTTCCGTCCGGCGACAAGATGGAAGTGCGCGTGCGCGGCCCGAACGTCACACCGGGTTACTGGAAGGCGCCGGAGCTGACCAAGGCCGCGTTCGACGACGAAGGGTTTTATCTGATCGGCGATGCGGTGAGGCTTGCCGATCCCGCGAGGCCCGAGCGCGGCGTGTTCTTCGACGGCCGCGTCAGTGAGGATTTCAAACTCAACTCCGGCACCTGGGTCAGCGTCGGCACCGTGCGCGTCGCGGGGATCGCGGCGCTTGCGCCGCTGGCGCAGGATATCGTCGTTGCGGGTCATAACGGCGATGAGGTTCGTTTTTTGGTGTTTCCGAACATTGCGGCGTGCCGCGCGGCAAGCGGATTGCCGGAGAGCGCGCCGCTCGACGATGTGCTTGGCAGCGAAGCCGTGCGTAAAGCGATCGCGTCGGGGCTGGCGAAACTGAGAGCCAGCGGCGCTGGATCGTCGTCCTACGCGACACGCGCGCTATTGCTCGCGGACATGCCCTCAGTCGATGGCGGTGAAATCACCGACAAGGGCTACATCAACCAGCGTGCCGTGCTGTCCCGCCGCTCTGCCGATGTCGCCGCGCTCAACGGCGATGCGTCAAAGCGCTGGATTGCCTGTCGTAACTAACGGTGGTGCGCTGCCGGGCGGGCACCAGTAGCCTAAACCTGAATTATATTTCTTGCTAACCGCTCTATACCATGAAATATGGTTCATATGGGTAGGTAGCCAACGGAAAGCGGGCTTGAGGGAAGCCGGCAAGCCGTGCCCTTAGTACAAGCCGTGCCTTTAGTACTGGCCTGCATTGTCACACGTAACGGCCTGCAAAAAATAAAACGATCCGAGGGAGGAGTTTCCATGTCCAGTCATCGTTTCCGCCTGACACGGCGCGCATTGTTATCCGGTGCCGCGGGCACCGCGACGCTTGCCGTCACGCCGCAGATTTTTTCGCCCGCGATCGCGCAAGGTGCGCCGCTGAAAGTCGGTTTGATGCTGCCGTACACCGGCACCTTCGCGAAACTCGGCCAGTTCATCGACAACGGCTTCCGTCTCTATGTCGAGCAGCAGGGCGGCAAGCTCGGTGGCCGCGAGATCGCCTTTGTGCAGCTCGACGACGAATCGAAGCCGGAAGCTGCGACCGACAACATGAATCGCCTCGTTACACGCGATAAGGTCGATCTGGTGCTCGGCACGGTGCACTCGGGCGTCGCCATGGCGATGGTGAAGGTCGCGCGCGACACCAACTCGCTGCTGATCATTCCGAACGCAGGCGCCAACGATGCGACAGGGCCTCAGTGCGCGCCGAATATCTTCCGCACCTCGTTCTCGAACTGGCAGACGACCTATCCGGCCGGCAAGGTGCTGTTCGATGCAGGCATCAAGAACGTCGCGACCATCACATGGCGCTATACGGCCGGCGCCGAGATGATCGGCGCGTTCAAGGAAAACTTCGAGAAGCTCGGCGGCAAGGTGGTGGAAGACCTTACCGTGCCGTTCCCCGAAGTCGAATTCCAGGCGCTGTTGACGCGCATCGCGACGCTCAAGCCGGATGCGGTGTTCTCGTTCTTTGCCGGCGGTGGTGCTGTGAAGTTCGTCAAGGATTACGCAGCGGCCGGTCTCAACAAGACCATTCCGCTTTACGGCGCGGGCTTCCTCACCGACGGCACCATCGCCGCGCAGGGCGAAGCCGCCAACGGTATCAAGACCACGCTGCACTACGCCGACAATCTCGACAATCCCGCCAACGTCGCGTTCCTGAAGGCCTTCAAGGACAAGACCAAGCTCGATGGCGATATCTACGCGGTGCAAGGGTATGACGCCGGCGCGCTGCTCGACATCGGCCTCAAGGCAGTCGGCGGCGACGCCGGTGCGCGGGACAAGATGATCGCGGCGATGGGCGCGGCAAAGATCGATTCGCCGCGCGGCCCGTTGTCGTTCAACAAGGCGCACAATCCGATCCAGAACATCTACCTGCGGGAAGTGAAGAACGGCCGCAACGAGATGGTCAAGATCGCGCAAGCCGCAGTGGACGATCCGGCGCGCGGCTGCAAGCTGTCGTAAGTCATATGACGGAAGCGGGCCGTTCGCGGCCCGCTTTTTCTTTCTGGGGATGGGTATGGACCTCGCGACGTTCGGCGTTCAGCTTCTGAATGCCCTTCAGTATGGAATGGTCCTGTTTCTCGTCGCCAGCGGGCTGACGCTGGTGTTCGGCATTCTCGGCGTCATCAATCTCGCCCACGGCGCGTTCTATATGCTTGGCGCCTATCTCGCCTATGGCATCGCGGCTGCGACCGGCAGCTTCTGGCTGGCGCTGATCGGCGGCGTTGCAATCGCATTTGTCGTGGGATTGTTGCTTGAGAATGTTTTCATCAAGCGGCTTTATGGCCGCGATCATCTGGCGCAAGTGCTGCTGTCGTTCGGTCTCATTCTCGTCCTTGACGAAGTGCGGCAGTTGCTGTTCGGCAAAGACGTGCATTCGGTCGCGCCGCCGCAAGGGTTTGGCGGCACGATCCAGCTCACTGACAATCTGTCGTATTCGGTCTATCGCCTTGCGATCTGCGTGTTCTGCCTCGCAATGGCGGCAGCGATTTTCTATGTGATCCAGCGAACCAAAATCGGCATGATCGTTCGCGCCGGCGCCGAAAATCGCGAGATGACCCGCGCGCTCGGCATCAGCTTCGACACGGTCAACCGCTACGTCTTCGCCGTCGGCATTGCCATGGCAGCACTCGGTGGCATCGTGGTGTCGCCGGTCTCGACCGTATTCCCCGGCATGGGCGACAGCATGCTGATTCTGTCATTTGTCGTCGTCGTGCTCGGCGGTATCGGGTCGATCACGGGCGCTGCCATCGGCGCTCTGCTGATCGGCCTCACCGATACGTTCGGAAAAGTTTTCTTTCCAAGCGTGTCGAGCATTTTGATCTACGTGCTGATGGCTGCTGTGCTGCTGTGGCGGCCGAACGGCATCCTCGGCCGGCGCGAGGTGTAGCGCGCATGCACTCACTTTCATTCAGCGTCATGCCCGGCCTTGTGCCGGGCATCCACGTCTCCAGAAACTATCCGCCTGAAAGACGTGGATGGCCGGGACGAACCCGGCCATGACGAATATTTCAATTCGCATCTGGCTCGTCCCGCTTGCGCTGCTCGCGATTGCGATCGCGCTGCCGTTTGTTGTGCCGAAGTATTACGTGCAGTTCGCCAGCAAGGCGCTGCTCCTCGGCATGCTGGCAATGGCGCTTAATCTTGTCGTCGGCTACGGTGGACTGGTCAGCCTGTGTCACGGAGCTTTCTTCGGCATCGGCGGTTACGCGCTGGCGATGGTGACACCGAAATACGATCCGGTGTCGCTGTGGTGGTCGTTTCCGTTCGCGGTCGCCCTTGCGGGTTTTGCCGCACTGATCATCGGAGCGCTGGCGCTGCGCACCCGCGGCGTTTACTTCATCATGGTGACGCTGGCTTTCGGCGAGATGTTGTTTTTTCTGTTTCATGACAACCAATTCGCGGGCGGCTCCGATGGAGCATACATCAACAACAAGCCAGAGATCGCGATTGCCGGGCGTGTGCTGCTCGATCTCGACAAGCCGCTGGCATTCTATTTCGTGGTGCTGGCGTGTCTGGTCGCGACCATCGCACTGCTGACGATGCTGGTGCGCTCGCCGTTCGGGCACGCGCTGGCCGCCGCACGCGACAACGAACGGCGGGCCCGCTCGCTGGGCTTCCCGATTTTTCGCTTGCGGCTGATCGCGTTCGTGATCTCGGGCGCCATCGCAGGCGTGGCCGGTTATTTCTCCGCCGCGCAGTTCGGCTTCATCGCCCCGCAAACGCTGGGCTGGCATGTCTCGGCGACCGTGCTGGTGATGGTTCTGATCGGCGGTTTGCGTTCGGTCGTTGGGCCGCTGGTCGGCGCACTGGTGTTGCTCGGACTTGAAGAGGTGCTTAAAGCCAGCACCGAATACTGGAAGCTGGCCGAAGGCCTGATCGTCATCGCGATCGTGCTGTTTTTGCCGAACGGTGTGCGGCATCTGCTGACCGCGGCACTCGGCGAACGCAAGGACGAATCGCCGCAGGATGTGAAGGCTGTTGCGAAGGTGGAGCATGCTTGAGGCTTCAACAATCGTCGCGTCGATGCGCGCGAATGGACTGTCAAAGCAGTTCGGCGGACTGCGCGCGGTCGCCGATGTTTCGCTCGACGTGCATCAGGACGAAATCCACGCGGTGATCGGGCCGAACGGTGCGGGAAAATCGACGCTGATCAATCTGTTGTCGGGCGACATGAACGTGACGGCTGGTTCGATCGTGCTCGACGATCGCGACGTCACGCGCTTCGGCGCGGAACGGCGCGCTCGCTGTGGTATCGGCCGCTCTTATCAGAAGACCACGATCTTCCAGCAATCCACCGTCTACGAAAACGCCCGGCTTGCCGCGCAGGCGCACTCAAAAGCGCCACTGAAAATTTTTGGCGATGTCGTTTCCGATACAAACGTCAATGCCGCCACGCACGACGCGCTGGAGCGCACCGGGCTCACATCGCGCGCCGATACGCTTGCGAACCAGCTCAGCCACGGCGAGCAGCGCCAGCTCGAGATAGCTATGGTGCTGGCAACCGGCCCTCGCATCATCCTGCTCGATGAGCCGCTCGCCGGCATGGGCACTCAGGAGGCGCGCAAGATTGTCGAGCTGATCGCATCGCTGCGGAAGGGCCACGCCGTGCTCCTGGTCGAGCACGACATGGACGCGGTGTTCGAACTCGCCGACCGCCTGACGGTGATGCAGGACGGAAAAGTCATTGCCACAGGATTGCCGCAACAGGTGCGGACCGATCCGGCGGTTCGTGCGGCGTATCTCGGCACCCATGATGGCGCTCCTGGAGATGCCGCGTGAGCGCGTTGCTGACCGCCGAAAAGCTCGAGGCGTTCTACGGCGCGAGCCAAGTTTTGCATGGCATCGATCTTGAGGTGAAACGCGGCGAACAGATCGCGCTGATCGGCCGCAATGGCATGGGAAAGACGACGTTGCTGCGCTCGCTGATGGGCTTGGTTGCCGATTGCCGCGGCAAGGTGACGTTCGCGGACAAGGATATCGCGCGTGCCGCCCCCGAGACGATTGCGCGCGCCGGTGTTGCCTTCGTGCCGGAAGGCCGCGGGGTATTCGGCTCGCTGAGCGTCGTCGAGAATTTGGTGATGGCTGCGCGCCCGGCGATCGATGGGCGTTGCACCTGGACGCTCGATCGCATCTTCGAGCTGTTTCCGCGCCTGCATCAGCGCCGAACCAACGGCGGACATCAGTTGTCGGGCGGCGAACAGCAGATGCTCACCATCGGCCGCGCGCTGATGACCAATCCCGATCTGATTCTGATCGATGAAGCGACCGAGGGTCTTGCGCCGATGGTGGCGCAGGATATCTGGCGCACGCTCGGCGTCATTCGCGGCGAGGGCGTTGCGACCATTGTCGTCGACAAGGATTTTCGCAGCCTCTCAAAGATCGCCGACCGCGTCGTGCTGTTGTCGAAGGGGACAGTGGTGTTCGAGGGGGCACCGGCAACGCTGGCGTCGCAACCGCAGACGCTCGAGCGGCATCTGGGCGTTTAGCGTCATGGCCGGATTTATTCCGGCCATCCACGCCTTGCTTCCGTAGCCAAGAAGACGTGGATGCCCGGCACAAGGCCGGGCATGACAGAAGAAGCGCCTGCGGCACAGGTCTATCTCGCCGCAGCGGCTCGGGGCGGATCAGCCATTGCCAACACAGGCGTCACCGTTTCGATGAGGCGGGCCGCTGCCTGCTCGACGCTCAGCCTTGCAGTGTCCACCTGCGCGGCCGCGCGCGCATATAACGGCTCGCGGCTGAGCAGGATGGTGCGCAACTCCTGCATCGCCGAGCGGTCGTCGGCCATTGGCCGCAGGTCGCCCTGACTGCGCACGCGCTTCATGTGTTCCTCCGGCTCGGCTTTCAGCCACACCGTATAGAACGACGACAGGATCAGATCGAAGGTCAGCGGTTCGGATACGATGCCGCCGCCGGTCGCCAGCACGATCGGCTCGCCCTGCGCCAGCAATTGACCCAGTGCCGTCTGCTCCATGCGGCGAAAACCTTCCTGGCCGTAGAGCGCGATGATCTCGGCGACGGAGAGGCCGTTTTGTTTCTCGATTTCCTTATTCAGCTCGACGAAATTCCAGCCGATTTTCTTCGCGAGAAGGCGTCCGAGCGTCGACTTGCCTGCGCCACGCAAGCCGATCAGCGCGATGCCGGCTTTCGGCACGCGATGCGAGGCGGTGACACCGGAATGGCCAGACAGGATTTCCTTGGCTTGTGCCATTTGCGACGGCGACGCCTTGCGCATCAGATCGCGCATTACCGCCCACTCTGGCGACGATGCATCGCCCGACGGAATCAGATCCTCAAGATGCGCCGCCATTGCGTTCGAGACACGCCGCAGCAGAACGATCGAGACGTTGCCCTTGCCGCTTTCAAGCTGCGCGATGTAGCGCTCCGAAATCCCCGAGACCTTCGCTAGCACCTTGCGCGACATGCCGCGCAACCCGCGCATTGTGCGAACGCGCTGGCCGAGTTCTTCCAGAAAGGCTGTTTCAGGGTCCATATTCGGAAACATAATGCCGGACTGGATTGACAGCAAGCAATCCGGCTGTCTTTATATGAATTATAATTCAAAAAAAGCATGATCCGGAAAAGTGGACCCTGGTTTTCCGGGAAGATCATGCTCCTATAAAAAACATCGACAGGAGGAAGCGCCATATGAGCGCGTCCGATAGCTATAACGCGGTGACCTGGTTGCTCGACCGCAATGTCGAAGCAGGCCGCGGCGGCAAGCTCGCCTTCACCGACACAGTGTCCGAGCTGACCTACAGCCAGTTGCAGACGCAGAGCCGCAAGCTCGCCAACATGCTCAAGCGTCTCGGTGTCCGCCGTGAAGAGCGCGTCGCGATGATGATGCTCGACACGGTGGATTTTCCGATCGTGTTCCTCGGCGCGATCCGCGCTGGCATCGTGCCGGTGCCGCTCAATACGCTGCTGACCGCCGAACAATATGCCTACGTGCTGGCGGATTGCCGCGCGCGCGTGCTGCTCATTTCCGAAGCGCTGTTGCCGGTGGTGAAGGACGTTCTCGGCCGGATGCCCGATCTCGCGCATGTCGTGGTGTCGGGCAAGGACGCGCATGGCCATTTGCGTTTCGCCGATGAGATCGCGCGCGAGAGCGATGCATTCGAGACGGTTGCCACCCATCGCGACGAGACGGCCTTCTGGCTCTATTCGTCGGGCTCGACCGGGATGCCGAAGGGCGTGCGGCATCTGCATTCCAACTTGCAGGCGACAGCGGAAACCTATGCTCATCAGGTGCTCGGCATTCGCGAGAACGATGTCGGGCTATCGGCTGCGAAACTGTTCTTTGCCTATGGCCTCGGCAACGCGCTGACGTTCCCGATGTCGGTTGGCGCAACCACCGTGCTGAATTCCGAGCGGCCGACGCCGGCTTCGATGTTCGGGCTGATGCGCCGCTACAATCCGACGATTTTCTACGGCGTCCCGACGTTGTTCGCGGCGATGCTCAACGACGAAGCGTTCAAGAGTGAGCCGCCATTTCCAAAGCTACGCATCTGCACGTCGGCCGGCGAGGCGTTGCCGGAAGCTGTCGGCGAAAATTGGAAGAAGCGTTTCGGCGTCGATATTCTCGACGGCGTCGGTTCGACCGAACTGCTGCATATTTTTCTGTCGAATGCGCCGGGCGACATCAAGTACGGCACGTCGGGCCGGCCCGTTCCCGGATATCGCGTGCGCCTGGTGAATGACGCGGGCGGCGATGTCCCCGATGGCGAAGTCGGCGAACTGGTGGTCGATGCACCCTCGGCGGCGGAAGGTTACTGGAATCAGCGCAGCAAGAGCCGGCAGACGTTCGAGGGCGGCTGGACACGCACCGGCGACAAGTACATGCGTGACGCGGAGGGGCGCTATACGTTCTGCGGCCGTGCCGACGACATGTTCAAGGTCTCCGGCATCTGGGTGTCGCCGTTCGAGGTCGAGAGCGCACTGATTACACATCCGGCGGTGGCCGAAGCTGCAGTGATCGCCGCCGCCGATCCGGAAGGTTTGCTGAAGCCAAAAGCTTTCGTCGTGCTCAAGTCCGGATCGCAAACCGAGGGTTTGCACGAAGGACTCAAGGAGCACGTCAAGGTCAAGATCGGTCCGTGGAAATATCCGCGCTGGATCGAAGTGGTGGACAGCCTGCCGAAAACCGCGACCGGAAAGATCCAGCGCTTCAAGTTGCGTGACGGTGATGCGGCGTGATGGGTGCACTTTTGCGCGCAGCAAAAGTTAGGTCGTCCCCGCGAAAGCGGGGACCCATAACCGCTGGCTTCCATAATGGAAGAAAGCGAGACCAATTCTCTCAAATGAGACGACACGGCGTATGGGTCCCCGCTTTCGCGGGGACGACTCGTGGATGGACCGTGCTCCGCCACGATCGATTCATTTGTGGCATCATTCAATGACAATCATTTCTCCCGCCGGTACACTCCGTATCGACAATGCCGAACTCGAATATCGCGCCATCGGCCCCGTCCCCGACAACGCGCCGACCATCGTCATGCTGCATGAGGGGCTAGGCTGCGTCGGGCTGTGGGGAGATTTTCCGGATCGTCTGGCCAAGGCCACCGGAGCCGGTGTGTTCGTGTATTCGCGAAGCGGCTACGGCGCTTCGAGCCCGGCAAAGCTGCCGCGGCAGACGGACTACATGCATGTCGAGGCGCTGGACGTGCTGCCGAAGCTGCTCGACGCGATTGGCTTTCGGAGAGGGTTGCTGCTCGGTCATTCGGACGGCGCGTCGATCGCGACGATCTATGCGGGCGGAGTGCAAGATCATCGCATTCGTGGACTGTCGCTGATCGCGCCGCATTTTGTGGTTGAGGATATCTCGGTGCGATCGATCGCCGCGATCAAGACGACGTACGAGACGACTGACCTGCGCAGCAAGCTTGCGCGCTGGCACACGCATGTCGATAACGCGTTCCGTGGCTGGAACGACGCGTGGCTCGATCCGCAATTCCGCAACTGGGATATTTCCGAGTCGCTCGCCTACATCCGTGTGCCGATCCAGATCGTGCAGGGCGAAGCCGATCAATACGGCACGGCGCGGCAGATCGAGATCGCGCGCGAGGAATGCTACTGTCCGGTGGACGTGACCATGCTCGCGAATGCAGGTCACGCGCCGCATCGCGAGGCGGCGGATGCGACGCTCGAAGCGGTCGCCGGTTTCGCCAATCGCATTCTGCGCACGCATGGCGAAGGTGTGATCGGACAGGCGGCTTAAACC
>JAKFUP010000064.1 GCA_021732625.1 Hyphomicrobiales bacterium
CGATCGGCCGTCAATGGCGCTGCTTCGGAATCAACCGGGCGGCGGTATCATCATCCATATGCCGTGCATCGGATTCGCGCGACGCGGGAAATCTGAAACCATTCGTCAACTCTAAAACGTGTCTCTTGCGCGGCGTGTCTTTTCTGGCAGCGCTGTGAAAAGACGCGGCCTGCTTCGCCAGCACGCGCGCCAGCCCGATCAGGCGAAGCTATGCCTCACGGCTTCGCTTTGTTTCCTTCGCCGGTCATCCACGGAAACGACTTCTGTAAGCTGTCACGCGCATCGTTGCCGCGCTTCATGTCGTCGCTGATGCGCTCGTGGGTGCGCAAGATATCCGCGTTGCGCTTCTCGAGATCCTTCCAGTATGCGCTATCGTCGCGCGGCGGCTTGATCAGGCCGTTGGACCAGACGAGGTAGCCTGCGACAAGGAGTAAGCCGATCACGCCGAACACGACGTCGACCATCCGCGTCCGGCGCGGCATCGTGCGCTTCTCCCGCTCGGCGCGCACCGACATCGCCCCCACGGCGCGGCCGGAGAACTTCTGCCAGCGTGCCACGATCTCGCCGCGCAGCGGCGCGGCCTGCATCTGGACCATCTCGTGCGGAATGACGATGCCCGTCTGCCCGCCCTCGTGGATGAAGTTGTTGTCCCAGTTCGGCCCGCGCGAGATCGGGTTGGTGAAAGCGTAGATCTGGCGATCATAGTCCTCGTTCGAAATCCAGATCACCGTCACGTCCTCGAACACCACGGGCGAGCCGCTATAGCGGAACGAATGCGTGGTGACGGTGATATCCGCGACCGCTTCCCACGGAATGATGCGCTTGCTGATGTTGCGATAGCCGAGGCCGTCCGGCGTGAGCACCAGCATCGGCTGCGGATTGACGCGCTCGATGATCGCGTAACCCAGTCCGAACAGGCCGACCGGAATGCCGAGCCAGCCGAGGTTGGGTCCGGGCAACCAGCCGACCGCCCAGATGCCAATGACGAGGCACAGCGCGAACAGCCACGGCATCTTCCTGGTGAAGAGATCGGAGTAGCAGGTCAGCGTCAGATCAGGATCGATCGACCCGAGGTTGCCGGGTGTCACAGCCGCTCTGCTGTCGTTTCCGATGTCCACGCTCATCGTCTCCGCGCCAAGACGCTACGTAACTGCTCATGTTGGACGCTGTACGGCCCGCAAAGGTTCAGCGGCAATGTGCCGGAACGCGGTTCCGCTACTTCGCCAGCACGCGCGCCAGCTCGATCAGGTCGGTCGAGATCGGTTTGGTCTTACCGGCGATCTCGCCGAGCGGCGTGCGGGTGATCTCGCCGCGCTGTTCGCCGATCAGCACACCGGATACGCCCTCGCCGAGCGACTTGATCGCGGCAACGCCGAGCCGGGTCGCCAGCAGGCGATCGAACGCAGTCGGCGGCGCGCCGCGCACCACATGGCCGAGCGTGGTGGCGCGCAGCTCGAAGCCGATCATCCCCCTGTCCTTTTCGAAGTAAGCCAGGATATGCGCGGCATTTTCCTTGACGCCTTCGGCCATCACCACGATCGCATGAGTCTTGCCGCGCTCGTAAGCCGCGCGCAGCCGCTCGGCGATCACCACCGCCGGCACCTCGAACTCCGGCGTCGAGATCACTTCCGCGCCGCCGGCAAGTCCGGCCATCATGGCGAGGTAACCGCAGTCGCGCCCCATGGTTTCGACCAGAAACGCGCGGGTATGCGACGAGCCAGTGGTGCGCAAATGGTCGATCGCCTCGAGCGTGACGTTGATCGCCGTGTCGCAGCCGATGGTAACATCAGTGCCGTACAGATCGTTGTCGATGGTCGATGCGATGCCGACCACGGGGAAGCCGAGATTGCTGAGCATCGAGGAGCCGGTTTGCGATCCGTTGCCGCCGATCACCACCAGTCCGTCAATGCCGCGAGTGGCGAGATTGCGCAGCGCCTTCGAGCGGCCACTGTCCTCGCGGAATTCCTTCGATCGCGCGCTGCCGAGAAAGGTGCCGCCGATCTGGATGATACCGCCGACCTCGCGGGCGTTGAGCGGAATCATATGATCGTCGATCAGGCCCTGAAATCCCTGGCGGATGCCATAGACCGCCATGTTGCGGTCGAGCGCGCTGCGCGTCACCGCGCGGATGGCGGCGTTCATTCCGGGGGCGTCGCCGCCGCTGGTGAGAATCGCGATTGTTTTCATGGGGAGAGTTTAGGTTCGCGCGCGCGGCGCGTCCATGACGCAGGACGCTGAGCAGCACAGTTCACCTGCGGTGTGTTGGCAGTCCGGCCGCAGCCGGCCTTGCTACATCATGGTCTCGACGACCAGCATCGCGGCCCCATAAGCGAGAGCGCCGAGCACCAGCAGCACAAGCGTAATCCAGACGAACAACGGCGACGATTCTCTGGTCATGATAGTGGCCCCCATCACTGCTCTGCAGCATCGCCCGGCGAGGCGCAGTCTAACCCGAGTGCCGCAGGCCCGCCATCGGCCTTTGCGAACGAGGCTTGCCTTGCCCTGCATCAATTCATGCAAAACACCTGCCAGATGTACAATTCTTGAGCGCCGCTGCCTGGCCATTTGCGGCGGTGCTCAACGACCTCACGTTTTGAAGCATGGCACAGGGATTGCTTCGATTGTGGCAAAGAGGATGAGTTCGTGGACGCCAGAACTTTCAGTCAGATCAACGGCAAACCAATTGTGCAGTCTACCGGTTACGCTACCCAACCTCCGCTTCAGCGCTTCCTGCTCCAGTGTCATCAGGACTACGTCACGGACAGTTCGGGCGCTGTCGCCGACTACATTCCTGAACTGAAAAAGGCCAATCCTGCCCACTTCGGCATCAGCCTCGCCACCATCGACGGGCATGTCTATGACATCGGCGACAGCGCCGTGCCTTTCACCATCCAATCGGTGTCCAAGGCATTCGTGTTCGCGCTGGCACTCGAATTGGTCGGCGAGAAGCGCGTCGAGGCGGCAATCGGCGTCGAGCCCAGCGGCGAAGCCTTCAACTCGATCAGGCTTACGTCTGACAACCGGCCGTTCAATCCGATGGTCAATGCCGGCGCCATCGCATGCTCGGGGCTGATCCATCAGGTTGACGGCGAATCCGCCTTCGATCGCATTCAGGAGAAGCTCAGCCAGTTTGCAGGCCGCGAACTCGGCGTCGATGAAGACGTGCACCGGTCCGAGCGTCTCACCGGCGACCGCAACCGCGCGATCGCCTGGCTACTGCGCAACTACGCGGTCGTGCAAGATGTGGATGCGGTTCTCGACACCTACTTCCGGCAATGTGCGATGCTCGTCACCGCACGCGATCTCGCAATCATGGCAGCGACGCTGGCCAATCGCGGCATCAATCCGGTGACCGGCGTTCGGGTGATCTCGCCATACGTCGTCGCCAAGACGCTGTCGGTGATGACCAGCTCGGGCATGTACGACTATGCCGGCGAGTGGGTCTATCGCGTCGGCATTCCCGCCAAGAGCGGCGTCGGCGGCGGCATCGTTGCGGCGCTGCCTTCGCAACTCGGGCTCGGCACGTTCTCGCCCTGCCTCGATACCCATGGCAACAGCGTGAGAGGTTTGAAGGTTTGCGAAACTCTCTCGGCTCGATTCGACCTACATATGCTCAACCGCAGCGCCGATGTCCGCACCTGCATCATCGCAGACTACGATATCTCCGGCATTTCATCCCGGCGCAGCCGCCAGCCCCACGAGCAGCAAATTCTGGAGGATCATCGTCAGGACATCCGCGTGATCGAACTGATCGGCGCGCTGAACTTCGCTGCGATCGATTACGTCACCCGCCGGCTGTCAAGCGAACCGCCGGCAGCGCCCTTGCTGATCCTCGATTTCCGCCGGGTCCCCGACATGACACAAGCGGGAGCGCGGCTGCTTGGCGAAAACCTCGCCGTTCTCGGCAAGACGGGCGTGACGTCAATCCTCGCCGGTTTTGAAGATCAATCGCCGATTTCAGCGGTGATCCGCGCGAGTGCGGGCGATGAAACAAGGCTCAGGCGGTTCGTGCTGCTCGACGACGCGATCGAGTGGGCCGAGGACCAGATCATCTATCGCCATGGCGGATTCATCCAATCGAAGGAGACTTCGCATCTCACCGATCAGATGCTGCTGGCCGAGCTGACGGCGGAGCAGATTCAGGCCCTCGCCGAGTTGTCGACCCCGCGCCACTACGACACCGGACAGCGCATTCTTGGCGCCGGGGAACCGGCGAATTCCATCTTTTTCCTGCAAAGCGGAATGGTGAGCGTCAAACTAGCGAGCGGCGTGCGGCTCGCCTCGCTCGGACCTGGCATGGTGTTCGGCGAAATGGCCATGATCGAAACCGAGCGCAGCGCCGACGTGTGGGCCGATACGGCGGTGCGATGTCTTGAGCTGCCGCTCGATGCGTTCTCGGATTATCGCAACCTGAATCCGCAGATCGGCTTGCAGATCATGCGCAATCTCTCCGCATTGCTCGCGCGGCGTCTCATTCTCGCCAACGCCAAGGTCGATCTGCTCAGCGCTTACTGACGGCGCGCGCCAATCGAAAACGCCTGAAATCTCTGACCTAACCTCAGCCGCAGGCGTTTATCGCGCCCAGACCATTAGACTCATCAAACTTGACCGCTGATCGGTCCAGACCGTCTTGCTGTCGCTCTTGTCTTCCCAGCCGCCGGGGCTGATGCCCGCATCGGCGAAGAACGCAGGGTCCCGCGAGAACAGGGCGAAGCCGACGCTACGCTCGCAATCCACGCCTCGCGCCGGGGGAAGCCAGCGCACTTGGGCACCGGCCAGTTCGGCCATGCCACGGAACAGAGACGATGCATCGTAATAATCATTGTGCGAAGTGACCGCGAGGACGCCACCTTTGCGCAGATGCTGGAAATAAACGTCGAACGCTTCCTTTGTCATCAGGTGTGCCGGCGGCGCGTTGCCACGGAACGCATCGATGTGCAGCAGATCGAATTCGCGTGAGCCCGCCGCCTTGAGTTCGCGCTCCAGCGCAAGCCGGCCATCGCCATGGATCACATCGACCGACGATCGGGCATCGGCCAGGAACGTGAAGTGCTGGCGGGCAAAATCCGTCACAGTCGGATTCAGCTCGTAGTAGCGAAACGAGTCCATCGGCCTGCCCTGCGATACCAGCATCCCGGCGCCAAGGCCGACGATGCCAAGACGCACGCCATCGGGCTGACGGCGCTGAAGACTGGCCAGCGCACGGCCTATACCGCTCGCGGGACCGAAATCGCATGTCGCGCGGTTACGCTTGGCCGGATCGAGCAGCTGCTCGCCCTGATTCTCGCCGGCCTGCACCATGATGTGACGACGCCATTTCGGTTCGTCGGCATCTAGCTCCTCGACCTTGAGCACGCCATAGAAATTGCGATGACGATCGACCAGCTCATCGCCCTCGAACAATTCGGTGTAGAGCGCAAACGCAGCCGCAAGCACCACCGCAACCGGCATCGCAAGGCCCTGCGGCGCCAGCCTGCGGGCCTCACCCCGCCGACGGTTCAGCATGATGTGAATAACACCGACGCCGATCAGCCCGAGCGGCAACTCCCAATAATCCGGAAAGATCAGCGGCGCGACCAGCGAAACAAAGACACCGCCAGCAGCACCGCCGGCTGCGAGCGTGAGATAGAAAAGCGTCAGTTGCTCCGGTGCCGGTTGCCGCCGCGCCAGTTCGCCCTGACATACCATGCAACAGAGTGCAAAGCAGACGAGATTGACGACGATAACGCCAAAGGCGTTGTCGATGCCGAGATTGGTGGCGGTGAAGAAATTGAATGCCAAAGCCGCCGCATAGAGCAGGCCAAAAAGGCCTGGCCTGTAAAGCGACGGCCGCGCGAACGCCACCACAAAGGAAAGCAGATAGAGGCTGAGCGGGAGGATCCACAGAAACGGATTCACCGAGACATAACTCGTGATGTAGTTGGTAATCGCGAGCAGGCTGATCGATCCGAAGGTCGATAGCGCAAACCATAACGGGAAGCTTCCCGGCGCGCTGCGCGCGGCTGCGTCCGCCATCGTTGACGGTTCAGGCACTGCGGTCTCGGGCGCATTGCGCGCCACAAAGGCGACGAGCAGACCGAACGCAGAGATCAGCACGGCATAGACGACGTATGCCGCGGACCATCCCCAGGTCTGACTATCGGTCGGCAGATACAAATCGACCACCAGCGGATACGAGATCAGACCGAGAAACGAACCGAAGTTCGACAGCGCGAACAGCCGCGACGGCGTGGCGCTGCCAGCAAATGCGAGCCAGTTCTGCACCAGCGGCGTCGTTGTGGAGAGCACGAAGTAAGGCAGCCCGACGCACGCCGAGAGCAGAACCAGAATCCGCCACGTCGGATAGTCCGCGTCAGGCGGCCTGAATCCCTCGGACGGTGTGATCGGGAGCGTCGCCAGCGAGATCGCAACGATGGCAAGATGAATGGCGACCCGGGCCCTCGGGCCGAGCAGCCGGGCAACAAGATGAGCATAGGAATAGCCAAGCAGCAGGCTGAGCTGGAAGAACAGCACGCAGACGGTCCAGGTCGTCGCGCTGCCGCCGAACCACGGCAGGATATAGCGCGCGAGCATTGGCTGGACCTGAAACAACAGGAAACCTGACAAAGCCATCGTCAGGCCAGCAACCAGAACAAACAGCGAAGGCAATGGAGTCACGGCGGCAATCTCTTAAAGTCCAGCCCGTGCACATCACAACGCCCGGACGAGAAAATCAATCAACAACGTATCTGATATGATCATAGATAAACCGCAGATGAAGAAAGAGGCTGACGAAAGAAAACCCACGGCTGGCGGCTGCCTCGCGGCCGGCCAGCCGCTATCCCTTTCAGGTCTTCCGGTAGACGGCGAGCGTCTTGAAATCGCCGATGCGCGTCACCGGCGCTTCCTTCTCCCAAGCAGCCACGATCGGCTTGGCTTTCTCGAAGCCGATCGACTTTGTGTAGAACAGGATATGCCCGCCGGGTTTGGTTTTTTTCGTGAAGAGATCGAGCACGCCGCGGTCGTCCATCCCGCCGTATTCCTTGCTCGCGGTGTTGGGAAAGAAGAATTCGCAGATGTGGACCATTGTCACCACATCGAAATCCGGCAACAGCGCACCGTTGGTGAGATAAATGTCACCGAAGTATGCGATGTAGCTCTTCGCAATTTTCGAGCTGCCGGAAGCCATCTTGATGTAGGCCTCGTATTCCTCGATCGAGGCGGTGATGCCGAACACCATGTTACCCGAGCCGTTCTCCGCCTGCTCTTTGCCGACGACGTGATGCGTTCCGGTGCCGAAGTGATAGACCAGTTTGTTTCTGATCTTCTGATCCGCGATCCAGTCGTTGACGTGGACATCGCACGGACAGATATCGACATGCAGATCCCACTTGTCGGTCCAGTAGTTCATCGTCGTCATGGTCTTGCTCCTTGCAAAATCGGATATTTCAGGCCCGCACGACTGCGGACGGCGGGATCAGAGGTTCAGGCTCGGCGGCAACACCTGCCTTCAACTCGACGATCGAGCCGTGCAGATGCGCCAGCGCAGAGGCACGGCCGATGCTGACGACGATGGCCGACGGCAGCCGTGCGGCAAGCAGATGATAAAGCGCAGCGGCGTCAGCTTCTTCCAGCGCGGAGACCGGCTCGTCGAGCAGCAGAATATCGGGCTTTGCCAATAGCGCGCGGGCAAACGCCGCGCGCTGCTGTTCGCCGCCGGCCAGCACGGAAGGCCAGTCGGCAATCTCGTCAAGGCGGCCCGCGAGGTAACCAAGACCGACCGCTTCGAGCGCATCGCGGATTGCGTCGTCATCGGCATGTTCGACCAGCGTCGGATAGGCAATCGCCTGACGCAGCGAGCCAAGCGGAAAGTAGACGCGCTGCGGCAGTGTGAAGATCTTCGCATTGTCGGGAAAATGAATCGCGCCCTCGCCGAGCGGCCACATCCCGGCAAGCGCGCGGAACAGGCTGGACTTGCCGGAGCCCGATGCGCCGCTCACCAGCAGGCGATCGCCGGCGCCGAGATCGACGCCGTTGAGCGTCGCCATCGCCTCGCCGCTCGGCAGCCGCAACACCAGATTCTCAACTTTCAGCCTGTCGTCGCCGGGCAGGATCGTCATGCCAATTCGGGATTTCACATCGTGATGTTCGTCCACATGATGCATCGCAGCCTCGAACTGGGCGAGGCGATCCATCACCGCTTTCCACTCGGCAATCTTGCTGTAGGCGCTGATGATGTAAGCCAGCGCGCCTTCCATCTGCTGGAACGCCAGCGCGGCCTGAACAAGAGAGCCGAGCGTGATGTGGCTGCCGAGATAGGCCGGGGTCACAACGAGCGTCGGAAACACCGTGGACATTCGCGAGTAACCGCCGATGACACCGACCAGCACGCTCTGCCGATCGACAAGTCGCGTCCAGTTGCCCACCAGCCGCGTGAACCGCTCACGCAGTTCGCGACGCTCCACCGCCTCACCGCCCATCAGCGCGACGGGCTCGGATTGATCGGTGACGCGGGCGATGGCGAAGCGGAAGTCGGCCTCGTAGCGCTGCTGATTGAAATTGAGCGGGATCAGCGGTTTGCCTATCAGGTGCGTGAACAGGGTGCCGATCGCGGCATACAACGCCGCCAGCACGATCAGCCAGCCGGGGAACGACCAGTCCTTGCCGAACAGCGGCAGCGGGATCGCCGCCGACAGCGACCAGAGAATGATGGTGAATGAGCAGATGGTGACGATGCTGCCGATCAGTTGCGTAAACAGCTCGTGCGTGCGCGTCAGAAAGATCAGCACGTCGCTGGCGATCCGCAGATGAATGTTATCGACAGTGCCGCCGGTGAGGCGAACGCGATAATGCCGGCCATCGGCCATCCACATCGCGACATAGCGTTCCGTGAACCAGCGCCGCCAGCGGATGATCAGGCGTTGTCCGAAGAAGAACTGCGACATGCCGGCGACAATCGCACCAAGGGCAATGAAGCCGAAAACCAGAAGCTCGCCGGTCGCCGCATCCCAGTTACGGCTCTCCAGCGCATTGAAGAAACGCTTGTTCCATTCGTTGACCGCGACGAGAATCGCAACAAGGCCGAGCTCAGCCGCAAGAATACCCGCGAGCAGCAGCCGCGCGATCCAGCGGTCTTCTGAACGAAAATACGGCCAGGCCAACTGGGCGAATGTTCGCAGCGCGCGAACCACGGCTCTCATTAACGCCTTCCCTCTCGGGCATGGACGGCCGCGCCATCCGGACGCTTGTTGCCAAGCTGCCCTACCCCCGAGGCGATGCGTTTCTTGATTTGAGATCACCCGCGCTTGCGGCCGCCCCCGGTCCGGCTTGGGTGATCATTCCGGTCAGAAAGACCGTCATGAATGCAGCATTATGGAACCGCACCGGAGGGGGTCAATCGATCTGGCTGCGACCCAGCGCCGCGTACTTTAGTCGCAAAGAGCGTCAAGTTGTGGCCCCATGCCCGGACTTCAGCACAAGGCGTTCAAGCCATTTCAAGCAATTGTGGCAGCGCAATACACGGTTGGCGAAGCAACCATTTTCTTTTATCCCTTCGCCGACGCCAATGCTTCGACAGGAATACAATGCTCGATCGCCCGGGATACCTCTTGCTCGCCTCCCTGACCGTGTGTTTCGCGGTCGCAAGTCCATCGGCAGAAGCCAAAACCGCAAAGCAAGTCTCGAAGTCTCAGGCTCCGAATCCGGATGCCCAGCAGCCCGCCGCGGATGATACGACACTCGACAATGCGAAGGATGCGCCACCCGCGCCGGTACTGGCATGCAGCGGATCATTCGATCGCGCATCATCTCACGCCAAACTTGCTGCGGCATTTGGCGAGAAGAATATTGCTTTCAAACAACTCGAAGGTACGGGCAGCCGCAACGAGAGAGTTACGGTGCTGTTCGAGAACGAGCCCGTCAAGCAGGTCGTGATCCGCTGGCGCGAAGCCGCAACCCGGAGCGGGATTGCCTCGATCGAGATCAGCGCGCCATCGATCTGGATCGGGCCGGGTGGGATTCGAAACGGACTCCCCCTCAAGCAAGTCGAAAAACTGAACGGCGGTGCATTCAGCATCAACGGTTTCGAAGTGAACGATGGAGGATTTGCGTCAGGCCTCAAAGGTCAGCTCGCGTCTCCGCCGGGAGGATGCTCGCTATCCGTACGTTTCGAGCCTGGCATCGCCAACCCTTTGCCAAAAAAATTCGCTGCCATCGTCGGCAACAAGAAAGTCTCATCGGGCGATAGACTCATGCGCCGTGCGAAACCGATGGTGAGCGAATGGAGCATCAGTTACAATTAAGTGGAGTTCTGAACGTTTTTGAAACACTTCATCGGCACGAACTGTATAGTTGTTCGAGCAACGACTCGCCGATCAACGGCAAGCTTTACGACTGATGAGGCCGCATGACAGTTCAGGCTAACCGACAACGCCTCACCGATTTCTACAAGGTCTTCTATGCGATGGACCTTGATGGATTGATGGCGTTCTATTCCGACAACATCGACTACGTGTCCTTTGTACCGGTCGATATCATTCCGCATCTCGGACATCGGCGCGGCAAGCAGGAGCTTAGGGAGACGTTCCAAAAGATCCACGCCCGCTATTCGCGGATGCGATATGAAGTTCTGACGATGGTTGCCGAGGAAGACCGCGTCGCGACCATCGTGCGCATCTTTTTTCAGAAGGCGTTACGCGACCGTATCGTCCAGATCGACGTGGCAAACTTCTATACGCTTCGAGACGGCTTGATCGAGCAGCAGAGAGAGTTTCTCGATTCCTACGACATGGTTCAGCAGGTTCTGGAAATCGATATCGCCAGCACTCTTGGAGCGCCCGGGCGAGATTGATCCGGCCGCGCAGCAAAGATTATCGGTTACTGAACGCACCGGGCGCTTGATCCCGGCGGCCGCCGGTCCACTATGGCGGCGACAGAGATAACCGGAAACGACGCTTATCATGGCCATGACCGCGAACCGCAAGTGCATCGAGCAGTTCCTCAGCGCGTTTTATTCTGGCGATCTCCAGGGCGCCCTCGATTGTTGCGACGATGAGATCGACTTTCTGGCTCACGTCCCTATCGATATCCTTCCGCACATGGGACATCGGCGCGGAAAAGCGGAGGTCCTCGAGATGTGGCAGGCCGTTCACGGCCGATACTCCCACATGCGCTATGATCTGCCGTTCGTCGCCGAAGAAGGCGACAGCGCTGCCGTCATCATCCGGGTTTATTTCCGCAAATCCGACAAAGACCGAATCGTCCATATGGACA
>JAKFUP010000215.1 GCA_021732625.1 Hyphomicrobiales bacterium
GCATGACCATCCGCCTGCATCGCGGCGATCTGCCGGACCTGTCGCGCTACAAGGAATCGGTTGCGATCGATACCGAAACCCTTGGATTGAACCCGCATCGCGATCGGCTGTGCGTGGTCCAGTTGTCCAACGGCGACGGCACGGCAGACGTTGTGCAAATACCTGCGGGCCATACCAGCGCGCCTAATCTCAAGATGCTGCTCGGCGATCCAAAAGTGCTGAAGATTTTTCACTTCGCGCGTTTCGATCTCGCGGTGCTTTCAAATGCGTTGGCTGTGATGCCGCAGCCGGTCTACTGTACCAAGATCGTCTCGAAGCTGGTTCGAACCTATACTGATCGTCATGGACTGAAGGATCTCGTGCGCGAGGTGCTCGGTGTCGATCTGTCGAAGCAGCAGCAGTCGAGCGACTGGGGCGCGGACACGTTGAGCGAAGCGCAACTCGCCTATGCCGCGTCCGACGTCCTTCATCTCCACGCCCTCAAGGACAAGCTTGATGCTATGCTGGCGCGCGAAAAGCGCGAAGCGCTGGCGCAGGCCTGTTTCAGATTTTTACCGTCGCGTGCGCAACTCGATCTCGATGGTTGGGACGCCGACGATATCTTCGCGCATTCCTGAGCCCGCCGGCCCCGCCCCGTTTCGGTCATACTCACGAGGCTGGTATCCGCGAGACTTGGAGGAGCCAGATTTGGGGCCAAGGGATATTGAACGTCGGCCAATGGGCCGCACCCTGTGAGGCGGTGGCGGGCTGCATAATTCCCGTTTTAGGCTTAGAATACGGCTATATTAACAAGTTCGTTGAGGTTCCGATTGTTGACTGCCGACGGCCAGACCTATCAGTCCACGATGGACGCACGATTCAGAATCGCCGCGCGTCACAGTCGGCGTGTGCGGATTCTGCGTATCGCTGTCCCCGTTGTCGTAGTGCTCGCCATGACGGCGATTGTCAGCGCATCGATCTTCAATCCGTTTCGTATTTTGACCAAGCTACCGTTTGAAATCGGGAATCTGGTTGTATCCGGAACAAAGGTGACGATGGAGTCGCCGCGTCTTGCCGGCTTCATGCCTGACCAGCGGCCTTATGAGCTGCGCGCAAGGACCGCGATCCAGGATATCAAGGATCCGAAGTTCGTCGAGTTGAACGATCTGGATTCGACGCTTGAGATGGAAGACAAGACGACCGTTCAACTCCAGTCCCGAAAGGGTTTATTCGACAGCAAGGCACAGGTGCTCGATCTGCGGGACGACGTGTTCGTCAAGAATTCGGCGGGTTACGAAGCGCGGATGGAGCAAGCCCTCGTCGATCTCGGAAAGGGCACGGTCTCGTCTGACACGCCGGTCGCGGTGAAACTTCTCAATGGGACCATCGACGGCCAGCGGTTACGGATTACGGAGCGAGGCGCGGTGCTTCGATTCGAAGGCGGTGTTGTGATGCATCTCGATGCAAAAAGCGGCGGATTGGCGGGTGTTCCCGCAGCTGTTGCGCCGGCGGGCAGCAAATGACGGCATACGGAATCCCTGAGAAACTGCAACGATTGTTGCGCGCGGTTGCGATTTGCGGCGTGACGGCGATGGTGGCCAGCATCTTGATATCCGCGGAATCGATTGCCCAGCAACCAAAGCAAGGCGGTTCGACCGTTCAAGGCGTTCCCAATGCGGTGCAAGGCTTCTCGCAGAATCGCGACAAACCGATCAGGATCGACGCCGCGTCGCTTGAAGTCCGAGACAAAGACAAGGCTGCGACTTTCTCCGGCAACGTGAAGGTGGTTCAGGGCGACACCACGATGCTCTGCAAGGTGCTGGTGGTATTCTACGACCAGGATCAATCCGGGAGCGCGCAGAGCAAGGGCGCGATACAGTCTTCATCACCCGGTCCGGGAGGCAGTTCGTCGGTACGGCGTCTTGAGGCCAAGGGCGGCGTTCGCATCGAGCAAAAAGATCAAGTTGTGACCGGCGATACCGGCGTCTTCGACACCAAAGCAAATCTCATCACGGTCAATGGCAACGTCGTGCTGACCCAGGCGCAGAATGTGCTGAAAGGCGACAAGCTGGTGGTGGATATGACGACCGGCGTTTCGCGGGTGGAGTCGGCGCCTGGCAAGGGAGTCTCCGCTTTAATTAATACTGGGGCCGGCTCCGGTGGCCCGGCCTCGCCGCTCGGCCTTGGTTCACCGAAAAATGCGAACGGAGCCAATTCGAATGCCTCGTCGCCGCGCGAAACGGCCCCGGAATCTGGCAGAAAACCATTGGATATCAACAGCTTGCCGGGGAGATCGCAGCGCTAAAGGTTGAAGCGCGCGGAGCTAATCGCTATCTCCTTTGACGTCTGCGTCAGGCTTGCCCCAAACCAAACCCTTCACTGTCCGATATCTTTTCTGTGCGAGCGTTGGCCCTGCAGTTTCAGGCGCGAGATTCAGGGCGCGATTCGGCGCAAGATTAACTCGAGGATTTCCAGGAGTTTTCCATGGTTCGTGCCATGGACTGGACAACAGACGATACCGATAGAAGCGCCCATGTTCGATTTCCTGCGTATGTTCCGGCGGCGAGGTCCGCAACGCGACCCGCAGGGATTTGCGCGGCCGCAACGCAATGACATCACGGCAATCAGCGAACGCATCGGCGACCTGATCAGGAGTCCGTTCCGCAGCTCGCAACCAGTGGCGCGCGAAGCGATTCGCAGCGACGACGCATCATCCGTGCGTCCCGTGTCTGGCGGCGTAACGCCGGTTCGGCTGCCACCGCGTGCGGGTTATCTTGTCGTTCATGGCGTCGAGAAAACTTTCGGTACGCGTAAGGTTGTACGTGGCGTCAGTCTTTATGTCCGGCGCGGCGAGGCGGTGGGTATTCTTGGTCCGAACGGGGCCGGCAAGACGACTGTGTTCTATATGATCACTGGCTTGATAAAGGCCGACAGAGGCCGCATCGAGCTTGATGGCCACGATGTGACCAGCCTGCCGATGTATCAGCGCGCACGTCTCGGCATCGGGTATCTGCCGCAAGAAGCCTCTATTTTTCGCGGCCTGAACGTCGAGGACAACATCCGCGCGGTACTCGAAGTGGTCGAGCCCAACAAGCGCAAGCGCGAGGCTGAACTGAACTCTTTGCTTGAGGAGTTCAACATCGCACGGTTGCGCAAGTCTCCTTCGATTGCTTTGTCGGGCGGCGAGCGCCGCCGCGTCGAAATCGCGCGCGCGCTGGCGACGCGGCCGAACTACATGTTGCTCGACGAACCGTTCGCCGGCATCGACCCTATTGCCGTCGGCGATATTCAGGACCTGGTGCGGCATCTCACCAATCGCGGGATTGGCGTTCTGATCACCGATCACAACGTACGCGAGACCCTCGGCCTGACCGATCGCGCCTACATTGTTTACGCTGGTGAGATCTTGACGGAAGGCAGTCCGGACGAAATCGTCAACGATCCGGATGTCCGCCGTCTTTACCTTGGCGAAGAATTCCGCCTCTAACCGTTTTTTGCGCTGCGTCAAGGCGTGTACAACGGTCTTGGAAAGGGATAAGCAAGAATTGGACCAAATACGGGACAATTCTTGCCGTCATGGCACTTTCGCAACGCCTAGAGTTCCGACAAAGCCAGTCTCTGGTGATGACGCCGCAGCTGATGCAGGCGATCAAGCTCCTGCAGCTGTCGAATCTTGATCTTGTTGCCTTTGTTGAAGAGGAACTGGAGCGTAACCCGCTGCTGGAGCGTGCCAGTGACGGGTCCGAACCCGCTGAAAGCTCAGGCCCCACGGCCGAGCATTCTGAGGTGAGCGAGCGAAGCGGGTCCGATGACAATGCCAGTGGCGACGATTTCGGCAGCTATGATTCGGGTGTGACGGGCCTATCCGGCGACAGCTCGGAGGGCGGTCCGGCACCGGACGAATGGATCAATCGTGACCTCGGCAGCCGGGCGGAGATGGAGCAAACCTTCGATACCGGTCTCGATAACGTGTTTTCCGAAGAGCCAGCAGAGGCTGCCGCGCGCACTGCGCAGGAAGCCGCGCCGACCGCCTACACCGAATGGGGTGGCGGTGCGTCTAACGACGATGACTACAATCTTGAGGCTTTTGTCGCCGCAGAGACGTCGCTTGCCGGTCATCTGGCCGAGCAGCTAGCGGTTGCCGTCACGTCGCCGGCCCGGCGCATGATAGGCCAGTACTTGATCGACCTTGTCGATGACGCCGGCTACTTGCCTGCCGATCTTGGACAGGCGAGCGAGCGGCTGGGCGCGTCCGCTGCCGATGTCGAGTCGGTCCTGAAGACGCTGCAAACCTTCGATCCGCCGGGCGTGTGCGCCCGCAGCCTGAGCGAATGCCTCGCCATTCAGTTGCGGGAGCGCGATCGCTACGATCCCGCGATGCAAGCGTTGGTCGAACATCTCGATCTTCTAGCTAGGCGCGATATCTCTGCGTTGCGCAAGATTTGTGGCGTCGATGATGAAGACATTGCCGATATGATCGGGGAGATTCGTCATCTCGATCCGAAGCCAGGACTGAAATTCAATTCGGCGAAAGCACAAACCGTGGTGCCCGATGTCTATGTCCGGCCCGGGCCGGATGGCGGATGGCTTGTCGAGTTGAACAGCGACACCCTGCCGCGTGTGCTGGTCAATCAGGTCTATTATTCAGAGCTGTCGAAAACCATTCGCAAGGATGGCGACAAAACCTACTTCACTGATTGTCTACAGAACGCGACCTGGCTTGTGCGCGCGCTCGATCAGCGCGCCCGCACGATTCTGAAAGTCGCAACCGAGATCGTGCGTCAGCAAGATGGATTCTTCACCCACGGCGTCGCGCATCTGCGTCCGCTTAATCTCAAGGCAGTTGCGGACGCCATCCAGATGCACGAATCGACCGTCTCGCGGGTCACCGCCAACAAGTACGTGGCGACCAATCGCGGTATCTTTGAATTGAAATACTTTTTCACAGCTTCGATCGCGTCTGCGGATGGCGGCGATGCGCATTCGGCCGAAGCCGTGCGGCACCGCATCAAAAGCCTGATCGACGGCGAAAGCCCTTCATCGATTCTGTCTGACGATACGATCGTGGAACGATTGCACGAGGCGGGTATTGATATTGCCCGGCGCACCGTCGCCAAATACCGTGAAGCCATGCGTATTCCGTCATCGGTGCAACGGCGTCGCAACAAACAGAGCATGATCGGCAATGCGCTTTCGTCTCCCGCGGCTCCGGTGGATCGCTCCCGCGACACCGCTCCCGCTTGACGTGATCGATGACTGCATCGATGGTGTTGGTTGCAGTAAGGACGAACGAGGTCTCACATGACAATTCGAGTCTCGGGGAAAAGTATTAGCGTCGGCGAGGCGTTACGAGATCGCGTCAACGATCGCACCGATGAAGTGCTGCGAAAATATTTCGATGGCAACTATTCAGGCCACATCACGCTCAGCAAGGATGGCATCGGTTTCCGCACCGACTGTGCTCTGCATCTGGACTCGGGGATCACGCTGGAGGCGGACGCGATTGCCGCCGATGCTTATGCCAGCGCCGATCAGGCGCTCATGCAGATCGAGAAGCGGCTGCGCCGTTACAAGAGCAGGCTCAAGGACCGTTCGGGCCGCAAGGCCGCTGCGAATGCTGCCGCGATGGCCAGCTTCAACGACAGTTCGGCCGATGCGCCGGGTATCGACGCACCAAGTTATATCATCGAGGCATTGTCCGACGAGCACGATGGCGAGCCCGAAGGCTACAGCCCGGTCATCATCGCCGAGGCCACCACGTCGCTAAAGCTGCTATCGGTCAGTGAAGCTGTTATGGAACTGGATCTGACCGGTGCGCCTGTGCTGGTTTTCCGCCATGGCGGCAGCGGCCGGGTCAATGTGATTTACAGGCGTCCGGATGGGAATGTCGGATGGGTCGATCCACCGGTGGTCAACCCCCCGGATCGCCATTGACGCCCCGCCGGAGCCTCCCTATGGTCCGGCGCCGTTAACGCTGCCGGACCCGTTTTGCGCGTAACGTTGCCACTCAATACCGAACCGATCCCGGTCCAACTCACCACGGTCCAACAGAACTCCGGAACGACCCATGATGATTACCGATCTGGTCGCTCCAGAGGCGATTGTTCCGGCATTGAAGGTTACGAGCAAGAAGCAGGCGTTGCAGGAGCTGGCCGCACGCGCATCTGAACTCACCGGCCAGAACGATCGCGCCATTTTTGAAGTTCTGCTTCAACGCGAGAAACTCGGCACGACGGCGGTGGGATATGGCGTTGCGATTCCGCACGGCAAACTGCCGAAGCTCGGCAAGCTGTTTGGTTTATTCGCGCGCCTTGATCGCCCGATCGATTTCGAGGCGCTCGATGCTGAGCCTGTCGATTTGATGTTTCTGCTGCTCGCGCCGGAAGGCGCCGGTGCCGATCACCTGAAAGCGCTCGCGCGGGTTGCGCGTCTGTTGCGAGATCAGGATGTCGCCAAGAAGCTGCGGGCATCGCGCGACGCGCAGGCGATTTATTCGGTGCTCGCACTGCCGCCGGCGAGCGCGGCGTAAGCCTAAAGCCGCCCGCCGTCGTTGCGAGCGAAGCGAAGCATCCAGTTATTCGAACGCGGACTGGATTGCTTTGCCGTGGAGCCTGTACCCGGACGGCGCGAAGCGCCGATCCGGGTGCTCCTCGCAAATACGATCGACGCTCAGTGGACGCTGAGCGTCTCGAGCTCGTTGCTCCAGGCGTTCGCGATCGCAGCCTCGCGGCTGTCGGTCAGCATGATCGGCGTTCCGTCGGCCGCATGCAGTGCGAACAGCTTGATGCCCGGCGCGATCTTCGGCGCCTGCGGAAACAGCCCCGGAACATCCTCGGAGCGAATTTGCTTCACATAGGCGATGTGGCCTTCGCCCATGGTTGCCAATGTCTCCGCAGAGACGGGCAGGTGACTCAGAACATTACCTTCAGTCATGGTCTCGACTCCTTACAGTTATCAAGCGGTCGAGTGCTTCGTTTCCGAAGTTCGTCTGTGAAAGCAGCACCCTCGATACGAACTTCGGAAACGAGGGCACTCGAGAACTCTTGATTCTCATGCCGCATATCGATCTGAAGTTCCTTGGGAGAGCGCAGCAAATGTTCAGGAACTTGAGATCGGCGGCATGAGGTCCGCCGTCGTTCCATTATTCGTGTTCATTGATAGCAATTGTCTTAACGACCTTTTCAGGCTCGGGCCTGGCCAGGTCGATCGACAACAGCCCGTTCTTCAGATCCGCCCCCAGCACATGCATCCCCTCAGCCAGCACGAAAGTGCGCTGGAAGTGGCGCGCGGCAATGCCGCGATGGATGTATTGCCGGGACTTGTCGTCTTGCTGGCGGCCGCGGATGACGAGCTGATTTTCCTCAATGGTCACATCAAGTTGATCGCGGGTAAACCCCGCCACCGCGAGCGTGATGCGCAGCCTTTCGGGCTGGCTGTTGCCGCGCTCGCAACGCTCGATGTTGTAGGGAGGATAGCCGTCGGCGCCTTTCACGACGCGGTCGAGCACACGCTCGATCTCGTCGAATCCCAGCAGGAACGGACTGGATAACGATGGAACACGGCTCATACGTACAAAGTCCTCTCGAAGCGACTTTGGATTTCAAGACCCTTTCGGCATCTTGTCGAACGGCAGGTCTGAAGCCCTTGAAGCCATCAAGCCGTCCGCTCGAATCAGAATATGGCGATGTTCGCTCAGGGGTTCAAGAGACCGAAAGCCTCATGCCGCGGCCGCTTTCGCCGCCTTAATTCATGATGAAAGATTAACTTTCGGCAAGCCTGCGGCCCTTGCCGTCAAACAGGTGCAGCTTCTCGCGCGCCGCTGTGGCGTGGATTTTCGAGCCAAGCGGCGGCGCGCCATCGCCCAGCACCCGAACGATGACATCGCCGCCGCCATCGATGCTGCCGTAGACGAAAGTTTCGGCGCCGACATGCTCCGCGGCATCGACGGTTAGCTCAAGCGCAATGCCGCCGGCAGGTGGTTCATGCGCCATGATCACAAAATCTTCCGGGCGGATACCAACCACAATATCCGGCTTGAGCGATCCAGTGCCGCCGATCATGCTGCTGCGCGCCAGCGGCAGCAGGTTCATTGGTGGCGCACCAATAAAAGACGCAACGAACGTCGTCGCCGGCTTGCGATAGATATCGAGCGGCTTGCCGATCTGCTCGATCATGCCGCCATTCATCACTACCAGAATGTCGGCCAGCGTCATCGCTTCAAGCTGATCGTGGGTGACGTAGATCGATGTGGTTTTCAGACGGCGTTGCAGCCGGCGGATTTCGACGCGCATGGCGATGCGTAGTTTGGCGTCGAGATTCGATAGCGGCTCGTCGAACAAAAACACCTTGGGATGCCGGACAATGGCGCGGCCCATGGCGACGCGCTGGCGCTGACCGCCGGAGAGTTGCTTCGGCTTGCGCTCGAGCAAATGGCCGATCTCCAGGATCTGCGCCGCTTCGCGCACCCGCGTCTCGATCTCGGGCTTGGCCATACCGCGATTGCGCAGGCCGTAGGCCATGTTGTTGTAGACACTCATGTGCGGATAGAGCGCGTAATTCTGAAAGACCATCGCGATGTCACGGTCAGCCGGCTCGATCTCGTTGACGATGCGCCCGCCGATATCGATCTCGCCGCTGGTGATCGTCTCCAGACCCGCGACCATCCGCAGCAGCGTGGACTTGCCGCAACCCGATGGACCGACCAGCACGCAGAGCTGGCCGTCGCCGATCTCGAAATCGATGCCCTTGATGGCCTCGACGCCGCCCGGATAGGTCTTCCTCACATTGCGCAGCGCGACGTTTGCCATAACGAACTACTTTTCCGTTTCCACGAGGCCGCGCACGAACAGCCGTTGCATGAAGACAACGACCGCGACCGGAGGCAGCATTGCCAGAACCGCGGTTGCCATAGCGAGCTGCCACTCGGCCAGTTCGTCGGTCGTCGTCAGCATCTTCTTGATGCCGGTCACGACGGTCTGCATTGAATCCTGCGTGGTGATCAGCAGCGGCCAGAGATACTGATTCCAGCCATAGATGAACTGGATCACGAACAGTGCGGCCATCGTCGTCATCGACAGGGGCAGCAACGTATCCTTAAAAAATCGGAACGGCCCGGCGCCGTCGATGCGCGATGCCTCAAGCAGCCCTTCCGGTATTGTCATGAAGAACTGACGAAACAGCAGAGTGCCGGTGGCAGATGCGATCAGCGGCAGGATCAATCCACCGTAGGTATTCAGGAGTCCCAGATCGGCGACGACC
Organism: Hyphomicrobiales bacterium; assembly: GCA_021732625.1. Lineage (GTDB taxonomy): Bacteria > Pseudomonadota > Alphaproteobacteria > Rhizobiales > Xanthobacteraceae > SG-bin9. Next base: position 9,238 of record JAKFUP010000215.1, read on the forward strand.
TTATAGGTCGGATAGATGCGCACTTCGACCGGCAGCATCAGCGTGATGAAGATGATCCAGAACGCTGTCTTCCGGAACGGGAAGCGATAGTAGACGATCGCATAGGCTGAGAGGATCGAGATCAGAATCTTGCCGACCGCGATGCCGATGGCCACGATGAAGGAATTCATCAGCATGGTTCCGACCGGCTCGCGCGCGTACCGCGAGCCGCCGACGAAGATGGCGCGGTAGTAGTTCTCCAGTGCGTGCTCGCCAGGCAGCAGGGGCATGTTGCCCCTGACGACGGTGGCCGCGTCGTGGGTTGAGGCGACCAGCGCCAGATAGACCGGGAAGGCCACGATCAGCACGCCAAGCGTGAGGATGACGTATGCGATGATGCCGCTCAGCGGCCTGTGCTCGACCATCAGAGTCTCTTTGCTTGGAGCATGATCTTGTCGGAAAACCGGTTTCCACTTTTCCGGATCATGCTCAGTACTGCACCTTGCGTTCGACGTAGCGAAACTGGACTGCGGTTAACGCGATGACGATTGCCATCAGCACGACCGATTGCACCGCGGAGCCGCCGAGATCGCCGCCGAGGCGGCCATCGGCATAGACCTTGTAGACCATCGTCGTTGTCGCGCCCGCAGGACCGCCGCCGGTGACGGCGTCGATGATGCCGAACGTATCGAAGAACACGTAGACGACATTAACCACCAGCAGGAAGAACGTCGTTGGCGACAGCAACGGGAAGATGATGGTCCAGAATCGCCGCATCGGGCCTGCGCCGTCGATCGCGCTGGCCTCGATCACGCTGCGCGGGATCGATTGCAGGCCGGCGAGAAAGAACAGGAAATTGTAGGAGATCTGTTTCCAGACCGCAGCCATCACCACGAGCGTCAGCGCGTGTCGTCCGTTCAGCAGCGGATTCCAGTCGAAGCCCATCAGTCGCAGCGGCCGCGCCAGCGTTCCGAGCGAGGGATGGAACATGAATATCCAGAGCACGCCCGCGATGACGGGTGCGACGGCGTAAGGCCAGATCAGGAAGGTCTTGTAGGCGGGCGCCGCCTTGAGATTCTTGTCGGCCTGGGTCGCAAACAGAAGCGCAATGGAAAGCGAGAGCACTGCGACCAGCGACGAGAAGATCACCGTCGTGAGCATCGCCTTGTAATATTCGGGCTGCGCAAACAGCGCCTGATAATTCTCGAAACCGACAAACTCAGACGACAGTCCGAACGCATCTTCGCGCAGGAACGATTGCCAGACAGCCTGACTCGCTGGCCAGTAAAAGAAAAAAAGGGTGATGACGAGCTGCGGCAGCAGCAGCATGTACGGAAGCAGCTTGTGCTTGAAGACGACTGTCTTTTCCATCAGTCGTCTGCTCGGCTTGGGAGAGATTCGGGCGCATCTCGATTGCCCCCCACGTCGTTGTTCCAGAATCGCAGTACGCGATAACCTTGCCCCTGCAGATACGGCGTTCGCGGCTGGTCTCGTTCAGACGTGTGCTGGCCACCATCGAACTCGATCACGATCTTCGATGTGTGGCATGCAAAATCTGCAAAGTAAGGTCCGATGGTTGCCTGGCGGCGGAAATGAATATTGCCTGCCGAAAGTTGACGCAGGTGCTGCCAGAGCTTGCGTTCAGTATCGGTGGGGTTTTGTCGAAAGCGACGAGCCCTTGAAAAACGATCGTCCTTCGTGCGCTCCTGCCGCATAAGCC
>JAKFUP010000057.1:0-8295 GCA_021732625.1 Hyphomicrobiales bacterium
TCCAGCTTCGACGAGATGCCGAGGCGATGGGCGGTGCGCACCACGTTCGGTGCGCCGACCTCGAGGCCGAGCCGCACCGCGACCGTATTGAGCGACATCGCAAGTGCCTGCGTCAGCGTCACGTTGCCGAAATATTCGTGGGTGTAGTTCTCCGGCCGCCAGCCCTTGACGTTGATCGGCGCATCCTGCCGCACGGTGTCCGGGGTCAGCCCGCGTTCGATGGCGGTCAGATACACGAACGGCTTGAACGCTGAACCCGGCTGGCGTTTGGCGGTGACCGCGCGATTGAACTGGCTCTCGGCGTAATTGCGCCCGCCGACCATGGCGCGGACGCTGCCGTCCGGCGTCATCGCCACCAGCGCGCCCTGCGTGACGTTGAACTTCACGCTCTTGGCTGCGAGTTCGTCGATAATCGCCGCTTCCGCGACGCTCTGCAGTTTCGGATCGATAGTGGTCTCGACTACGATGTTCTGGTCGATCTGGCCGACGAGATCGTCGAGCACTTCGGCGATCCAGTCGGCGACATAGTTGATCGTGCCGGCGCCGATCGGCTTCACAACGATCGAGGGCGCGCCGATGGAGGCCTGCGCCTGCTTGTCGGTGATGAACTTCGAATCGGCCATTGCCGCGAGTACGATCTGCGCGCGCGCCTCCGCGCCTTCGGGATTGCGGTTCGGCGCCAGGCGCGACGGCGATTTGACGAGGCCCGCGAGCATGGCCGCTTCCGCAATCGTGACGCTGCGGGCGGATTTGCCGAAATACTTCTGCGCCGCCGCCTCGATGCCATAGGCGCCGGAGCCGAAATAGACGCGGTTGAGATAAAGTTCGAGAATCTCGGCCTTGGAATATTTGCGCTCCAGCCAGATCGCGAGCTCGAATTCCTGCAGCTTGCGCATCACCGTGCGGTCCTGCGTCAGGAACAGGTTCTTCGCGAGCTGCTGCGTCAGGGTCGATCCGCCCTGCGAGACCCCGCGATGCATGATGTTGGTGACGATGGCGCGGGCGATGCCGGTGGGATCGACGCCGACGTGCGAATAGAACCGGCGGTCCTCAATGGCGATGAAGGCGTTTGGCAGATGCGGCGGCAGGTCTTTCAGCGCCACGTTGGTGCCGGGTTGCTCACCGCGCGTCGCCAGCACCGAGCCGTCGATGCCGACGATCTGGATGGTCGGCGGGCGCTTGGGAACTTCCAGCGACTGGATCGGCGGCAGATGCGATCCAACCCAGATCGCGACGCCTGCGACTGCGATCAGCGCCCACAGTCCGGTGACCGCGCCATAGTAGATCAGACGGCCGAGGCCGAAGCGGCTGCGGCCCTTGCTGCTCTTGCCGCCACGCTTGCCTCCACTTTTCCCGGCGGGAGCTTTTTTCTCCTTGGGGGCGTCATCCTGATCTTCAGAGGACTTGCGTTTGGCCATCTGCGATTTCGGTTTATCGTTTTCTGGTTCTGCAGCAACGCGATCGCGCGGCGTCAGCCGCAGGTCTGACAGCGACCACGGCGGCTCGAAGCCCGGTTCCTTGCGGCTTTTTTTCTGTCGCCAAAACGCCATTTCTTAGAAAGCCATGCACGCCCACGCCACTCCCGCCATCCGAACCCTAAGCGGTGCGGTTTAAGGGGGGGTTACACAAAGGTTAATGAGGGATTAGAGAGCATGATCAGGAAAGTGGGCACCGGTTTTCCGAGTGGATCATGCTCCGGTAAACAGGAGCAGCGTGCCGGAATTGCGGCACGATCCTGACCGGGATCATGATCAGAAAGTATGAGTGCGCGAGGGAGACCACATGAACGGGCATATCGATCCGGCCAAGGAAACTTTCGCAGCCTTCCGGGACAATAACCGCGAGGGGCCGATCCAGATGCTCAATCTGGTCCGTCTGCGCGCCGACGCTGTTTATCCTGACGGGCGCAAGACCAGCGGTGCGGAGGCCTACGCTTCCTACGGCCGCGAGAGCGGTCCCGTATTCGAGCGGCTTGGCGGCAAGATCATCTGGCAGGGCCGGTTCGAGCTGATGCTGATCGGCCCGCAGTCCGAGCGTTGGGATCATTGCTTCATCGCTGAATATCCGGGCGTCGGCGCGTTCGTCGAGATGATCCGCGACCCGGTCTATCGCGAGGCGGTCAAACATCGTCAGGCGGCGGTCGAAGATTCACGGCTGATCCGCCACGCCGCGTTGCCGGTCGGAAAGAACTTCGGCGAGGTACCGGGGTAAATCTTCTCCCTTTCCCCGCGAGCGGGGAGAGGGTCGGGGTGAGGGGCGCTCATCGCAGCTGCCCCTCACCCGGCTCGCTTTGCTCGCCGACCTCTCCCCGTAAACGGGGCGAGGTGAAGACGTCGGTGAAACTGAAAGCCAAAGCAAAACCGGCGGCGCTTTCGCACCGCCGGTTCATGATTTGACGCGATGCGTTGGGATTAGTTTGCGGATCAGCTCGCCGAGTCGTCCTCAATGATCTTGCCGAACAGTTCCCAGCGCTCGCCGTTGAACTTCATCATCTGAAGCTGCTTGTTGACGCGATAATCGCTCGGTGTGGTGTTGCTGGAGATGCCCGGCAGGGACAGGTCGCCGGTCCGGTTCTTCAGGCTGGTCGCCACCTTCATGACGTTGTCGCGGGTCAGGTCGTCTTTGCATTGCTCCAGCACGTAGGCCATCAATTCCGCGGTCGAGTAGCCGTAGCTGTTGAAGCTCGAGAACTTGTCACCTTCGGGATAGTACTTGTCCATGAAGGCGTAATAACGCTTCATGCCTGCATCGTCCTTCCACTGCGGATCGAGCGGGTCTTTTCCGTAGTTGACGCTGACGATGTTTTTCGACGCTTCAAGCCCGGCCGGCTTCAGCACCGCGCCGACCGACGTCGAGTTGATGTTGAGAATGTGAACCGGATTCCAGCCGAGCTCGGCGTTCTTCTTGATCGCCTGCGCGGCGAACTTCGGCGTTGTCGCGCTGTAGAACAGGTCCGCGCCGGCTGACTTGAGCTTCACGATCTGCGAGTCGACGGTCGGGTCGCCGGTCTCGTAGGAGGCTTCGGCGACGATCATGGTTTTCGCCTTGTCGCCGAGGGCATCCTTGAGGCCGGTCAGATAGTCACGGCCGAGGTCGTCGTTCTGATAAAGAATGCCGATCTTCGCTGCCGGATAGTTGGTTAGAATATATTTGCCGTAGATGCGGCCTTCGGTCTGGTAGTTGGGATTGAAGCCCATCGTCCACGGAAAGTTCTTCGGGTCAGTGAACTTCGATGCGCCGGTGGCGGCAAACAGTTGCGGCACCTTCTTCTGGTTCATGTACTTCTGCACCGCCGCGTTCGATGGCGTGCCGAGAAGCTGGAACGTCAGCAGCACTTCGTCGCTTTCGACCAGCTTGCGTACCTGCTCGACGGCCTTCGGCGGCGAGTAGGCGTCGTCGTACTGGATCAGATTGACCTTGCGCCCGTTGATGCCGCCCTGATCGTTGATCATCTTGAAGTAGGCGAGTTGAGCTTTGCCGATGGTGGCATAAGCCGATGCCGGTCCGGAGAACGGCATGGTCTGGCCGATCTTGATTTCAGTGTCGGTCGCACCGGTGTCGTATTTCTTTTGCGCGAGCGCGGACGTCGCCGAGAAGGCGATCGCGAGCACTGCCACTACGAGCGTAGTGGAGGCTGCTATTCTTGCGGTTGTCGCCATGAATGGTCTCCCTGAATGTCGCATCGACGCGATCTTGTTTTGGGCGTGCGGCGGTAGAGCCCCGATCTTGGATGACACTCTAACCGCTTGCAAGCAGGCATTGTTTTAAGGTTGGGCTTACTTTGCGACCAGCAGCAGGACGAGCGCGACCGCGGCAGGCGCCGCCTGCACCGTCAAGATGCGCTTGCTCACCGAGTAACCGCCATACAATCCAGCGACAATGACGCAGAGCAGAAAAAAGATGTCGATCTGCCTTCCGATCGCATCGACCGGATGCAGCAATCCCCAGATCAGACCCGCGGCGAGGAACCCGTTATACAGTCCCTGATTGGCGGCGAGCACAGCGGAATCGTCAGCCTTTTGCTGGGTCATGTTGAAGGTCTTGAGGCCCTTCGGCGTGGTCCAAAGAAACATTTCCAGCACGAGAAAATAGATGTGAAGCGCTGCAACGGCGGCGACGAGAATTCCAGCAGCAACAATCATCGGCAGTCCCCCAAAGTGCTTTGCTGAAAATCAGCCGGCGAAACCTAGCACAGGACAGGGCTTGCGGTAGACCGTTCAGGCGGCTGCCGTTGCACCGTTGGTAAGCAGGTGGATCAACGCGCGCTTGATTGCAGCCTGCCGTGTCGGTGCGGTGATTTGCGCGCCGAGGAGGTCCGTCACGTAAAATACGTCGCGCGCCCGTTCGCCGAAAGTCGCGACGTGCGCGGATGCGATGTTGAGATTGAGCTTCGAGATCGAGGTGGTCAGTTCGTAGAGCAGACCCGGCCGGTCGAGACCCGAAACCTCGATCACCGTGTAGCGGTCCGACCATTGATTGTTGATGGTGATTTCCGGCTCGACTGTGAAAGGCCGCGCCTTGCGCACCGCGCGCTTTGCTACCACCTCCGGGAGCTGCAACTTGCCTTCGAGAGCTTGTTCGATGGTCTCGCCGATACGAGTCGCCCGACGGCCTTCGTCTTCGTCGCGGTCGTACTCGCGCGAGATCGCAATGGTATCGAGCGCCAACCCGTCGGTGGTGGTGTAAATCTGTGCGTCCACAATATTGGCGCCGGCGGAAGCGCAAGCGCCCGCGATGATTGACAGCAGCCAGGGATGATCCGCCGCGAGAATCGTCAGTTCGGTGACGCCGCGGCCTTCGTCGAAGCCGACATTGACCGCGAGCTTGTGGCCGCCAGCTTCGCTGGAGCGCACAAAGCGGGCATGGCGGATCTTGCGCTGCAGATCGACCTTGAGCCAGTAAGCCGGATACTGCCGCGCTATATAGGTGTTGAGATCTTTCTCCGGCCACTCCGCCATGTTGGCGCGGAATTCCGCCTGTGCTGCGGTGATGCGTTTGGCGCGGTTGACCTCGGAGAAACCGCCGGTCAGTACCGGTTCAGTCTCGTAATACAGCGTGCGGAGCAGTTGGGCCTTCCAGCCGTTCCACACGCCGGGGCCGACACCGCGGATATCCGCGGTGGTGAGAATGGTCAGCAGTTTCATCTGCTCCAGCGTCTGCACCACAGCGGCAAAATTCTCGATGGTCTTGCGGTCGGAGAGGTCGCGCGACTGCGCAACTGTAGACATCGTGAGATGCTCTTCGATCAGCCAGGCGATCAGCTCGGTTTCCTTTGCGCTGAAGCCGAGACGCGGACACAGCCGCCGCGCGACTTTCGCGCCGGCAATCGAGTGGTCTTCCGGGCGTCCCTTGGCGATGTCGTGCAGCAGCACGGCGATATAGATTACCGCGCGGTGAGCCGGTTGAATCTTGCGCATCAGATCGCTGGCGAGCGCGAACTCGTCATTGCCGCCGCGTTCGATGTCCTGAAGGATGCCGATGCAGCGCAGCAAGTGTTCGTCCACCGTGTAGTGATGGTACATGTTGAACTGCATCATCGACACGATCTTGCCGAAGGCGCGGATGAAATGGCCGAGCACGCCGGTCTCGTTCATCCGCCGCAGTACGATTTCCGCATTGTCGGAGGTGAGAATCTCGATGAACAGCTTGTTCGCTGCCGGGTCATCACGCAATCCGCCGTCGATCAGCTTCAGCGAGCGCGTGACCGTGCGCATCGCGTCGGGGTGAAAGGCGAGGTTGTTCTTCTGCGCCAGACGAAAAATGCGGATCAGGTTGACAGGGTCGTGCTTGAACACATCGGGCGAGGCGAGGTTGATGCGGTTGTGATCGATGATGAAGGCATCGCTCTCGGGCAGTTTCCGCCGCTTGGTCGCAGGCCTCAGCTTGGCCATCATGCGCGACAGCACCGGCGCGGGCTTGGCTTGCTGGTCTTCCAGCTTGGCGCACAGGATCGCGGTGAGGTCGCCGACATCCTTTGCGACCAGGAAGTAGTGCTTCATGAACCGTTCGACGTCCTGCATGCCGGGATGCGAGGTATAGCCGAGGCGTTGCGCCAGCTCGCGCTGCATGTCGAATGTCACCCGCTCTTCGGCGCGCTTGGCGTAAAAGTGCAGATTGCAGCGCACCGACCACAGGAAGTCCTCGCAGCGGCGGAAGGTGCGGTATTCCTGCGCGTCGAATACGCCGCGCTCGACAAGCTGGGCGGTCTCGCGCACGCGATAGACATACTTGGCGATCCAGAACAGCGTATGGAGGTCGCGCAGACCGCCTTTGCCGTCCTTGACGTTCGGTTCGACCAGATAACGTGATTGTCCGGCGCGACGATGGCGCTCTTCACGTTCGGCGAGTTTTGCAGTGACGAATTCGGCAGCAGTGCCCTGCACGACGTTCTTGTCGAAACGGACCATCAGTTCGTCGAACAGCGCCTGATCGCCAGCGAGAAAACGCGATTCCAGCAGCGAAGTCCGGATCGTCATGTCGGCACGGCCCTGCCGAACCGACTCGTCGATCGAGCGCGTGGCGTGTCCGACTTTCAGCCCCATGTCCCAGAGGCAGTAAAGCATCGCTTCGGCGACTTGCTCGCCCCATGCGGTCTGCTTGTAGGGCAGCACGAACAGCAAATCGATGTCGGACTCCGGCGCCATCAGGCCGCGGCCGTAGCCGCCGGTGGCGATGATCGACATCCGCTCTGCTTCCGAGGGCAGCGCCGAATGATAGAGATGACGGGTTACCGCCTTGAACAGGATGCGGATGATGCCGTCCTGCACGTCGCACAGCCGTTCCGCGCAGCGGCGGCCATGGCGATCTTTCAGCAGCAGTTCCTGAATCGCCTCGCGCGCGGTCACCATTTCCGCCTTGAAAAGCTGCGCCATCGCAGAGCGGAACACATCGTTGTTGCCGGCATGCTTGCCGGCAAGCGCATCGATGTCGGATTCGATACGGGCGGTATCGAAAAAGGAATGCGCGCCGGGCTGCGCGTCTTTGGTCGCGATGTTCATTGACCTTGGGAATATCGGACGTGCGACCCGCTGTCACGATGCATCGGCTGGTTGCGAGAGATTGGATTTCGGTTTGTGCTTCACAACGGATCATTCAAAGCGAGAAGCGATCGCGACGGGCTCGCTTGCCATGAAGCCTATCTTATTGAAAATTAATACTTTTCATCAATTTCCGTCGCCGCTGCGCGAAGATGTGACCGTGATCGTCAATCTGGTGATAAACCGGCCAACGGACAAAGCGTTATAACGAGAAAAGCAGGAGACAATCATGGACGCCGCAAGCCTTCGCGCTACACAGGCCCCGATCAAGGAGCGCTACAAGTCCGATCCGAAAACCGCGCTGATCACATTGAAGGCCACGGGTTCGATCGAGAACGAAGGCATCGCCTGCAAGGTCGAAACCGGCCGTGCGCTGGCGGTGGCGGGATTGCATCCGGCGACCGGCGGCTCCGGGCTTGAGCTTTGCTCGGGCGACATGCTGCTGGAGGCGCTGGTCGCCTGTGCGGGCGTCACGTTGAAGTCGGTCGCAACCGCGATCGAGATTCCGCTGAAGGCCGGACATGTGATTGCTGAAGGCGATCTGGATTTCCGCGGCACGCTCGGTGTCGACAAGGAAACGCCAGTCGGCTTCGAGGCCATCCGTTTGCGCTTCGACGTTGAGACCGACGCGCCGCAGGACAAGCTCGATCTGTTGCTCAAGCTCACCGAGCGCTATTGCGTCGTCTATCAGACCATCAAGAACGGCCCGAGGGTCGAGGTCTCGCTGCAGCGGATGTGACGGCTACTCGTCCAGTTCCTTCTTCAGCGCGTAAAGCGCGTCGAGCGCCTCGCGGGGCGACATCTCGTCGGGATGCAGCGCCTTCAGCGCGTCCATCAGCTTCTCTGCGGCGGTCGGCGGCTGTAACTCAACTGCGGCGCGTGACGGCGTTGCGAACAGCGGCAGATCGTCGGCGAGCGCTTTAGTCGTGGAGCTTCGATCCTGCGCTTCGAGTTTCGCCAGCACCGCGCGTGCGCGAATGATGACGGGCGATGGCAGACCGGCGAGCTTGGCGACCTGGATGCCGTAAGACCGATCCGCCGCACCGGGCAGCACCTCGTGCAGAAACACCACGTCGCCCTGCCATTCCTTGACGCGCACGGTCGCATTGAACAGCCGCGGCAGCCGCGCCGAGAGTGCGGTCAGTTCATGGTAGTGCGTCGCGAACAGCGCGCGGCATTTGTTGTTCTCATGCAGATGCTCGATGCTCGCCCATGCGATCGACAATCCGTCGAACGTCGCCGTGCCGCGTCCGATCTC
>JAKFUP010000057.1:9163-10935 GCA_021732625.1 Hyphomicrobiales bacterium
AGCGGCAGTGTGTCGTCGAGCGCTGCAGTCAGTCCACGCACCAGATCGCGCGGCGGGCGCTGCAAAGATTTCGCAGCCAGCGCAATATCCTGTGGCGGCTGCGCCATCTGCGCGAGTCGTTGCGAGGCTTGCCCTGCGGCGTCGATTCCATCGCGCAAGGCCGCAAGATCGCGCGGACCGCCGCGCCCGACCGAGAGCCGCGCCAATGCGCGCGCCATATCGGGCGCGGACTTCAAGATCGCGCGAATGTCGTCGCGAACCGCCGAATCCGCGACGAATCCACTGACCGCATCGAGACGCCGGGCGATGAGCGCCTCATCCGTCAAAGGTGCCGCAAGTCGCTGAGCGAGCAATCGCGAACCGGCGGCGGTGATGGTGCGATCGATCGCATCGAGCAGTGAGCCGCGCCGCTCGCCGCTGAGTGTGCGGGTGAGTTCGAGATTGGCGCGGGTCGCGGGATCGATCGCCATCACAGCGCCGGAACTTTCGCGCGCGGGCGGCGACAGGGGCGGGCGCTGGCCGACCTGGGTGCGCTCGATGTAGGTGACCGCTGCCGCAGCAGCCGTTGTCTCCAGCCGCGACAGCGCGCCGAAGCCGTCCATGGTGGCGACGGCGAAGTAGTCGCACAGCCGCCGCTCGGCAGTCGCGCCATCGAACACGTCGCGCGTCACCGGCGTGACGGCTGCGAGCGAGCGCAGCAGATCGTTGAACTCCGGATCATTGTAGATCGCATCCGGAACGATGGCTTCGTTCGGATTGATCCGCGCCAGCGTCGCGCCGAGTTCGGCCGCGCTGCATTCTGTCACGGAGAATTCCGCGGTGGAGATATCGATCCATGCAAGCCCGATGCGATCGGCGCTCGCATTCGATCCACGAGCCCGTGCCATCGCCAGCAAATAGCTATTGGTGCGGGCATCGAGCAGATTGTCTTCGGTGAGGGTACCCGGCGTGACCAGCCGCACCACATCGCGGCGCACCACGCTCTTGGACCCGCGCTTTTTTGCTTCCGCAGGATTTTCGGTCTGCTCACAAACGGCGACGCGGTGACCAAGCGCGATCAAGCGATGGAGATAATCTTCCGACTTCTCGACCGGCACGCCACACAGCGGGATATCCGCGCCGTTGATCTTGCCGCGCTTGGTCAGCACGATGCCAAGCGCGCGCGATGCGATCTCGGCATCCTCGAAAAACATCTCGTAGAAGTCGCCCATCCGGTAAAACAACAGCAGCCCCGGATTGGCGGCCTTGATCTCAAGGTACTGCTCCATCATCGGCGTCAGCCGCGCGGGCTCGCTCGCCGCGGTCGTGTCGGGACCTTGGCCTTCAGCCTCAAATTCAGGGATGGGCTTTGTCAGCATGTCTGGATGGTAGCAAAGATCGGCGGGCGTTCCTACGCGCGCGGGAAATGAGCGGAGCGCTTGTCCCCATCGAACGGGTTGTCCCTGCGAATGCAGGGACCCATACGCTCAGGCAGTTGCTTGTGGAACGGCGCTCGCCGCTCGGGAGTTTTTGCAGAATAACCCCATGAACGCGGAGGTTATGGATCCCTGCTTTCGCAGGGATGACGGCGAGATTGCTACGAGGTCAGTTGTTGGCGACGCCGCTCTTCTTTTGCGCCGGGGCCGTTGTCACGGCGGGCTTCGGCTTCGGCGCGGCTGCCTTCTGTGATTCAGCGGCGCGTGCGCTGCCCCATGGATCGTTGGGCGCGGTCTGGTTCGGAATTTTCTTTAGCGATTCCTTGTAGGCCTTATCCCGTATCTCTTGGGCCTCTT
>JAKFUP010000157.1 GCA_021732625.1 Hyphomicrobiales bacterium
CGCTCGAACAGATCGGCCACGTCGTCGTTCAGCATGCCGATACAGCCCGACGAGACGAACTGGCCAATGGTCGACGGCTGGTTGGTGCCGTGAATGCGATAGACGGTGTTGCCAAGATACATGGCGCGCGCGCCGAGCGGATTGCCCGGACCGCCGGCCATGAAGCGCGGCAGATAAGGCTGGCGCTCGATCATCTCGGTCGGCGGATGCCAATCCGGCCACTCCGCCTTGCGGGTCACCTTCTGCAAGCCGTTCCAGGTGAACCCGTCACGTCCGACGCGCACGCCGTAGCGGACCGCACGACCGTTGCCGAGCACGTAATAGAGATGCGTGTTCGAGGTATCGACCACGATGGTGCCGGCCGGTTCCTTGGTCGGGAACGAGACTTCCTGCTTGCGCAGATGCGGCGGCAATTCCTTGACCGGGCCTGACTCAGGCTGCTCGTCGGCAGGCAACGCCATCACCGACTGCCGGCCGTCATTGCCTTGCGGCTGCTGGATCGAACCCGTCACCGGACCATTCGAGGCGACACCTTCCGGCGGACGCGGCGCGCCATCGCGCGGCGATCCGTACTGTGAGCCATATGCGGGCTGCTGGCCGGGCCGGTCAGAGTAGATCACCGGCGGTGGACCTGATGGCTGACCGTAGCGCGGATCATTCGGAGACAGAACCGGACCGAGCGGCGCGGCGTTGGCCGACGGGCGGCCATAGCGCGGATCGTCCGGGGACAATATGGGACCCAGCGGGGCACGGCCTAGACCCGGAGGCGGCAGGGCGGCCGGATTTTGCGAGAGCGGCGTGTCGTCGTCATCGAGCGCATCGAAATCGGGCGCAGCGCTGGACTGTCCGCGATACGGCTGGTTCGAATAGGCCGGAGATTGCTGATAGATCTGGGCAGCTGCCGGCGTTGCCATAGAACCCGATGCTGCCGAACCCAACGCGGCAGCGGCAAAAACCGCTAAAATGCTCTTGTTCATCATGCCGCTTTTATAACCCCAAGCCTGTACTGGAACGTTAACGGGTCATTGGCTCACGATATAGGCGCATTCAAGACTTGAGGCAAAAATTCCAGCCCGGAATGTGTGACATTTTCGCGAGAAAATCGCCATTTTCCCCTCCGGGATGGCGGTTCCAGCGCCTTGCTTTTCCTTTGTAAATTTAACGAATCGGCCGCGCCGCCTTGCGCTATTCTCACGCGGGGTTGATTCGCGGTTGAACAGCTTCGGAGCCGGCGACAACCGCTGGCTCCGCATCGATGTACCTCCTGTGCCAGTTGCGTTTGTTGCCTCAGTGCGCGTCGGCGTTCCGCGTTTTCACAGCTCAAACGCCATCGCGCGATCCAGCGCGCGAGAGGCCGGACATCCCAGGCAATGCTTCCAGGATTGAGATTTCTTCTGCTCGCCACGACCATGTCGGTCTCTGTGCTGGTTTTCGCGCTTGGCGCAGCCGCCTTGCTGCGCGCAACGCATGAAAACTTCGCGACTCTGCCGCAACGGCGGCCCCCGCAGGAGCAGGTGTTCGTCAAGCAACACTTCGACACAAGCCAGCCAGTGATTGCGCTATTGCGTGCGGAGCCCGAACCCACCAAGGCCGATGGTGCCGCAGTCCCGGCATTCGCATCGCCGCCGCCCGACGCACAGCCTGCTGCAACCGAGAGCAAAACCGATACACAACCGGTTCGGGAGCTTCAGGCCGCTGGCGCTACAACAGATGCACAGCCATCCTTGCCGCGCGCCGTTGGCCTGCCTGATATTCCAGAGCTGCCGATGCCACTTATGCCGGACGTTTCATTCTTGCAGTCCGAATTTCTGCGCACCGCCGAAAAGAAGGACGTCGCGATTGCCGCAGCCTCCGCGATTGAAACAACGCCTGTGGCCGCGCCGTTACAGCAACCGGCCATACCCGACGCCGCAAAATCCGGGACAACTCCAGCGCAGAAACTGGCCGCATTGAGTGATGGCGGAGCCGAAACGGAAAAGCTGGCAGTTGAGGCAAAGAAAAAAGCTGAAGCCTCGGCCGTTCGCATTCGCAATCAGCAGGCCGCCAAGCGGGCACGCGCTGCGAGGGTCGCAGCGCAACGGCGCGCCGCCGCGATCCGCGCACGCGCTGCTCAACAACAACAGCAAACTCAGCCGTTTGGCTTACCGCTCGGCACGAACTAGATTTAGGCTGGCCCGGTTGCGATTGGCGGACCGTCGGGCATCCCCCACTCCGACCACGAGCCGTCGTACAGCGCTGGATTCTCGACGCCGAGCCGATACAGCGCCAGCGTCAGCACGCCAGCCGACACACCCGAACCGCAGCTTGTGACGATCGGCGCATCCAGCGCCACGCCTGCGCCTGCGAACGCCGCGCGCAATTCGTCGAGGGACTTCATCGCTCCGGTCGCCGGATCGATCAGCATATTGTACGGCACGTTGCGGCTGCCGGGAATGTGTCCCGCGCGCAGACCCGGCCGCGGTTCAGGCACGCTGCCCTCGTAACGACTTTGCGCCCGCGCATCGATCACCTGTTCGGCTTTGCTGGCGACGTTCGCGACCATCTGCTGCATGCTGCGGGTCCGTTTCGCATCGAACGCCGCCTTGAACGTCCCGGGCTTCGGCGCCGACGCGCCGCTCTCGACTGCGCGGCCTTCGGCGAGCCATTTCTTGAGGCCGCCATCGAGCACGCGAACGCTCTGATGACCGAACGCCAGAAACATCCACCACGCCCGCGGCGCTGCCATCCAGCTCCCGGAGTCGTAAATCACCACCGTGTCGGCATTGCTCACGCCGAGCGCACCAGCGTCGTGACCGAACTGCTCGGCGGACGGATACATATGCGGCAATGGGCTCGCATGATCCGAGACTGCATCGACGTCGAAGAACACCGCGCCGGGAAGGTGCGCTTTCAGGTAATCGTCCTTCGGTAGCGGGGTCATGCCCGGCAGCTTGAAAGATGCGTCGATAATTTTGACATTCGCATCGTTCAGATGCGCGGCGAGCCATTCGGTGGAAACCAGCGGGTCTCTGGTGGTCATCATTTCTCGGTACTCCCTTTTGTCTTCTCCCTCTCCCCGCCTGCGGGGAGAGGGTTGGGGTGAGGGGCAACTGACTCAACAATCCGCCCCTCACCCGCTCGCTCTGCTCGCGACCTCTCCCCGCCTGCGGGGAGAGGTGAAACAAGAGCCCGCCAGGCGCAGGCCTAACCCTTCGGCTTCTTCGGCTCGAACGCCTCGACTGCTCCACCTGCGTCGCGCCATGCAGCAAAACCACCGCCGAGATGCGCCACCGGTTTCAAGCCCATGTCGTGCGCTGTCTTGGCGGCCAGCGCCGATCGTAATCCTCCCGCGCAATGAAAGATGAACTTCTTGTCTTGCTGGAAAACCGGTTTGGCGTATGGGCTTTCCGGATCGATCCAGAACTCCAGCATGCCGCGCGTGCAGGGAAACGCTCCGGGAATCCGGCCATCGCGCTCGATCTCGCGCGGGTCGCGAATATCGACGATCACGACATCGCCCTTCGCAGCCGCGTCCTTGACCTGCTGCACATTCATCGTCTCGATTTCGGCATTGGCTTCGTCGAGCATGGCTTTGATGCCACGGCGAATGGTTTGGGGCATGGGTGATGTTTCCTCGCAATGCCGCGCCTTATGCTAGCGCGTGAGTTCTTTCATGGCGCCTTCAAGCCCTTCGAGCGTCAACGGAAACATGCGCTCGTTAAGCAGGCGGCGGATGATCGTGGTGGATTCGGAATAGTCCCAGTGCTTACGCGCAACTGGATTGAGCCAGATCGTGTGCGGATAGGTGCGGGTGACGCGATCGAGCCAGACGTTGCCAGGTTCCTCGTTGACGTGCTCGACTGAGCCGCCCGGCACCATGATCTCGTAAGGTGACATCGACGCATCGCCGACAAACACGACCTTATAGTCGTGCGGATACTTGTGCAGAATGTCCCAGGTCTGGGTGCGGTCGCTGAAGCGGCGCTTGTTCTGCTTCCACACCCCTTCATAGAGGCAATTGTGGAAGTAGAAATACTCCATGTGCTTGAATTCGCTTTTCGCGGCAGAGAACAATTCTTCGACTTGAGCGATGTGCGAGTCCATCGACCCACCGATATCGAAAAACACCAGTACCTTCACCGCATTGCGCCGCTCAGGCCGCATATGCACGTCGAGATAACCGTGATTGGCCGTCTCGCGGATCGTGGTGTCGAGATCGAGTTCGTCCGGCGCGCCGGTGCGCGCGAATTTGCGCAGGCGCCGCAACGCGACCTTGATGTTGCGGATGCCGAGCTCGACATTGCCGTCGAGATCCTTGAACTCGCGCTTGTCCCACACCTTCACCGCTCTGAAGTTGCGGTTCTTTTCCTGGCCGATACGGATGCCTTCGGGATTGTAGCCGTTATTGCCGAAGGGCGACGTGCCGCCAGTGCCGATCCACTTGCTGCCGCCTTGATGACGGCCCTTTTGCTCCTCGAGTCGCTTCTTCAGCGTCTCCATGAGCTTGTCCCAGCCCATAGCCTCGATCTGCTTCTTCTCGTCTTCCGTCAGATATTTCTCGGCAAGTTTCTTCAGCCACTCGGCCGGAATCTCGGCCTTCTCCATGGCGTCGAGCAGATTCTCCAGCCCCTTGAACACAGTACCAAATACGCGATCGAACTTGTCGAGGTTGCGCTCGTCCTTCACCAGCGACGCGCGCGACAGATAGTAGAAGTTCTCAACCGTCTGATCCGCGAGATCGGCGTCGAGCGCTTCCATCAGCGTGAGGTATTCGCGCAGCGTGACCGGCACCTGCGCGTCACGCAGCGATGTAAAAAATTGCAGGAACATGAGCTGAAAGTTGCGCGCGGAGGCTGATCCGTCAAGGGCCGCGGGCGCGCGAGTGGGCGGCAATTGTGCAGGACAGGCCGGATCGCGCGGACCGCCTGCAATCGCCGCATCTGGACCGCCGGTATTTTTCCTCTAGAATTTCCCTTGCCGTCCGGACCCAATGCGGGACCGGATCGCGGCCGCTAAAATCGGCGTTATTACAAAGGCTTGAACAGGGGGAACGTCACATGGGTATTATTGCGTGGCTCATTGTTGGTGCCATCGCCGGCTGGCTTGCCGGGCTGATCGTCAAGGGCGGCGGCTTCGGCCTGCTTGGTAACATCGTCATCGGCATCGTCGGCGCCGTGGTTGCCGGCTGGCTGCTGCCGAGATTGGGCATCGCCATCGGCGGCGGCTGGGTCGCCGAAATCATCAACGCCATGATCGGCGCAGTCATTGTGCTGGTCATTCTCGCGCTGTTAAGACGCTAGAACAGGTTTTCGAGATCAGGGACGACCGCCCGCGTGGCGGTCGTCTGTTGTTTGGGTCAACGCCCGCACCGGCCGAGACGGATAATAAGAAGGCAAGAGTCTGATGAAATTTTCCGGCACGAAGAATTATGTCGCCACCGACGATTTGAAGATCGCTGTCAACGCCGCGATCGTGCTTGAGCGCCCCTTGCTGGTGAAGGGGGAGCCTGGCACCGGCAAGACCGTGCTGGCCGAGGAAGTCGCAAAAGCTATCGGCGCGCCGCTGATGACCTGGCACATCAAATCGACCACCAAGGCGCAACAGGGGCTTTACGAATATGATGCGGTGTCGCGCTTGCGCGACAGCCAGCTCGGCGACCCGCGCGTGTCGGAGATCTCAAACTACATCAAACGCGGCAAATTGTGGGACGCCTTTACCCACGGGGAGCGCCCTGTCCTGCTGATCGACGAGATCGACAAGGCCGACATCGAATTTCCCAACGATCTGTTGCTCGAACTCGACCGCATGGAATTCTATGTCTACGAGACCGGCGAAAACATCAAAGCCGCGCAGCGTCCCGTCGTCATCATCACCTCGAACAACGAAAAGGAACTGCCGGACGCGTTCCTGCGCCGTTGTTTCTTCCACTACATCAAGTTTCCCGACCAGGAGACGATGGAGCAGATCGTCGATGTTCACTTCCCGGACATCAAGAAGCGGCTTGTCGCCGAAGCGATGCGCATTTTCTTCGAGGTCCGCGACGTCCCGGGCCTGAAGAAGAAGCCTTCGACATCCGAACTTCTCGACTGGCTCAAGCTCCTGCTCAACGAGGAAATGACGCCGGAAATGTTGCGGGAGCGCGATCCACGCAAGCTGATCCCGCCGCTGCACGGCGCGCTACTCAAGAACGAGCAGGACGTGCATCTGTTCGAGCGTCTCGCTTTCCTGAGCCGCCGCGAAGTTTAGGAAATCAACGCGACGTTAAACTGATTGGTCTTCCGGTGAAGCAGCGCTGGCCGGAAGAAATTATGTCTTCACGGCTTCGGCGTTTAACTGCGCTCCCGCCCTAACTGATACGTCAGATGCGCTCTCACCGTCGGCCATTCGGACGCGATGATGCTGTAGACGACGGTATCGCGCAGCGTGCCGTTCGGCGCGATCTGATGATTGCGAATGATGCCGTCATATTTGGCGCCAAGCCGCTCGATGCCGCGACGGCTCTGTTGATTGAAAAAGTGCGTGCGGAACTCCACCGCGATGCAATCCAGCTTGTCGAAAGCGTGCGCGAGCAACAACAGCTTGCATTGGGTATTGAGCGGCGTGCGCTGAACCCGCGCCGCATACCAGGTCGAGCCGATTTCGACGCGCCGGTTAGCGGCATCGACGTTCATGTAACTCGTCATGCCGGCGATTTTTCCGGCGGCATCGCGCACCGTAAACGGCAGCATCGCGCCAGCCGTTTGCAGACCCAGCCGCCGCGCGATTTCCGCATCCATCCGCTCGGGCGGTGGAATAGATGTGTACCAAAGGTTCCACAACTCGCCGTCCTTCACCGCCTCGATCATACCGTCGCGATGCGATGCTTCAAGCGGCTCCAGCCGCGCGTGCGGTCCTTCGAGGGTGACGGGTTCAAGCCAGGCCATCGGTTGTTTGTCTCCGAGAATCGCGCCACCAGATTCTTACTCCCTCTCCCCGCCAGCGGGGAGAGGGTCGGGGTGAGGGACAAAAGCGTTTTACATGAGATGCCCCTCACCCGGCTCGTTACACTTGCCGACCTCTCCCGGGGAGAGGTGAGAACCATCACTTGTTCAGGAAATTCAACGGCAGACCGCCACGCGGCCAATCCATCGCGATCAACTCGCCCTTACCGGACAGCGTGATGTAGGCCGTTTTCAATTCAGGTCCGCCGAAAGCAATGTTGGTAGTGACGCGATCGCCAGTCGGCACCTGCTCGATCAGCTTGCCGTCCGGCGCGATCACCGAGATGCAGCCCGACACGAGAGTGGCGACGCAGATATTGCCGGATGCCTCGACCGCGAGCGAATCGAACATCTGATAACCGCCGAGGCCCGCGATTGGCGTGCCGCGCTCGCCGCGATAGATCACGTCGCGCGGTTTGATCTCGCCAGGCTCGCCGATGTCGAACGCCCACAGCCGCGCGGTCGGTGTTTCGGCGACGTAGACCGTCTTCTCGTCCGGCGAGAGACTGGTGCCGTTGGCAGGCAACATGCCATGCACCTGCTCGGTCAAGCCCGCCGCATTCGGCTTCATGTAGTAGAGCGCACCGACGTCCATATCGCGGGCGCGGCGCTTGCCGAGGTCGGTGAACCAGAGCCCGCCTTGTTTATCGAAACACAGATCGTTAGGACCGTTCAGCCTGTGCTCGCCGCACGTCTCGAACAGCGTTTCGATCTTGCCGCTCCGCAGATCGACGCGCTGCAGCGAGCCGCCGATATATTCGTGCGGCGCGGGCGGACCCGGCAGCAGCATGTTGCGTGTCGGGATCCAGCCAAAGCCGCCGTTGTTGCAGATGTAGATCTTGCCGTCCGGCCCCATCGCCGCGCCATTCGGGCCGCCGGGAATTTTTGCGACCGCTTCCTTGCGGCCGTCGGGATAGACGCGCGTCAATTGCTGCCTGCGGATTTCAACCAGAACGACAGAGCCATCCGGCAAGACCACCGGGCCTTCGGGAAATTGCAAATCGGTTGCGAGCACGCGAATATTTGACAAGGGCATCTCCCGGCAGTTTTTGTTTTGAGATCCGAGATGCTGCGTTCACTGAGCGAACGCGGCTCGCTTCGTATCTCGCTTCATATTATGTCCAACTCTAGAGCAAGCCGTTGCGCGTTGCCAACCCGCCCGCTCCGCCTCCCGCGCAGACTGCGGCTGCGGGAAGCGGCGTTGCTTTGCAGTTGACGTTATTTCTGCGCTGCCGGCGGCGCGGGTGCTGGAGATGCTGGCGGGGCCGCAGGCTTCTTCGCCTTCTCGGCATCGGCCTGAAGATCGCCGACCGTCTTTTGCAGCGACACGACGACAGCTTTCAGAGATTCGATCTGGCGATTGGCGGCATCGAGCCGCGCCCGGCCATCGAGCTGCACTTTATCGAGTGACTTCTTCAGAAAATCGACGTTGCTCTGCAAGCAACTGGTGCGCCGCTCCATGGTTTTCTCGACCGTGCAGATTTCGATACCGGGCACGTCCTGCGCCCGCACCGCGTCAGGCACAAAAATCCATACGGCGCACGCAACCCAAAATGCTGATCGCGACTGAAAACGCATTCCGCCATCCTTGTTGATTGTTGCTTGTTGATGATTGGTCGATTCCGCCCTGCCCGCAGATTGCCCCGAAATTGGGTCCGTGGCTATTTTTGATGGCTATTTTTGATCCGGGCGCGATTCGGCGGGCATAGTCGGGACATGACGCAAAACTGCTTCGTCTATCTGCTGGGAAGCGCAAGCAAAGGCCGCGTCGTTACCTATGTCGGCTGGACCAACGACCTCGGCCGGCGCATCGCCCGGCATAACGCTGGCACCGGCGCGCGCTCCACGCGCGGGCGTGCCTGGGTGTTGTTGCACGTGGAGGAGTTCAAGACCCGCAACGAGGCCATGAGCCGCGAATGGCACCTCAAGCGTGATCGCGCGTTCCGCAAGCAGGCCGCGGACCGGCTCCGCTAGAGTCTTCTTGGGTCCGGCATGATCGTGTCCAAAAACCGGTTCCCACTTTTTGGGATCACCCCCGTATGTGCCGGATTGATGCAGCAGGTCAGGCGAACATTAAGGTTTGGAACGCGGCTGGAACGAAACGCGCCCGAATCGCTGAATCGTGAGTCGCGGCGTTGCTGCGGGACCAGACCTAGAGACCGGCACACAATCCAACACTAAATGAGGAAAGAAATATCAATGGCTCGGGGCATTGCCGGGCGAGCCGGAGGCGACGCGTTAACGAATGACGCTCCGGCCAAAACTTTGACGCGACGAGCCACCGTAAACGTGGCCGTCGCGTTAAAGGCCCTGACCGCCAGCTAACTGTTATTTCCCAGCCCGTTATTTCCAGGGCGTGACCGGTGGCACGTAGTCGGTCGGGGCCGGCATATCGACGGTCTTGAAATCGGCCGGGCTGACGATCTCGAGATATTCCATGTCCGGTGAGTAATCGAACAGATAGTGCGTGATGCCGGGACGCTGATGCACGCAGTCACCAGCCTCGACGAGCGTGACCTTGTCCTCGTACATGAACTTGGCCCAGCCCTTTGTCATCAGCACGATCTGGAAATTGCAATCGTGGCGATGCCAGCCAGTGCCTTCTGACGGCGGCTTGTCGGCCTTGACCAGATGGGCAATGACCTGGCCTCCGGTCGCTTCCGCAATGCCGAGATCGCGATAGAGAAAGAAGCCACGCAATCCACCCGACTCGAACTTGGTATCGGTCGGCTTGACGTGGGAAAATTTCATGACGGTGGCATGGGTATTCATTTGCGGCCTCCAACTGTTTGGTGCCCCGCGCCGGGAGCAAGGCGACGGCGTAAAGCTTGGGCATTGCCGTCGCGATAGAGGTGACTATGCGAAAACCGCGCCAATGCCTGCGGTCTAAACAACCCGATCAAGACGTGTCGGATGCCAGCCGTGAAACCGGGCAGGCGCGACGACCGCAATCCGATCAGCGGCCCCGTCCTCAGCGTTGTTGGCGAACTGGCTTGAACTTGAGCAAATGAAATGCATGCAGCCGCCCGCATTTCGCCTAAGCGTCAGGCAGCTAAATCCCGGCAATGCCTAATATTCAACCTCAAGCTCTTCGATTTCCGCAGGCTCAAGGCGCGCCGCGGCGATCCACTCCTGCATTTCCGGAAGAGCCATGATGTTGTGTGCGTATGCCGCGAGCTTGGCATCCAGCTTCACGTCGTAGGTCATGAAGCGCGTCACCACCGGCGCGTACATCGCATCCGCCATGCTCCGGCCACCGAACAGGAACGGGCCACCCGACTTGGTGAGACACTCGCGCCAGATGGTAGTGATCCGGTCGATATCCGCCTGCGCACGCGACCAGACTTTGAAGCCGGGAAAGTGGCCCTTGAGATTGACTGGCAATGACGCGCGCAATGTCGCAAACCCTGAATGAATCTCGCCGCAGATCGAGCGGCAATGCGCCCGCGCAACACGGTCCGCGGGCAACAAACCCGCATCAGGCATGAGGTCGTTGAGATACTCCGCGATCGCCAGCGTGTCCCAGACCGTGGCTCCGTCATGCCGCAAACACGGCACCAGGATCGACGACGACAGCAGCAGGATTTCCGCCTTGGCCGACGCATCGTCCGGGCCGGTGATGATCTCGTCGAACTCCAGACCGGCGAATTTCGCCAGCAGCCAGCCGCGCAGCGACCAGGACGAATAGTTCTTACTGCTGATGGTGAGTGTTGCCTTCGACATGACGTCCTCCACGCAGAACTGATGGCCGCGATACCCCGCAGGCTAACGGCTGGCGCCCGCCGGTTCGGGTGCTTCAAATGCCTTTTCACGGTTTGAA
>JAKFUP010000013.1 GCA_021732625.1 Hyphomicrobiales bacterium
GCCCCGGCGCCTCCGGCGACAGGCCGAGCTGCCCGGTGTCGGCGGCGCGCACCATTGTTGCGAGCCGCAGCAACGGCGGCGACGCAAGAGCGAATTCATCGATCATCACGTCGAAGGTACAAAGTTCGCCGCGATGGCTCCAGAACGTATTGTCGATGTCGAACGGCGCGGCATTGAAACGCTCGCCAACAGCTTCAACATCGGACGGCGCGACAAACAGGAATACGGCCTGCGGATCGATGAAGCGGCGGATCAGCCACGGACAGGCAATGCGGTCGATCTTCGGCCGCGCGCGCGTCACCCAGACAGTGCGGCCCTGCGCGTCTCGCACCGGCAACTTCGCTTCCGGCACCAGAGGCAACCGAGCCGCCTTCCACGCTTCGAAGCCGCCGTCCAGCGTCTCGGCAGAGATGCCAGCATGGCGCAGCCATGCAGCGACGCCTTCGCTGAGCTTGTGGCCCTTCTGGCAAATGACAACGGCAGACCGTCCATCCAGCACACTGGCCCACTCCGCCACGTTCTCGTGGGAGCGCCGCTGCGCGCCCGGCAACAGCCGCGGATCGGCAGCGAAATCTTCCGGTGTCCGCACGTCGATCAGCAGCGGCGCACGGCCGGTACCGATGAGACGGGACAATTTTTCAATGGAGACAGACGTATATGATGACATGGCTGCGCCCTCGTTTAACGACGGGACGCGATGCTTGGGCTTGTCGCCTCGTGGGGAGATCGCACATCCCCATGGGTTTTACTAATGCGCTGCGCCACGCCAAGTCAACAGCACCGGCCATCGGAATATAAAAAGCCCGCCTTTATAGCGGGCTTTTTACTTGGGAAGTCGCGCTGGCAACAGCTAGCGTGCGGCAGCCTTGATGGCGCCCGCTCCCATCGCCGGCGCGAGCGGCGGCGACGCGGTGCGATTGGCGCTGGGACGATAGACGCCGCGCTTGTCGGCGAGAGGTTTGTAGACGTCGGTCAATCCAACCACGGTCTCGGCGGCGCCGAGCACGAGGAAGCCATCGGCCTCATTCTGCTTGGCGAGACGATTGAAGATCGCGATCTTGGTGTCCTGATCGAAATAGATCAGCACGTTGCGGCAGAAGATCAGATCGAACGTGCCGAGATGAGAAAAATCCTGCAGCAGATTGAGCTGCTTGAACTGCACCATCGAGCGGATATCCGGATTGAGCTGCCACAGATCGCCGACCTGTTTGAAGTTCTTCACCAGCAACTGGATCGGCAGCCCGCGCTGCACCTCGAACTGGCTGAAGATGCCGGCCTTGGATTTCTCCAGTACTTCCTGGGACAGGTCGGTGGCGACGATGTCGATGCGCCAGCCGGCGACGCTCGCGCTTATCTCCTTCAGGATCATCGCCAGCGAATACGGCTCCTGCCCGGTCGAACAGGCGGCGCACCAGATGCGCAAGCTCTTGCGCACGGCACGCGCCTGCATCAGCGCCGGCATGATCGTTTCCTTGAAATGATCGAACGGCACTTTATCGCGGAAGAAGAACGTCTCGTTCGTCGTCATCGCCTCGACCACATCGACGGTGATCGACTGCGATCCTGCCTTCATCTTGGCAACGAGATCGCCAATGCCCGGCAGGCTCGCCTTGCGCGCCAGCGGCAATAGCCGACTCTCGACCAGATATTGCTTGTCGGCCGAAAGAACGAGGCCTGATTTTTCCTTCAGCAGCTTGCGAAGGTACTCATAATCAGCGGGTGTCACGATCGTTCTCCTGAAAACACGCGAACAAGCTTCGGCGCAATCTGGCCGAGCGGAAGAATGGCTGAACAGATTCCGGCGTGAGCCGCCGCACCGGGCATGCCCCAGACCACGCTGGAAGCTTCATCCTGCGCGATGACGTTGCCGCCGGCCGTGACGATATCCTTGCCGCCGCGCATGCCGTCCGAACCCATTCCGGTCAGGATGGCCGCGAGAATGGCGCCGCGCCAGACGTCGATGGCGGACGTGAACAGCGGATCGACCGCCGGTTTGCAGAAATTGATCTGTGGGCCGTCGTCGAGCGCGATGGCAGCTCCAGCCGCATGCTTCACGACGCGCATATGCTTGCCGCCAGGCGCAAGATAGATGTGACCCGGCTTGATCAACTCGCCATCGACGCCTTCCGCCGCCGGACGACGGCTGGCACGCGCGAGATGCTCGGCGAGAATGGTGGTGAATGTCGGCGGCATGTGCTGGGTGATCAGCACCGGCACCTTGTCGATGACCGGACCGATCTCGGCCACCAGCGACATCAGCGCTTGCGGTCCGCCAGTCGACGAGCCAATCAGAAGCACACGCGGAATACCCGGGCTGAACGGCCGCGTCTTGACCGGCGCATGCGCCGGTGTTGCGACAGCCGCGCGGGCCGGCTCGTGCGAACCGGAAGCCGGCGCAAGCGGCGGACTTGCGGTTGTATGCAACGCGTGGCCTCGTCCGCGCCCACGCGCGCCGAGATGACGGATCTTCTGCAGCAGGTCGTGGCGGAACGTATCGGCAGCCGACAGCTCGCGCGAACTCTCCGGCTTCGGAATATAATCGGATGCGCCGAGCGACAATGCCTTGAGGCTGACCTCGGCGTTGCGGCGCGTCAGCGTCGAGGCCATGATGACGACAAGATTGCGTTTTTTGGCAAGCAACAGCGGCAATGCCGAAATGCCGTCGAGCTCGGGCATTTCGATATCGAGCACAGCGACGTCAGGATTGATGCGTTCGATCTGATTGACGGCGTCGAGGCCGGTGCGCAGCGATGCCGCGACTTCCATATCCGGCTCGGAGGCGATCCAGCGCGAGATCAGCCCGCGGATCACGGCGGAATCGTCGACCACCATGACGCGCAGCTTCTCAAGCCGTTGCGGCACGACAGCCGGAGGGACTGCAGTTACAATACTCATGACTCACCAACGCAACGCGCACACACAGCAAATCCCTGCACCGCAGGTCGTGAAGCGGGGGAGCGCTGACCTCTCCCCGAACCGCCAGCCTAATTAGATCAGGCCGACTTCCTGGAACTTCGCCGTGACGATCTCTTTATCGAACGGCTTCATGATGTACTCGTTGGCGCCAGCGTGAAGCGCGCGCGCGATGTGCGCGACGTCGTTCTCGGTGGTGCAGAAAACAACCTTGGGCTGATCGCCGCCCGGCATGCGGCGCAGATTGCGCAGAAACTCGTAGCCATCCATGATCGGCATGTTCCAGTCGAGCAGCACCGCGTCAGGCAAAGCCTGCCGGCAGGCCGCGAGCGCCTTCTCGCCGTCCTCGGCTTCGGTGATCTGGAAATCCAGACCTTCGAGAATACGGCGTGCAACCTTGCGGATCACACTGGAGTCGTCCACCACCAGACACGTCTTCATGACAGCCTCGCTTTCTTGGTTTGATCCCGGATTGGCTGTTTCAATCCCGGCCTGTTGTCCCGTTTGTTTCGTAGTCCTACGCCGCCATTGCCTCGGCGCCGATTTCGAGGACGCGATCGACATCCAGCACAACCATCAGCTGACCGTCGAGCCGATGCACACCGCCGGCCATCTTGGCCATGCGCGGATCGAGATTGACGGGGTTCACTTCGCGGCTGTCGTCGGAAAGTTTCAACACCTCTCCGATCGAATCGATCAGCAGGCCGTAGGATTCGCCGCGCAGATCGACGCCCACCGCCATCGGCGGCCGATCGGACTCCTCGTTCGGAAGTCCAAGGCGCGCACGCATGTTGACCGCAGTCACGATCCGGCCGCGCAGATTGAGCACGCCGGCGACATCGGCGGGCGCCAGCGGCACGCGTGTGAGGCGCTCGGGCATGAAGACGTCCTGAACGCGGGAGATCGGCAATCCGAACAGTTGGCCGCCGATCATCGCGGTGACGTATTCCGAAACGCCGCCCTCGGCACCGTGGGTTTTATTGTTCATTGTCTTATCCCTTATGCCGCACGGCTGACTTCAGAGGTTTGTTCTTTCAGCGCCGCGATCAGGCCGGGCCGGTCGAACTTGGCGACATAGTCATGGAAGCCGGCCTGACGGCCACGCTCGACCGCTGCAGGCGATATCAGCGACGACAGCGCGATGATCGGCATGGTGCCGAGGCGCTGATCGGCGCGGATGGTTTCGGCGAACTCAAAACCGTTCATGTCCGGCATCTCGATATCGGTCAGCACCGCATCGAACCGCTGACCCGAACGCAGCGCGCCGAGACCCTCGTTGGCGTTGGCAGCCACCGACACGCGGTAGCCAGCCGCCTTGAGCACCGGCGCCAGCATGTTGCGGAAGAAGGCCGAGTCATCGACCAGCAGCACCGACTGCGCGCCCGCTGAAGGCCGCATTTCCTTGCGGCTGAACCAGTCGGCAAATGCCATCGGCAGGAAGTGTCCGACGTCGATGACTTCGGTGGCCTGGCCCTTGACGACGGCCGAACCGAGAATGCCGTCGCGGCCGCCGGCCACTTCGATGTTGAGGCGTTCTTCGACGATATCGATGATCTCGTCGACAACGAGGCCCATGGAGCGTCCGTCGTCGGCGAAGACGAGAATGGGTTGCGTTCCTTCAGAGCGCACGGCGACGCCATCCATCTGCACCAGCGGCATGAGCTGGTCACGGTACTGAACCATGTGACGGCCGTTCGACAGCTCGATCTTGTTGACTGCGATTTCCTCAAGCCGCGTGATCAGCGCCAGCGGCACCGCCTTGGGCTGCATCGATCCGGCGCGGAACACCAGCATCGAGGTGAGCTGTTCGGCAGTGCTCGCGCGCATCGCCGCGTTCTCGTCGTTGATCTCGTGCTGCGAAGCAATCGAAGTGCCGAGCGCCTGCGCAATGCCGTTCGGATCGATGATCATGATGACGGCGCCGTCACCCAAAATCGTGTTGCCCGAGAACATGCCGATGTGGCGCAGCTTGGTCGACATCGGCTTGACGACGATTTCCTCGGTGTGGAAGACGCCATCGACGACGATGCCGAAGGTCTGGCTGCCGACCTGTGTCACAACGATGAAGCCGTTTTCCGGATCGGCCGACGAGCCGTCGTCGATCTTGAGCAGCTTCTTCAGATGCATCAGCGGCAACAGCTTGTTGCGCAACCGCAGCACCGGCGTGTCCTTGATGCGCTCGATGCGGTACTCGGAGTTGGCGCGGGCGCGAACCAGTTCGACCACCGACAATTGCGGAATCGCGAAACGATCACCTGCGGCTTCGACGATCAGCGCCGACACGATCGCCAGCGTCAGCGGAATCTTGATGGTCACGCTCGAACCCTCGCCGGCCACCGACTTGATGTCGATGGCGCCGCCGATCTGATCGATGTTGGTGCGCACCACGTCCATGCCGACGCCGCGGCCGGAGACGCTGGTGACCGCAGCCGCGGTCGAGAAGCCGGGCGCGAAGATGAATTTGTGAATCTGCGCTTCGGTCATCTTCTCGAGTTCGGACTCGGTGGCGAGCCCGTTCGAGACAGCCTTGGCCTTGATGCGTTCGGTGTTCAGACCGCGGCCGTTGTCGGCGATGCAGATGATGATGTGGCCGCCTTCGTGATAGGCGGAGAGGCGAATGGTGCCCTGCTCGGGCTTGCCGGCGGCGGCACGGTCTTCCGGACGCTCGAGGCCATGATCGGCGGAGTTGCGGACCATGTGGGTCAGCGGATCCTTGATCAGGTCGAGCACCTGGCGATCGAGCTCGGTGTCGGCGCCGTGCATCTCGAGTTCGATCTGCTTGCCGAGTTCGCCGGCGAGATCGCGCACAATTCGCGGCAGCTTCTGCCAGGCATTGCCGATCGGCTGCATGCGCGTCTTCATGACGCCTTCCTGCAACTCGGCGGTCACGTTCGAGAGCCGTTGCAACGGTACCTTGAAATCGGAATCTTCGTGACGGCGGCCAATCTCAAGCAATTGATTGCGTGTCAGCACCAGCTCGGACACCATCGTCATCAGATGTTCGAGCGTATCGACGTTGACGCGGATCGACTGGTTGGCAACCTTGTCGCTCTCGTTGATCGCTTCGGTCTCGACAACCGTTTTACGGGCGGCAGGTTTGGCAGCCGGGGCTGGAGTAGCGGCGGCAACCGGAGCAGCAGGAGCCGGCGCTGCGGCAACTGGCTTCGGCGCGGGCGCAGCTTCGGCTTCGGTTTCGCGGAACGCCTTCTCCAGATCGTCGAGCGAAACTTCGCCCGGACGTAGTGCGCGCTCCAGAGTTTGCACGATAAGCGAGCCGCTGGTCGCGTCAGCGGTTGGAGCCGTCGGCTCCGGCAAGGCGGCAGCAATCGGAGCTTCGTCGGCGGAAATTTCCGCGCCATGCTCGGCCATGTGATGCAACAGATCGATCAGGTCTTCGTCGGTCCCCTCGGGCTCGGCCTGATTGGCCTCGAGCTGTCCGAGAATGTCCTTGAGCCGGTCGATGGTGGTGAGAATCAATGTCACGGCTTTGCCGGTGACCGGCATGCCGTCGCGGAATTTGCCCATCAGCGTCTCGGCAGCGTGCGCGAGCGCTTCGAGGCGCGGCAGGCCGAGGAATCCGCACGTCCCTTTGATGGTGTGGACGAGGCGGAAAATGTTGTCGAGAATCTTCGCGTTGTTGGGGTCTTGCTCGAACTTGACCAGCTGGTTGTCAACGACATCGAGACTTTCGTTGGTCTCGGTCAGGAATTCCCGCAAAAGATCATCCATGGAACCAGCCTTCAAGGATCAGTGCGACAAATCACACCTTCGGAAGCTTGGGCAGTTTCTAGGGAAAGCGTTTATATTTGGTGAGCGGATCGTAAACGCTTACCGATCCTGCGGATGAGGCTGGCGCAAATTTACCATCCGTTAAGGATTGCGGCGCGATCCGTCAGGTGGCCGAGACCACGATGGCATCGCCGTCGGCCGCGAGCGCAACCTTCAGCCCGCAAGCCGCTCCGAGCAGCCGCGTGTAGTAGGGCTGGACGGCATGGGCATCCACCGATCCCGCATGAGCTCCGCTGAGGATATCGGAAATGTTCTGCGGCAAGCGCGCGTTGTGGCCAGCCGCCCGGATGGTGAACCCTCCGGTCTCGCCTGTCCCGAGCATTTCGACTGTCAAGACGCCGCCGCGCGGAATGGTCTGCTGGGCGATCACCAGCATATTGAGCAGCAGCTTGACCCGGTTTTTCGGCTGGAAAGCTCGGGGCAGCGTCCAGTCCACTTTGGTCTTGCCGTCCTCAACGAAACCGCGCGCCATATTCTCGGCATCGCCGGTATCGATCTGGGCGCCGGCGGATCCCGCCGCACCAAAGGCCAGACGGCAGAATTGCAGGCGAGCCGACGCCGTCCTGGCGCTCTTGCGGATCAAATCCAGCGCAAATTCGCGATCCTCAGGCTTCGGATTGTCATCCAGAACCTCAAGCCCGTTGACGATGGCCCCGACCGGGCTGATGAGATCGTGACAGACCCGCGAACACAGCAAGGCCGCGAGTTCAAGCGCATCGGGGGCTGAGCCGGAAGCTGGCGCGTCAGACATTCATCTCAATCCTGATTTCGGCCCGTTGAACTTGTTGGGTGTTGGGACTTGTTGGGTGTTGGGACTTGTGAAGGCTCACAAATCCCGCCGGACACGTAACGAATCACGCATGGTTCAAGGCTTGATACACTGCCGGACCGGCGGCTGCCACCTCGTCAGCTACGCGCATGGGCCGGTGAATATGCATGAGATCGATCAATGACCCCCTTGTCAGCGTCAGTCACAACGGTGGATCGCGAGATTGCCGCCGGACTGCTGGAGCCGCTGACCGATCTGGTGGCGGAGGCCGGCGCGGCCATTCTCAAGATCAACCGCGATGTCATGATGGTCGAAGGCAAGGCCGACGGCTCGCCGGTGACTGAAGCCGACCTCGCTGCCGATCGCATCATCGCCGAAGGTCTCGCGCGGATCGCACCGGGCATTGCCACGCTCTCCGAGGAGCGCACGCATGACGCGGCAGCACCTTATCGCGGCAGTTTCTTTCTGATCGATCCGCTCGACGGAACGACAGAATTCGTGGCCAAACGCAACGAGTACACCGTCAATCTTGCTCTGGTGACGGAGGGCGAGCCGCTGCTTGGCATCGTCGGTGCACCCGCACTTGGACTGATCTGGCGCGGACTTGTCGGACACGGAGCCGAGCGCCTCATGGTCACAAAAGACGCAAGCACACGCGCGGCCCAGCCGATCCGCACGCGCCGGACACCGGGTCGCGGCAGCCCATGGATCGTGACAGTCAGCCGGTCACACGGCGATCCCCGTACCGAAGCCTTCATTGCAGCAAAGCCAGGGGCCGTCAGGCAGGTGCTCGGATCGGCGGTGAAGTTTTGCCGTGTCGCAGAAGGTGGCGCGGACATTTATCCGCGGCTTTCGCCGACGTCGGAATGGGACGTGGCGGCGGGACATGCCGTGGTGACGGCCGCCGGCGGCAAGATCACCGACAGCAAGGGCGCGCCGTTGCGTTTCGGTACGCGCAGCGACAGCTTCATCGTTCCGGAATTCATCGCTTGGGGCGATCCGTCGATTGCGGGCTGATGCTTTTCGACAAGCGATCCAGCGCAGGTCAGTCGAGGGCAAGGGTTTCGCTAAGTGTGATCCAGCGCTGTTCGGCTTCCTTGACGAAACGCTGCGGCTCGGCAATGAACGCCACGCGCGTCTCCTCGCGGTCGAACAGGTAGAGCCGCTCGTCATGGATCGTCCAGATCTGCGCGCTGCCCGCGACAGCCTTGCCGTTCGCGACGCCGACCGGATCGTAGCCGCCAAAACGCGGGCCGTAGACATCCGGGTTGGCCAGGAAGAACGCCCGGTTGCTTTCCCTGGCAAAGCGCCAGATCGCACCGTCCGACACGGCCTCGACATCAGGTAGCCCCTTCACCGCCTCGGCCTGGATAAAGTAGGAGACCGGGTCGATTCCGCCGATCGCCAGACCGGTATGGCGATCCACCACCACCCGCTCGGTCATCGCGAAAGCCACCGAAAATGGCGCAATCAGGGCGCAAAGCCCAGACAAAGCCGCCGTTGCTGCCATTCCCGGTAACCAATGATATCGCTGCTGCCGCTGTGCCGTCATAGTTCCTCACGATATAAAGAGCAGGAATCGGGGACACGGTTCCGGGAAATCGGTGAATGTCTGGCGAGTCTATCGTTCGCAGGTCAGCAACCGGTTAAGCGGCAAGCATCAAATTGCTGATGGCCTGCCAAGGGGATGGTCGATGACATTTGTGACGCGGCTGGCCGCGGCGGCAATAACCGCAACGATGCTGATGATGTCGCCTGCATCTGCGCAGCAATCGGAACGAAGCACCTTTGCCCCTGATGAACTGGTCAACGCCGGAGGACGGTTCTTCGGCAACGTCTCGCGCGGCCTTGCCTCGGTCGTGGAGCGGGCGATCAGCCAATTTGGCCTGCCGAACGGTTATGTGCTGGGCGAGGAAGGCAGCGGCGCGTTCGTTGCAGGGCTTCGGTTTGGCGAAGGCACCCTCTACACCAAAAACGCCGGCGACCTGAAAGTCTACTGGCAGGGTCCATCGGTCGGCTTTGACTGGGGCGGCGACGGCGCCCGAACCATGGTCCTGGTTTATAACCTGCCCGCCACCAAAGCGATTTATCAGAGGTTCGCGGGCATTAACGGTTCGGCCTATTTCATCGGCGGCTTCGGCATGACAGCGCTCACAGCCAACAATGTGGTGCTGGTTCCGATCCGCGCCGGTGTCGGTTTGAGGCTTGGCGCCAATATCGGCTACCTCAAGTTCACGCCGACCGCGACCTGGAATCCGTTCTGACCGGATTTCAGGCAGCCGCAATCGAGGAGACGGGTCAACTCTGAAGCGACCCGTCCTGAAATCGGCATATTCACGTTAACATGCTGTCTTGCTGGCCTTTTCCCTGCCGTCCGTGGCAGGATGGGCAATAGCGTGTGGTGGCGGGAGTTAGCTGTAATGGTCGAGCCGATCATGTATCTGGCGATCGGTTTTCTGATTTCGATGCTGTTTGGTCTGATGACCATGCCGCTGGTGCATAATCGCGCCGTGCGGCTCACCACCAAGCGCCTCGAGGCTGCGACGCCCCTGTCGATGGCGGAAATCCAGGCCGACAAGGACCAGCTTCGCGCCGAATTCGCGATGTCCGCGCGCAGGCTTGAGATGAGCGTCGAACAACTCAAAGGCAAGACCACAACCCAGCTTGCCGAACTCGGCAAGAAATCCGACGCGATCAATCGTCTCAAGTTTGAACTTGGCGAGAAGAACGCGGCGATCTTCGCGCTCGAAGCGCGCGAGAAGGCGCTGAAGGATCAGCTTCGCGCGACTGAAGAAGAATTCTCGACCAAGACACAGGCGCTGCGATCCGCCGAACAGGCGCTGACCGACAAACAGGGCGAACTTGAAAAACTTTCAGGCAGCCTGTCGGAGCGATCGGTTCTTGCCGACAGCCGTCAGGTCGAACTGGTCGGCGTGCGCGCGCAGATCGATGCTCTGCAAAATCGCGTCAGCGAAGCGGAAAAGGAATTCGGCGATTCACGCCTCAAGCTCGAAGCGCACCGCGCACAATCCGACGCTGCGAGCCGAGAACTCGTCGACGCAAGGTGCCGCGTCGATACGCTGAACCAGCGGGTCGGCGACCTCGACCGTCAGCTTGTGCTTCAGGTCAAGGAAGCCGAAATGCTCGGCAACCGCGTCGCCGATCTGGAAAATCGCCTGGCTACGCAAGGCAAGCTTCTGGCAGAGCGCGAGTACGAGAACAACCTGCTCAGGCAGCAAATCGATACAGCGAAGCACGCCG
>JAKFUP010000123.1 GCA_021732625.1 Hyphomicrobiales bacterium
AACCTCCATGCCATCAAAATCCGCCCTCCCGCCCGATTTCCCCGATCCCGCTACGTCCGGACAGCGCCAGTTCGCGATCGGCAGCCATGTCCTGCCCGCCGCGAAAGCCAAGCCCGGTCTCTATCTGGTAGCCACGCCAATCGGAAATCTCGGCGACGTCACGATTCGCGCATTGGAAACACTGGCGGGCGTGGATGTCGTCGCGTGTGAAGACACGCGCATTAGCCACCGCCTGATGGAACGCTTTGCGATCCGCACTCAGCTAACGCCCTATCACGAGCACAACGCCGCAACCGCACGGCCAAAGCTGTTGGCACGGCTGGCGCGGGGTGAAGCGATCGCGCTCGTGTCGGATGCCGGAACACCGCTGATTTCGGACCCGGGATTCAAACTGGTGCGTGAGGCCAGCGTTGCGGGTCACACTATCATAGCGCTGCCGGGACCCTCGTCCGTGCTGGCCGCACTGTCGGTTGCGGCATTGCCGACCGACCGGTTTTTCTTCGAAGGGTTTTTACCGCCTAAACAAGGCGCGCGGCGCGCTCGTCTTGCGGAACTGGCTCGGATCGATGCGACGCTGGTGCTGTTCGATGGCGGTACCCGCATTCAGGATACACTGCAGGATGTTGCGGCAATCCTGGGGCAGCGCGACGGAGCGATTTGCCGCGAACTGACCAAGCTGCACGAGGAGATTCGCCGTGGGCCATTGGCCGAGTTGGCCGCGCATGCCGATGCTCTGGAGACCCGGGGCGAGTTTGTGCTCGTGATCGGACCGCCGCCAAAGGACGCAGCGATCATGACCGCCGATGCGCTCGACGATCTGTTGCGTACATCCCTCGCGCACGACAGCGTCAAGGATGCGGTTGCGCACGCCGTGACCCTGTCGGGGTGGCCGAAGCGCGAGGTCTATGCCCACGCGCTGGAATTGTCGCGAAGAAAAGCTGTTGGCGATGACGACTGAAAAGCCTCCGCGCGAAACCCGTCGTCCCGCGCCGGAGCGGGTCGCGGCGTTTCGGACCGGTATAGCCGCCGAAACCATGGCCGCAGGCTTGCTGATCGCGAAAGGCTATCGCATCCTCGCACGTCGTTTTCGCACGCCCCATGGCGAGATCGACCTCGTCGCACGACGGCGCAACTTGCTGGCCTTCATCGAGGTCAAGGCGCGTGGCCGCATCGAAGATGCCGCATATGCAGTGACGCTGTATCAGCAACAGCGGATCATCGCAGCGGCTCAGGCCTGGATGATGGGGCATCCGGAGCATAGCGGTTTCGACATGCGTTTCGACGTGATCCTCATTGCACCGAAGCGTTTGCCAACCCATCTCATTGCAGCATTCGACGCAAGCCAGTAAGCATCCCGAATACCCACCAGCCCTCATGCCGGATCGTC
Organism: Hyphomicrobiales bacterium; assembly: GCA_021732625.1. GTDB lineage: Bacteria > Pseudomonadota > Alphaproteobacteria > Rhizobiales > Xanthobacteraceae > SG-bin9. Next base: position 1,388 of record JAKFUP010000123.1, read on the forward strand.
CCAGATGAAGTTAAAAGTCGCCGTCCAGATGGACCCGATCGCGCGTATCAACATCCGCGGCGATTCGACGTTCGCGTTGCTGCTGGAAGCGCAAAAGCGCGGCCATGAGTTATCGTACTACACCCCCGACAAACTCAGCCAGAAGGGTATGGAAATTATCGCGCCGGTGCAGGCTCTCACTGTACGCGACGAGGATGGCAATCACTTCACGCTCGGCGAAGCCAAACGCACCAGCCTTGCATCGTTCGACGTGGTGCTGTTGCGGCAGGATCCGCCGTTCGATATGGCGTACATCACGTCGACCCATATGCTCGAACTGATCCACCCGAAAACGCTGGTGGTCAACGATCCCGCCAGCGTGCGCAACGCGCCGGAAAAGATGTTCGTCCTTAACTTTCCCGAACTGATGCCGCCCACACTGGTCTCGCGCGACCGCGCCGAGATCGACGCCTTCCGCGACGAGCACGGCGATGTGGTGATGAAACCGCTGCACGGTCACGGCGGTTCGGCGGTGTTTCGCGTGACCCGCAACGACATGAACTACGGATCGCTGTTCGATCTGTTCTCGGTCACGTTCCGCGAGCCGTGGGTGATTCAGCGCTTCCTGCCCGAGGTCAAGGATGGCGACAAGCGCATCCTTCTGGTGGACGGCGAGTTCGCAGGCGCCGTGAACCGCGTACCGGCCGCCGACGATCTGCGCTCAAATATGGTGCGCGGGGGAGCCGCAAAATCCACCGAGCTTTCGGAACGCGAGCGGGAAATTTGCAAGCGCATTGGTCCGAGTCTGCGGGAGCGCGGGCTTCTTCTGGTCGGCATCGATGTGATCGGCGGCAACCTGACCGAGATCAATGTTACGTCCCCAACCGGCATCCGCGCCGTCGCACGGCTTGGCGGACCCGACATTGCGGCTCTGGTCTGGGACAAAATCGAGGCCCGGCGGAGCTGAAAGAGTCCGCGACCAAGCGCAAATGCCGCCTTTGGTCCGCTAGAATCTACATTTCCTTAAAGCTTTTGCCTCACGTTGGAGGAGACTGCTGACTCGCTGCGGCCAGCGCCGTGCGTGGCGTTGCCGGTAGACCTCTATCACTTGAACTTTCCTCGATCAGCCGGATTGCGATTAACAGCATGGCACTTGAAGTGATTTTCGGCGCTTCGATTCCCCGCGAGCTGACCACGCCCGCGATGGAATACCTCTGGGTCAAATGGAAGACCCTGAGGGCGACCAACCAGCTTGATCTGCAGCGGCTCACCGAGGAGTCGCGGAATTCGCTGCGCTCGAAAATCGCTTACATGATCTCCATAGGCGACGATTTCACCTTTCTCTATGTCGGCGAGGATGTTGTTTCGGCGCACCGTAATGCCAGCTCGGGCAGCCGCGTTTCTCAGATCGCCAATCCCCGCGCGCCCGATTTTCTTCAGGTCTACCGCAAAGTAGCCAGCAGCATGAGCCCGGCCTTTGTCCGCTTCACCAGCGATAGCCTGGAAAACGGTCAACTGTGGGTGCGGATCGTCCTGCCAATTCAAGTGACCGAAAATTCCGTGCTGCTGGTCACCTATACGGAAGTCGTCAGTCACCAGATCGAGGTCTACGAGCAGCTTTTCCGCACAGCACCTGATGCGATGATTGTCGCCTGCGCCATTGCCAATGACGCCGGCCACACGGTGGACGGCTGGATCACGATGATGAACGATCTTGCCCGCGAAATGCTGGGTTTCAGCGGTAGCATCTCCAATCTCCGGCTAAGCGAGCTCCCGCAGTTCAAGAACATCGATTTTTGGGGCAGGCTCTACGCCCCGCGGCCGGGAGCGGCTGCGCAAGGATTGAAGACCGACGATTTCGATCTGGAATTGCTGCGCTTCCCGCATGCATTCGGCCTGCGTCTCCGGCCGAGAGTGGTGCTGGATGTCCGTGAATCTGTTCCGCTCGCACCGCAGGACGCGGCCATCAGCGAGCGAGCGCGCACGTAAACGTCTTCATCTCCTTCGCGGCACCAAGCTGGGCTACAGCGAACGCGGTGCAAATCTCTGCGCCGCAGCAAAATTCCATAGCACGCCTCCTCGCCATTGCTCGCCCTTGAAACGCCGCGATCGCAGGCGCAGCGTAGACTTCGGATCGATCAATCGGGTCAGCCGCCGCCAAGCGGAAAATAAAACGCACAATGAACTGTGGAGGACAACGCATGCTGCCAGATCTTTCGCGACGATCGGTGATTGCTCTCGGCGCCGGACTTGGTGCTACCGCTTTGACGAATAATGCATTCGCGCGCGCACCGAAACTCGGCACACAGTCGCCTTACTTCTATCGCTTCAAGCTCGGCGACGCCGAGGTGACTGTCGTCTCCGACGGCCAACTTCCACTCGGCGATCCAGCAGGCGCATTCCTCGGCGTGCCGAAGGACGAGGTCGCCAAGATGCTGGCCGACAACTTCATGTCGCCGACCAACGTGGTGCTCGAGCAGAATGCACCGATCGTGAATTTCGGCGACCGTCTCGTGCTGTTCGATACCGGCATGGGCGCATCAAAGGCGTTCGGCCCAACGACGGGCCGCTTGACCAAGAGCATCAATGAGGCCGGCATCAAGCCGGAAGAGATCGACGCCATCGTGTGCTCGCACGCCCACATCGATCATATCGGCGGCATCGTCGACGACGGCGGCACGCCTCTGTTCCCGAACGCGCAGGTCTATCTCGCGCAATCCGACTTCGACTTCTGGACCGACGAAGGCAAGCTCGGTTCGCCGCTAAAGGACTTCGTCGTTCATGCGCGCAAAAACCTGATGCCGGTGCGCGACCGCATCAAGTTCTTCAAGGATGGCGAGCAGTTCCTGCCCGGCATCACCGCGATCGCCGCACCCGGACACACTGTCGGCCACACCATGTTCAACGTCGAGTCGGCCGGGAAATCCTTCACCTTCATGGGCGACCTGTCGCATCATTCCGTGCTGCTGCTGGAGCGGCCGCGAATGGAGTTCGCCTACGACACCGATCCGAAGCAGGCAGCGGCAACCCGCGTGAAGCTGCTCGATACCATCGCCGCCAACAAGACCGCGGTGATGTCCTATCACTTTGCGTGGCCAGGGTTGGGGCATGTAGTGAAGGCCGGTGACGGCTATCGTTACATCGCCGAACCGATGGTGATGCAGCTGTGAGGGGATCAGGCGATGCAGCGGCTCAAACAGCCGCCGCTGTCCTGTTTTCCGATCTATCGGCGCGGCCGGTGCAATACCCAATTCTTGTTCCCTAATTGTTCTTGCCGAGATCAAGGCCCTGCGCTACCCTGAGTTGAGGGTTGGCTCATGGTTCAGCGGGTATCCACTGTCGCTTTCGAGGGCATAGAGGCCCGAACCGTCGATGTGCAGGTCCAGGTCGCACCGGGCCTGCCGGCCTTCACGATCGTCGGGCTGGCAGATAAGGCCGTCTCCGAAGCCCGCGAACGGGTTCGCTCGGCGCTCATTGCCTCGGGCCTCGCACTGCCGGCGCGGCGAATCACCGTCAACCTCGCGCCCGCCGACCTTCCCAAGGAAGGCAGCCACTATGATTTGCCGATCGCACTCGGGCTGATGGCGGCGATTGGCGCCATCCCGGCCGATGCCTTGTCGAACGTCACGGTATTGGGCGAGCTGAGCCTCGACGGCTCGATCGCACCGGTCGCAGGCGTGTTGCCAGCTGCGATCGCGGCCAGCGCGCGGGAGGAAAGCCTGATCTGCCCCGCTGCATGCGGCTCCGAGGCAGCATGGGCGAGCCCGGATCTCGAGATCATCGCCGCGAGCTCGCTGATCCAGCTCGCCAACCATTTCAAGGGCTCGCAGGTGCTGAGCCGCCCGCAGCCGAAGGTGCACCGGCAAGGGGCCGCAATGCCCGATTTGCGCGACATCAAGGGGCAGGAAAGCGCCAAGCGCGCGCTCGAGATCGCAGCCGCCGGCGGACATCACCTCTTGATGATCGGCTCGCCCGGTTCTGGCAAATCGATGCTGGCGGCGCGCCTGCCGTCGATCCTGCCGCCGCTGTCTCCAGCCGAGTTGCTCGAAGTGTCGATGGTCGCGTCCGTCGCCGGCGAGCTTGATGGCGGCGCATTGACCGATCGCCGCCCGTTTCGGGCACCGCATCATTCGGCCAGCATGGCCGCACTCACCGGCGGCGGCATGCGCGCACGACCTGGCGAAATCTCGCTCGCACATAATGGCGTGCTGTTTCTTGATGAGCTGCCGGAGTTCGATCCGCGCGTGCTGGATTCGCTACGCCAACCGCTGGAGAACGGCGAAGTCGCGGTGTCGCGCGCCAATCACCGCGTCACCTATCCGGCGCGCTTCATGCTGATCGCAGCGATGAACCCCTGCCGCTGCGGCAGCGCCTATGAGCCGGGCTTCTCCTGCAAGCGCGGACGCATCGACCGCTGCACGTCCGATTATCAATCGCGCATCTCCGGCCCGCTGCTCGATCGCATCGACTTGCGCATCGAAGTGCCTGCCGTCAGCGCAGCCGATCTGATTTTGCCGCCACCGGCGGAAGGCTCTGCCGAGGTCGCAGCCCGCGTCACTGCTGCGCGCAATCTGCAGCATGAACGTTTCAAGACAATGGGATTGCCGCAGATTCGCACCAACGCCGAGGCGCCAGCCGCAGTGCTGGAGGATATCGCCCGGCCGGACAAGCATGGCCTCGCATTGTTACGCGACGCCGCAGAGACCATGCGGCTGTCGGCCCGCGGGTATCATCGCGTGCTGCGGGTGGCGCGGACGCTGGCCGATCTCGATGGAGCAACCGCCGTTGGCCGGTTGCATATCGCGGAAGCCTTGTCCTACCGGGTGCTCGCCGAAGACCTGCGCCGCGCTGCCTGAGACTGTACCCCGCAAACCGGCGAGAATCGGCTCCAGATCTTCCCGAAAATTTTTGCCGCCGCCCGCGGGGAAAACTGCCGGCTGCAAACTCTCTGGTAACGAGTTTTCTTTACGCTTCACAAACCATAAGGCGCGTCTCAAACCTTGTGCGGAGTGAGTGTGATGTTGCGTTTGAAGCTTGTTGCGTCGGTCATTCCTCTGATCGTGGTCGGCATTCTCGCCCGCGACCGGCTGCTGCACGATGCGCGCCCTTGTATTGCGCTCGGCGACACCACCGTGCAGCTTGCTGCCGGTCCATGGCAGGAACGGTTCCGCGTCAGCTTCACTGACAACAGGGCTGACGCCATGGTCCGCGTCCAGCTCGTCGATGGCCCGGAATTGGCTGACTTTACAGTGGCCGACGATGTCGAAACGGCCAATGACGACTCCTGCCGTGTCTCCGCAAACACGCGGTTCGTCGCCATCAGCGACCGCGATCCTGCACCAAACCTGACGATCCATCTGTCGACAGAGCCCAACGCAGACTATCGCGTGTTCGTAAGCTCGCGACGGTTCACCGCCTGGGAAGCGGCAGCGTTGATCGCCACCGCCCGCAGTGGCCCTCACCGGATCGCGGCTGCGTTATAACACCAGACGCAGCTCTTCATCGATCGTTAACCATCGGCCGATCCGCAGGAAACGCCGAGGCGGTTCCTCAAGCACTTCGCAAGGTGCGTGCGCCATCGTGCAGCTCAGGCAGGTGGATGAGGGACGGCGATGAAGCAATACGCGGTCAAGCTGAGAGCAGCACGCCGGCGGCTGACGGCCCGTTACCCGAAGATCGCCGCAGCCATCAAATGGATATCCTTGTTCTCGGCCGCGTTCGGCGGAACGTATGGCTTCATCACCGGCGCGACCTCGGAAGAGGCTCGCTACAATCCGCATGACTTCGCGATCGGCGTCAGCCTGCTGTTCGCCATTGCTTGCGTTACGATCGTAGCGCTCAACATGCGGCTCCGCTGGATGAAAAAAACGATGCGCACCATCGTGCTGCGCAGCGAGGCGATGTCCGACCGGAATTGGGAACTGAAGGAAGCCGAGGAGCGCGCGCGCAGCCTGTTCGAAACGCAGGGTGATCTGGTCGTGCTGCGAGGCGCCGACGGAAACATTTCATTCGCCAACGATGCCTACTGTGCGTTAGCCGGCGCACCACGCGAAAACCTTGTCGGCACTGCATTCGCATTCGACATTATCGCCCAGGGCGAGATCGCGATCTCGGCCGACGGCACGCGGATCTACGATCAGAAGATTGCAAGCCTCACGGGTCCGCGATGGATCGCCTGGCGCGAGGGCCTGATCCGGCGCGATGCCGGACACCCGGCCGAATGGCAGAGCGTCGGGCGCGACGTCACCGACCGCGCCGAGACCGAGCGTGCGCTTGAAGATGCCCGCGATCAGGCCCATGCCGCGAGCCGGGCGAAATCGCGCTTCCTCGCGATGGCATCGCATGAAATCCGCACGCCACTGAACGGCATTCTCGGCATGAGCAATCTGCTACTCGATACGCCGCTCACGCAGGAACAAACCACCTATGTGAATGCGGTCAAATCCTCGGGCGATGCACTGTTGTCGCTGATCGAGGAGCTCCTCGACTACTCCAAGATCGAGGCGGGCAGGATCGATCTCGCCCAGCAGCCGTTTTCGTTGACCGCGATGATCGAGGATATCACAGAGCTGCTGGCGCCACGCGCGCACGCCAAGGGCATCGAGATTGCCTGCGCAATCGACGAGCGATTGCCGGCGCTGGTGAGCGGCGACGCCGCACGGCTGCGGCAGGTGCTGCTCAACCTCGCCGGCAATGCGATCAAGTTCACATCGCAGGGCGGCGTCGCGCTGATCGCCGAGCCGGGCATCTGGCAAGGCGAAATCCGCTTCCTCGTCCGCGACACCGGCATGGGGATCGCGCCCGAAGCGCAGGAGCGTATCTTCCACGAATTCGAACAGGCCGATGAATACACCGCGCGCGACTACGGCGGTACCGGCCTTGGATTGAGCATCAGCGACCGGATCGTCAAGCGTATGGGCGGGCGGATCGTGCTCGACAGCAGCGTCGGCCACGGATCGACGTTCGAGGTTTTGATTCCGCTAAACGGAGCCACAGGCGATGCGATCGAACAAGCTCAACCGGAGCAATGGCCCGACCTGACCGGTCAATCGATCATGATCGTGACGGCGCAGCCGGTCGAGGCATCATTGATCGAAAAGCGTTTGGCGCGATGGGGCGCGCAGGTTTGCGTGGTATCCGATATCGCCGTCGCAAAGGCGTTGCTGCCGGAGCGCTCCTGGTATGCATTGCTGATCGATGGAAGCTATGGCGACGAAGCACATGGCCTTGCGAGCGCAGCGGTTGGTCGCGCGCATCATCGCATCGTCATGCTCACACCGGCGATGCGCCACGACACACGTATGATCGCTGGACCCGGCTTTAGCGGCTATCTGGTGAAGCCGCTGCGCGCAGCCTCGCTCGCCGCGCGCCTGAGCCTTGAGCCGCAGACGGACACTCCCGCGATCACCAATGAAACCGAAGCCCCGCCGATCGCCGGCGCTGCGATACCGGCGAGTTCGGGACTATCGATCCTCGTAGCCGAGGACAACGAAATCAACGCGCTGCTGATGCGCTCGCTCCTGACGAAGCTCGGCCACCGCGCGGTGATTGCCGTCAATGGCCAGCAAGCACTCGATTCATGGCTGATGGCCGCGACCGCCGGAACACCTTACGACGCGGTGCTGATGGATGTGCAGATGCCTCTGCTGAACGGTGTCGAGACTGCCAAGCGCATTCGCGCCACGGAGGCCGGACAACACGCCCGCAGGACGCCAATTCTCGCGCTCACCGCCAACGCCTTGGTCGAGGACCGCTACGCCTGTTTCGAAGCCGGGATGGATGGTTTCCTGGTCAAGCCACTCGATCGTGACAAGCTTGCGACAGCGCTCGCTGGAATCTCCGTCGCCTCGAACGTCGCAGCCTGATCCGCGTCTACTCTCGCTTGCTGTCATAAATCTATTGGGTGCTCGTGATTTATGGCGCTCAGCGTCTGCATCGATTTGATTCGTTGCAGACCTTGCGCGGGATGCACGATGCACGGCGACAATCAGCTTCGCCCGAAATTCAATCTGATCGAGATGTTGCGGCCCGAACAGGCCAGGATCGCGGCAGCCAATGCTGCGAACTGGCTGATGCCGGGCTTGCGCGAGATCGAAGCTTTCAAGTTCGTCACAAACCCTTCAGCAAGCGCGGCGCGCGGATTAACGCTGGGGCGGATCGGGCCCCTCGAAGTGCGGCTCGCCTGCAAGAAAAGCGAGATCAAGCGCGCGCAGAGGCTGAGATATCGGGTTTTTTATAAAGACGGTCTGGCGATCGCCGACGCCGCGACAATGCTGGCGCAGCGCGATAAGGACGCCTATGACAAGATTTGCGACCATCTCCTCGTCATCGACCACGCCGCGAAGCCATCACTCAGCGGCAAGCTCCCGGTGGTCGGCACCTATCGGCTGCTGCGCCATGACGTGGCGATGCGCCATGGCGGATTCTACACCGAGAACGAGTTCGACATATCGGGCATGATCGCGCGGCATCCGCAGCTGCGCTTTCTCGAGCTCGGCCGCTCCTGTGTGTTGCCGCAGTATCGCACCAAGCGCACCGTCGAGCTCTTGTGGCACGGCATCTGGAGCTACGTGCGGCAGCATCGTTTCGACGCCATGATCGGCTGCGCCAGTTTTGAGGGCACCGATCCGAAGCGGCTGGCGCTGCCGCTGTCCTTCCTGCATCACTACGCCGCCGCGCCTGACGCGTGGCGCGCAAGCGCCCATCATTCACGCCGCATCGACATGAACCGGATGCCGAAAGAAGCTATCGACAGGAAAACCGCGCTTCGTGAACTGCCGCCGCTGATCAAGGGCTATCTGCGGGTGGGCGCTTATGTCGGCGATGGCGCAGTGATCGACCGGCAATTCGGCACCACGGATGTTTTCCTCGTGATGCCGGTGTCCGATATCAGCCAGCGCTATATCGGCCACTTCGGGATCGATGCCACGCGCCACGCAGCGTAAAGTCATCGACGATATGTCGTGGTCATCCCTCCCCCTTGTGGGGAGGGTCGATCGGCGACAGCCGGTCGGGGTGGGGGTTATTCAAGATGTCGCTTACGGTTTCGGCGACGCCTCCAATGTTGCGATCCAAGTCCGAATTCCAGAATCGCAGAATTCGGAAGCCCTGAGATTTCAGAAAGGCATCGCGCCCTATGTCGCTCTTGATGCCGGCGGCCAAATTGTGTTGGCCGCCGTCTACCTCGATGACCAGAGATTGTGCAAAACACACGAAGGCAACGATGTAGCGGCCGATCGGTGCTTGCCGGCGGAAATGAAAGCCCCGCGCCTTCATCTCGCGGAGTTTGACCCACAGTTTCACTTCTTGTGGCGTAAGCCGTTTCCGAAGACTGCGTGCTGTCTGGTTCGC
>JAKFUP010000101.1 GCA_021732625.1 Hyphomicrobiales bacterium
GGGATCGTCAAAGATCGCCGCAGCGACGGCGCGGCAGAAATCGACATCGAAGCCGGTCCAGCTGCCCTTGTCGTCGGGGATCGAGAAGCCCGGCAGGCCCTGGTTCACACCGCAAAGAACCTCGCCGCGCCGGATCGTGCGCTTCAGCGTCTTGGTGTCGTAGCGCTCGTAGGTGATGGCGGCGGCGGCGACCGCGGCTGCAATCGCCAGACCGATCAGGAGGCCGCCTCGAAATGTGCGCAGCATGATTTGTTTCTCTCACCGGTGACTAAAGCAATGACGGAAAAGACTTGGCTAGTGGCCGGGATCATAATCCCGGCTGCTGGCGGACGATGACCTTGGTGCCGACGGGGACGCGCTCGTAAAGATCGGCCACATCCGAGTTGACCAAACGGAAGCATCCGGACGAGACAGCGGTGCCGATCGTATCCGGCCGGTTGGTGCCGTGAATGCGATAGACGGTGGCGCCGAGATACAGCGCGCGTGCGCCGAGCGGATTGCCGGGGCCACCGGCCATGAACCGCGGCAAATAAGGCTGGCGCTGAATCATTTCCGGCGGTGGCGTCCAGTCCGGCCATTCGGCTTTCTTGGTGATATTCAACAGGCCTTGCCACTGAAAGCCATCGCGGCCGACGCCGATGCCATAGCGCATCGCGCGGCCGTTGCCCTGAATCAAATACAGGTGCCGCTCGGCGCTCGAAATGATGATGGTGCCCGGCGGCTCGGTGGAGCGGTAGAGCACGAGCTGCTTCTTGAAGCGAGGATCGAGTTCATAGGAATCGTCGGCGACCAGACCGGGCTGATCGCCCACGTCAGGCTGCTGCGCGAAGCTGTGCGATGCCGAGAGCATCAGGCCAACGCCAATAGCAAGCTGGCAAATGCGATAGAGCCAAGCCGATGTCCAAGCTGATGTCATGGTGGTTCCCTGCCGGCAGTTCATTTCTCGCTATAAAATCCGACAAGAGCCGCGCTGGCAAGCGTTCTCAAGTGTGGCGATCCTGCAACGCATTGTGAAATCAGTCAAATTTCTGGAGTTGGCCGGCTATCGCGGCGCGATCCAAAGCCGCAGCACATAAGACAGCGCGGTGACGCAGCCGACGCCAGCGATCCACAATGCGGCAAACCACAGCAGGCGCTTGCCGATCGGCGACGAGGGCACATCGTGCGGCGACTTGATGTTGCGATCGGCCATATGCCCGCCGCTCAGTGATAGCCGGAGTCGGCGTTGACCTTGCCGCGGAACACCCAGTAATTCCACGCCGTGTAGGCAAGTATGATCGGTACCAGGATTGCGACGCCGACAATCATGAACAGCAGGCTGTCGTGCGGCGAGGCGGCGTCCCAGATCGTGACGCTGCGCGGCACCACATAAGGAAAGATGCTGACTCCGAGGCCGCCGAAAGACGTTGCGAATAACACCAGCGTCAGGGGAAACGGATAGTAGTCCTGCCGCTTGGCGATGCTGCGCAAGAGCAAAAACGTGACGCCTGCGACGGCGATTGGAACCGGTGCGGTGAGAATGATATTCGGCCACGCAAACCAGCGCCTCGCATACTCCGCATCGAGAAACGGTGTCGCGAGACTGACGGCAAGGATCGCGCCCAATGTTGCGACCAGCAGCGGCCACGCCAGCATGTAGGCGCGCTCGCGCAGGTCGCCTTCGGTCTTCATGATGAGCCAGGTCGCGCCGAGCAGCATGTAGCCGGCGACGACGGACAATCCGGTGAGAATGCTGAATGGCGTCAGCCAGTCCCACCAGCCGCCGCCATAGGTGCGGCCAGTGACGGTGACGCCTTGCAGGATCGCGCCGAGCGCGATGCCTTGTGCCAGCGCTGCGATCAGTGATCCCGCGGCAAACGAGACATCCCACTGATTGCGTTCGCGCGTGCTGCGCCAGCGGAACTCAAACGCGATGCCGCGAAACACCAGCCCGATCAGCATCGCAATGATCGGCGTGTAGATCGCCGGCATCAGGATCGCATAGGCCAGCGGAAAAGCCGCGTAGAGCGCGCCGCCGCCGAGAACCAGCCAGGTCTCGTTGCCGTCCCAGACCGGCGCCACCGTATTCATGATGACGTCGCGGTCTTTCTTTTCCGGGAAAAACGGAAACAGCATGCCGAGGCCGAGATCGAAGCCGTCCATGACGATGTAGACAAACACCGCGAACGCGATGATGAAGGCAAAAATCGTCGGCAGGTCGATGACGATGTTCATCGCACTCACCCTTTGCCTGCGTCGGTAGCCATCGCCATACCCATCCCTGCCGCGCGGCTCGGCTCATCGCCGCGTGGGCCTTCTTCGCCCTGATGCGGCGGTTCAGCCATCAGCCGCAGCATGTAGATCACGCCGGCGGTGAATACGATGAAGTAGACGATGATGAAGGCGATCAGTGACGTCGCAACAGCAGGTGCGGCGAGGGGCGATGCTGACTCCGCGGTGCGCATCAGCCCGTAGACGGTAAACGGCTGACGTCCGGTTTCGGTCGTGATCCAGCCGGCCAGCACCGCGACGAAGCCAGCCGGTCCCATCATCACCGCAAGCCGGTGCAGTAGCGTCGAGTCATAAAGCTTTCCGCGCCAACGCATCAGCAAGCTGAGAGCGCCAAGCCCGAGCATCGCGAAACCGATTCCGACCATGATGCGAAACGACCAGAACACGATCGGGACCGGCGGCCAGTTCTCGCGCGGTACGGTGTCGAGGCCCGCGAGCGGCGCGTTGAGATCGTGTTTAAGGATCAGCGACGAGGCTTTGGGAATCTCGATCGAATATTTGACTTCGGCATCCTTCATGCTTGGGAAGCCGAACAGGATCAGCGGCGCGCCGTTGGGATGGCTTTTGAAGTGTCCCTCCATCGCCATCACCTTGGCCGGCTGATGCTCCAGCGTATTGAGGCCATGCTGGTCGCCGGCGAAAATCTGGATCGGGGCAACCAAAGCTGCCATCCACATCGCCATCGAGAACATCACGCGCGATCCTTCGCGTGCGTTGTCGCTCAGCAGATGCCATGCACCGACGGCTCCGACGACGAAGGCTGTCGTCAGATACGCCGCCAGCACCATATGCACGAGGCGATACGGGAACGACGGATTGAAGATCAGCTTGAACCAGTCGGCGGCGATGAACTGCCCGGCGGCGTTCATGGCGTAACCGGCCGGCGTTTGCATCCACGAGTTGGCCGACAGAATCCAGAACGCCGAAATCAGCGTGCCGGTCGCGACCATCATGGTCGCGAGGAAATGTAGTTTAGGGCCGACGCGCTTCAAGCCAAACAGCATGACGCCGAGAAATCCCGCCTCGAGGAAGAAAGCGGTCAGCACTTCGTAGGCCATCAACGGGCCGAGCACGGGGCCGGTTTTGTCCGAGAACGCCGCCCAGTTGGTGCCGAACTGGTAGGACATCACGATCCCGGAAACGACGCCCATGCCGAAGGCGATGGCGAAGATCTTCAGCCAGTAATTGAACAGATTGATGAAGACCTCGCGTCCGGTCCACAGCCACAGGCCCTCCAGCACCGCGAGATAGCTGGCAAGTCCGATGGAGAAAGCCGGGAACACGATATGAAACGACATCGTGAATGCGAACTGGATGCGGGCGAGAACGACAGCGTCGAAACCCTCGAACATGCGACCGCCTTTCCTCCGGCGACCACAGTCCGCGCAGTCATTCAATGCGGCCAGATGCGCCAGGCTAGGGGCGCAATCCGGCAGATCGCACCCACTCGGAGCAGATCATAGCATGTTGCGCGAGGCGTTCAAACCGCAGCAGCGTGATGCCGGCGGCGACTGGGGACGGAATGCCCTCAGCTCGTTGCGTTGAGCAGCTTGCCAATCAGCCGGTCCATCTCCTCATAGGCGCCTTCGCCGGCGTGGGTGTAGATGATCTGGCCCTTCTGATCGACGATGTACTGTGCCGGCCAGTATCTGTTGCGGTAGGCGTTCCAGGTGGCGGACTCGTTGTCCTGCACCACCGGATAGGTGATGCCGTGACGCTTCAGCGCGGTCTGCACGTTGCTTGGCGAGCGTTCGAAAGGAAACTCCGGCGTGTGGACGCCGACGATCACGAGGCCCTTGTCTTTATACTTGGCATAAAGCGCGGTGACATGCGGCAGTGTATTGACACAGTTGTAGCAGCCGTAGGTCCAGAAATCGACCATCACCACCTTGCCGCGCAGCTTGCTCATGGTCAGCGGCTCGGAATTGAACCATTGGCCGAGACCTGTGAATTCGGGCGCGGTGCCGCGCGCCTCGGCAAATCTGATCGGCGAGGTGAGCGAGTTGCCCGCCACGCCGGCCAGCGCCCAGCTTGCTGCGCAGACGGCGGCGAGGGCAGCGATTCCGATTTTGGTTCGTGTCATGGCGATTTCCTTGCTCCTTGCGATCAAAGGCCGGTTTGGCCGGCGGGATAGAATTGGGTGAGCCACGCCACGGCGAGCGTGTCGTACTGGAAGAACATCGCGACCGCGAACGCGATCACGGCGACGCCGAAGCCTTGCTGAAGACGCGGCGCGATCCGCGCCACGCTGCGCACGCGCGATGTCACCGCCTGTCCGCCGTAGGCGATCAGCAACATCGGGATCGCAGCGCCGAGCGCATAAACAAACAGCAGGAAGCTCGCGAACGTCTTGTCCGGCGATGTCGCAACCACGGTGAGGATCGATCCCAGCACCGGGCCGGCGCAGGGTGTCCAGACCAGACCCAGCGTCGTGCCGAGCACGAAGCCGCCGACATTGCCGTCGCGGTTGAGATGTCCTGTGTTGCCGATGACGCCCTGAAGCGGGGCGGTCAGGCGTTCAAATGTTTGCGGAAAAATCAGCAGCGCACCGAAAACGATCAGCAGCACGATTGCGCCGTCGCGCAGCACATTCGGATCGAAATCGAAGATGCGGGTGAGGGCGCTCAGCAACAGCGCGACCGCTGTGAACGACATCACGAAGCCAAGCGCGATGAAGACCGGGCGCATCGTTCCGGCGCGGCCGAGCGATGCCCCGAGCAGAATCGGCAACACCGGCAGCGTGCAGGGCGCTGCGATGGTCACCACGCCGGCCAGCAGGGCGAAGAACACGTTCAGCATCGAGACCTTGTCCCGGCCCAAGCAAAAGCGCCGCAGAATTGCGGCTTTGGGCGTCTGGTTGAGTCTTCGGATGCCGGGTCCGGCTGTTACGGTAAAAGCGTCACGTGTTTGTGAGGCAGGGCGTTACAGGAAAGGCACCACCCCAGACATGACGAGGCCCCGATCGTGGGCATCGATCGGGGCCGTTATTCAGAGCATGGAGGTGTCTGGTTTCGTCGCTTGGCTTAAGGAATCGTTCAGGCAGCAATCCGCTCGAGGCCAGCGCCCCTGAGCATGTCGGCGAGCTGCTTGCGGGCGTAGAACATGCGGGTCTTCACGGTCGCCTGCGGGATGCCGATGATTTCGCCGGCTTCTTCGACCGACTTCTCGTGGTAATAAACCAGATCGATGATCTCGCGGTGAGCCGGTGACAGCCGGGCGATACAGGTGCGCAGCAGCGCGCCGGTCTTGTTGCGATCAAGCATGGCTTCCGGATCGTCGGACTGATCGGCGATTTCCATCACCTCGTCCTGATCGATGTTCTCGAAACGGCGCTGGCGCAGCGCCGAGAGCGCCTTGAAACGTGCGATCGAAAGCAACCAGGTAGATACCTGCGAGCGGCCTTCGAACTGGCCGGCGGTGCGCCACACGTCGAGGAACACCTGGCTGGCCAGATCTTCGGCGATCGATTGATCGCGCACGGTGCGAAGGATGAAACGGTAAACGCGCACATTGTGACGGGCATAGAAGACATGCATGGCAGGCTTCTCGCCGTCCGCGATGCTCTGGAGCAGCATTTCATCCGAGACGGCCTGCGCGGCGAAAACACCGTGGGCGGCGCTGGTCATGGCGAAATTGGTCTGCATCTCACTTCTCCCGATACGCCGTTAGGCGCGTTGTTGGATGGAAGTGATAGATGCGGTCGGTTTCAGGATGTCGTCGCAAAAAGCGGAAAATGGTTTCGTGGCACCGATGAATTGTTTCGTCGCGCTGTTCGCGACGAAACAATGGGCCAAAAAGTATAATGATTTCAGATGGGAAGTGAGCCCTAACGGCTCTCAGGCCTTTTCGCCGGAAGGCGAAAAAAGATAGCCGCCGCCGCGCACCGTTCGGATCACCGTGGGCTTTGAAGGGTCGGGCTCGATCTTGCGCCGGATTCGCATGATGCGCAGATCGACCGCGCGATCGAACGCCTCGGCGTCGCGGGCATTGGCAAGCTCCAACAGCCGCTCGCGCGACAGCACACGTTTTGGATTTGCCGCGAACACCTTCAGCAATCCAAACTCGGACGCAGTCAGCGGATGCTCGTTGCCTTCGTCGTCGCGCAACGCCTGCGCGTTGAGGTCCAGCCACTTGGTGCCGAACCGCACCAGCTCCTTGTCGGCGTCAGCCTTGGCTGCATTGCCGGTTGCCGCGGCCGCCTGCGCCGGTGCAGAGCGGCGTAGGACCGAGCGGATGCGCGCCATCAGTTCGCGTAACTCGCAAGGCTTGGCGATATAATCGTCGGCGCCAAGTTCGAGGCCGACGACGCGGTCGATCGGGCTCGCAGTGGCGGTGAGCATGATCACCGGCACGTTGGTCTTGCTCTTGAGATCGCGGATGATCGAGAGACCGTCTTCCTCGGGCATGTTGAGGTCGAGCACCACGAGGTCCGGTGTCGCAGTCTCGATCGAACTGCGCAGGCTCTTGCCGCCGTCGCACAGCGTGACGTTGAAGCCGTGCATCTTGAGATAGTCGCCGACCATCTCGCGGGCCGGGGCTTCATCGTCGACGACAAAGATATGCTGCTGGCTCTGGGTCATGTCACGCCGTCGCTATGGGCAGAGCTATCATGAAGGATGAGCCGCTGCCCGGCCCTAAACTCTCGGCGGTCACCTGGCCGCCATGCATATCAATGATCCGCTTGACGATCGACAGGCCGAGACCGGTCGAGCTTTCTCCGCCTGTGGGTTTGGCCGACAGACGCTGAAAGCGGCCAAACAACCGCCCGAGATCTTCCGGCGACAGGCCAGCACCTTCGTCGGTGACGCGGATCAGCGCGTGGCCGTCTTCCTGCGAAATGGCCACGGCAATCTTGCCGCCGACCGGACTGTACTTGATTGCGTTGCTGATCAGGTTATCGATCGCCTCGCGCATGCGGTCGGAGTCGCACATGGTCACGAGCTTGTCCGGCGCCGATATCGTCATCGCCTGCTGCTTGTTGATGGCAGACGGCTGATTGCCCTCGACCACGTCGGTCACCAGCCCCGCCACGTCGACCTGCTCGCGGCGGATGGTGATGTCGAAAGCATCGGCCATCGCGTCCGAAATCAGGTGATCGACCATCGAGGTCAACCGCCCGGCTGCGTCGCGAATATGGGTGACCTGACCCAGCACGTTTTCCTTTGGCGACGCGGCCCCGATCAGCTCGTTGAGCATTTCGGTGCGGCCGAGAATGACGCCGAGCGGATTCTTCAAGTCGTGCGCGACAGTGCCCAGCACTTCGTTCTTGAAGGCGTTGGCGCGCTGCAGCCGCAGCCATTGCGCCGACAGCCTGCGATTTGCCGAGGTGAGGGCGCGGGTCCGTTCCAGCACGCGATCCTCGAGCTGGGTGTTGGCTTCGTGAAGCTGCTGATAGAGAATAACGTTGTCGAAGGCGATCGACAGCCGGCTGCCGAAAATCTCGACCAGCGACTTGTCGGTGTCCGACAACTCGCGCGGAGCTTCGAGCAGCACCACCACTTCGCGGCCGCTGCCGGTGCGGATATAGAGTGCCGAACGCTGATCGTGGAAGTCATGCTTGCGGCGCTGGAACGCGGCTTTGACCATGGCGCAGAGATCGTGGTCGAGCGAGTCGGGTCCGGCGCTGCCGATGAAGCGGCTGTAGCAGCCCGAGCCTGCCAGCACGGAAAACCGGTCGCCGACATCGCCGCCGTCGCGCAGCACGAGAATGCCCGCGCAATCGACATTGAGCAGCGAGGCGATCTGCGTCAGTACGCCTTCGGCGAGCCGCTGCATCGATTTGAAGTCGTACAGCGTGGATGCCGCATCGATGATGATTTCGAGGCCGCGGCGCGTCTGCACCATGCGCTCGAGCTGCTGGTAGCTGCGCAGCGACGCGGTCAGCGACGTGAACAGCTTGTCGGCGGTGAGTTCGGTCTTCGCCTTGTAGTCGTTGATGTCGTAATCGACGATGACACGGCGTTCGGGCGCCTGTCCGGGCTGACCGGTGCGCAGGATGATGCGCACGGTTTCGTTTTTGAGCTCGTTGCGGATGTATTCGACGAGATCGAGACCGGCGGAATCGGTTTCCATGATGACGTCGAGCAGCACGGCCGCGATGTCGGGATGATCGCGCATCAGCTCGCGGCCCTCGGCGGCGGAATAGGCCGAGAGGATTTCGAGGGTCTGGCCGTTCAGGTTGTAGTCGCTGAGCGCAAAACGCGTACCTTCATGCACGGCGTGATCGTCATCGATGACCGCGACTTTCCATTTGCGCGACGATCCGGCCTGCGCTTCCGGGCCGGTATCGTCGATCAGGTGGAGGATATCTTCCTGGTCGGCCATTGCGTGGTTCCGGAACTTTCGATGATGGTGGGCCCAACTGCGATGCGAGCAGTTCGCGGCATGACGATGCGGAATGTCGTACCCTGTCCCGGCTTCGACTCCAACACCAATCGCCCGCCTAATTGCTGCGTAACAAGGCTGTAAACGATGTGCAGACCGAGCCCGGTGCCGCCCATATTGCGGCGGGTGGTAAAGAACGGGTCAAACGCCTTGCGCTGAATGTCAGGCGTCATGCCCGCCCCGTCGTCGGAGAACAGGATCTCGACCTCGTCGCCTCCGCCGCGCGGCCGCGCCACGATCTTCACTGTTCCCGATCGTCCCTCCGGGAAGGCATGGTTGGAGGCGTTCAGGATCAGGTTGGTCAGGATTTGCCCGTAGGCGCCGGGGTAACTGTCGATGATCAGCCCTTCGGGAACATCGACCTCGACGTTGACTGACGTCTTGCGCAGCACCGGGCGGACGCTGGCGACGATCTGGTCGGTGGCTTCGCGCAGGCTGAACTCGCGACGCTCGGCGTGCGATCGATCGACCGCCACCTGCTTGAAGGACTGGATCAGATCGGCGGCGCGATGCAGGTTCGCGACCAGTTGCTGAGCAGCGTCGCGGCAGATCTGGACGAACTCCTCGAGCTGCGAGCGGCGCAGCGGGGTGTTGGATTTCAGGTCGGCCTCGAACATATCGCTGCGGCGGGCGAAGCTCGATGCCACCGTGAGGCTGATACCGATCGGGTTATTAACTTCGTGGGCGACGCCGGCAACCAGTCCACCAAGTGCTGCGAGACGCTCGGCGTCGATCAGGTTCTGTTGCGTGGTGCTCAGCTCGGCGAGCGCTCGCTCCGCGTTATCCTTGGCGGCGCGCAAGTCGATTTCCGCAGTCCGCTTCGCAACGGCGTTCTCGCGGAAAATTTCGACTGCGCGAGCCATGGCGCCCACCTCGTCCTTGGCGCTGGTGCCAAGCGGCCTGCGGTCGTAGTCGCCCTGTGTGATGGCGCGCATCGCGCGCATCAGTTGTTGCAGCGGCAATCGGATGCTGAGCGCAATCAGGCCGCTGGCACTAATGATGAGCGCGAGGAAAAATCCCGAAATCCAGAGCATGCGACTCGAGATGTTCTTGAGTGTGCGGTCGAACACCGTCTGCGCGGTCTGTTCGCGCTGGCGCATCTGTGTGGACAGCTGATCGATCGCCCCGATGGTTGCTGCCTGGCTGGCGTCGATCGAGTTGCGAAGCAGATCGGTCCTGGACGCAAACTGTTCAGCAAGCTTGGCGAGGCCGGCGCGCAAAGACGTGACGCGGTCTCGCAGCCGGGCCAGCGCCTCCCGCTGCAGATCGTTTTCGGCAAGGTCGCTCATCACCGGAATGGTGCGCTCGATGGTGTCGGTGTTGCGTTTCGCTTCGTCCGCCGATGCCGTCGCCAGCGACAGGTAATATGCATTTGCCGCGACCAGCATCGCTGTGAACGCCTCGCGCGACTTGCCGAGCGCCGGCCAGATCAGCGCCTCGCGGCGGCCGCTGGCGCCCTCAATGATTGAATAAAGCCCGGCCATGTCGCGCGCCGGCGATAGCACCTGCTCTTCGTAGGTGCGCGCGATGGCCGCCTGCACCGTGCGCAATTCGCCAAAGCCTTCCAGAAAGCGCTCGGTGACTTTTTCGAGCTCGGCGACCGAGCCAGAAAGCACAGGGTCGGTCGCTGCGCGGTTGGCGAGCGTGCCGAGCACGGCTTCGCGCAGAAGAAGGATTTCGGCGAATAGTTCGGGGCTGGGCTGGTTGATGTAACGGTGGATCAGGTTGTGCAAGCGGCTGGTTTCGCTTTCCAGCAAGGCCAGCACGCGATCGGAGTCGCGGACCTGACGCACGTCGTCCCACGCGGAATCGAGCACCTTGGCGCCGCTCAGAATGATCGCAGCCAGTGCGATGACGACCGCAGAGTTCATCGCCGCGATGGACAGGATGCGCCAACGGATCGGTACCGCGCGGACCAGGCGGATAATACGCTGACGCAAGCTGCCGTTCTGATCGGCGTCCGTTGGCGTTGCCTGTGGGCCGGGTGCGCTTTCGATCACGTCATTCAACCTTGCGAATGCGGTCGATCAGATCACCGAGCGCCGGATCGCT
>JAKFUP010000118.1 GCA_021732625.1 Hyphomicrobiales bacterium
ATGGATGCCGAGCGTCAGGCCATAGCCGCTGCGTTCGATCCATTGCAGCACCTGCTCGAACTCCATCGCGCGATATCGCACGACATGCAGGATTGGGCCGAAGACTTCTTCGGTCAGTTCGTCAGCGCTCTTTAGTTCGAAAATATGCGGCGCGACGAAATTGCCCTCGGCGGGTGCATTGCCCGCGAAGTGGACGCGCGCTTGCGTTTTCATCCGTGCGATATGCGCGTCGAGCTTTTGCTTTGCCTCTGCATCGATCACCGGGCCGACTTGCGTGGCCGGATCGCGCGGATCGCCGATGCGCAGCTCGCGCGCGGCGCCCGCGATCATCTCGATCATCTTGTCGGCGACGTCATCCTGCACGAACAGCAGCCGCAAAGCCGAACAGCGCTGACCGGCCGAACGAAATGCCGACATCACCACATCGTCGGCGACTTGCTCGGGCAGCGCGGTCGCATCCACGATCATCGTATTGATGCCGCCTGTCTCAGCGATCAGCGGCACGATCGGTCCATCTTTCGCGGCGAGCGAGCGATTGATCGCGCGCGCGACTTCGGTGGAGCCGGTGAACACCACGCCGGCGACGTTAAGATGCGCAACAAGCTCTGCCCCGGCTTTGCCGTCACCCAACACAAGCTGCAGTGCGTTCGCCGGAATGCCGGCCTGATGCATCAGACGAACGGCCTCGATGGCGATCAGCGGCGTTTGCTCGGCGGGCTTGGCGGCAACGGCATTGCCTGCCATCAGCGCAGCCACGACTTGCCCGGTGAAAATCGCCAGCGGAAAATTCCACGGCGAAATGGCAACGATCACGCCGCGCCCGCGCAGTCGTAACGTGTTGCTCTCACCGGTCGGGCCAGGCATCGCCTGCTCGTTAAAGAGCGTGCGCCCTTCCGCTGCGTAGTAACGGCAGAAATCAACCGCCTCGCGCAATTCGGAGATTGCATCGTCGATGGCCTTGCCGGCTTCGGTTTGCAGCAATGCGAGTAACTGCGCACGATGCTGCTCAAAGAGATCGGCTGTGCGATCCAGACAGGCCGCGCGATGTTCAGCCGGCATGAGGCTCCACGCCACGAACCCTTTGGTTGTGTCATCAATCGCGCGGTGCGCGCCGTCCGCGGTTGCGTTCCTAATCCGTTGAGGCGTTGTGCGAGGCTGATCCGCGATCTCTTGCAGCAGCGCATGTAGCGCCGCGCTGTCGCCGAATTCGACGCCGAGCGAATTCTTGCGTCGCGTTTGAAATAGATCGGGCGGCAGCGGCAGCTTCGGATTGGCCGCATTCTCTGCCATACCGATGATGTCCGCCGGCCGCCGCAGCAGCTCAGCGGCTGGAATCGAGTCATCCGAGGCCAGCGCAACAAATGACGTATTGGCGCCGTTTTCCAGCAATCGCCGCACAAGATAAGCCAGCAGGTCGCGATGATGTCCGACCGGCGCGTAGGTCCGGCACGCCAGATGCGGCAGGTCTTTTGCGAGTTGGTCGTAAAGTGCGTCACCCATGCCGTGCAGGCGCTGGAATTCGTAGCCGTCCTCGCCGCCCGCGAGTTGCAGGATCGTGGCGACGGTCAGCGCGTTGTGGGTTGCGAATTGTGGAAAGATACGCGGCCGAAATGCCAGCAGTTGCTTCGCGCACGCGATGTAATTGAGATCGGTCATCGCCTTGCGGGTGAACACCGGATAGCCGTCGAGACCGCGCTCCTGCGCGCGCTTGATCTCGGTGTCCCAATAGGCGCCCTTCACGAGTCGCACCATCATGCGGCGGTCAAGGCGCTCGGCCAGCGTCGCGATGAAGTCGATCACGGCGCCCGCGCGTTTTTGGTAAGCCTGTATCGCCAGCCCGAAACCGTCCCAGCCCGCGAGTTGTTCATCCGCAGCGACCGCTGCGATCACCTCAAGCGACAGTTCGAGCCGGTCGGCCTCCTCCGCATCGATGGTGAAATTCAGATTGTAACTCTTTGCGCGCTGCGCGAGTCCGATCAGCAGCGGCACGATCTCGGCGACGGCGCGCGTGCGGTTCAGCGCCTCGAAACGCGGATGCAGCGCCGACAGCTTGATGGAAATGCCGGGCCGATCCGGCAGTGGGCGATTGCCGGCGTCGCGGCCGATCGCTTCGATCGCAGCGGCATACGATGCGAGGTAGCGTTTGGCGTCCGCGGCCGTGCGCGCGCCCTCGCCGAGCATGTCGAACGAATAGCGTGACGCAGCTCCGCCTACGTCCGCGCGATGATCGGCCGCGCGGCGCAGCGCCGCCTCGATAGTTTCGCCGAGCACGAAGTGGCTGCCCATCAGCCGCATTGCCTGCCGCGTGGCGGCTCGGATCGCCGGTAGACCGATGCGCTTGGCGAGCTTGCCGATCAGTCCCTGCGGCGTTTCGCCCGGTTGAATCACGCGCGCGGACAGGCCGAGCGCCCACGCCGATGCGTTGACCAGAAATGTATCGGAGTGCGGATCGTGATGGGCGAAATCGCCCTGGCCGAGTTTGTCTTCGATGAATCGATCCGCGGTATATGAATCCGGCACGCGCAGCAGCGCTTCGGCGAGCACCATCAGCGCGAGGCCCTCGCGCGTCGACAGCGAGAACTCGCGCAGCATGTCCTCGACGCCGCCGAAGCCGCGATGCTCCGAGCGAATCGCATCGACCAGCCGAGTCGCCGTGGCGTCGATCGCGGCCTCTTTTTCTGAGGACAGCCTGGCGTCGCGCAGCAACGCGTCGGCAAGCGCGCGATCGTCAGGCGCGTAGGGTGCGGAGAAGGTTAGGGGCAACGTGACTTGCGGCATCGGTGACTCGCTTTTGCCTGCAAAAGCTACGTCACTGTTGGTCCTAGTTCGATGAAAGATTGGCAAATCTGACTTATTTAGTTTTGCCAGTTTGATGCGTCTCCCGCCGTCTCAGAACATCATGAATGCGAAGCCGTCGCTCGCCAGCGGCTGCTGCGCAGCCACGGTGATCTCAGCAGATGCGATTTCCGTGGGCTCTGCGGTGACTGGCTCCACGTTCGTTGACGATGCGGTCGGCGCCTGCATCGGCTGCTCTGAACTGGCGACGGCGATCATCATGTTCGGATCTTCAAAACGGCGCACGCCCTCGCGATCGATCGTGAACAGCGGCTGCAAGTGGCGCATCTGGTTGTCTTCCGCCATGATCATGCGTCGATTGTCGAGCATGCGCCAGCGGTCTTCGAAACGAACCGCGAGCACCGCATGGTCTTCGCCGAACGCGCGATCGTGAACGATCACGAGTCTCAGATCTGCCTGCGAAACGCCAGCTTCTTGCAACGCGACGTATTTTGCGATGGCGTAGTCTTCGCAGTCGCCAACCCCCGATGTCAGTGTCGCGAGCGGCGAACTCCAGAAGTCGGGCAGCCCGTGCTGGGCTTCGTCGCTCATCGGGCGGATCGCAAGATTGATCGCGCGATTGACCTCGCCGAGCTTGGCGAGGCCATCGCGGTCGCGCGCGCTGTCAATGATCGCGATCAGGCGAAGAGCCGCGGGTGATGTGCAATTCGCACGGTCGCTCCTGCAACGGCGAATGGTTTCGATGTCTGCTTCGATCGCGCGCGAAACGCTTTCCCATTTGCCGAGCAGCCCGCCGTTTGAAATCACAGACGCCGTCATTGCGAAGGGTTCGGCAGCGGCAGCCGGCTTTTGAAGGGGTTGATCATTTTGCGGCGTACCGGCGTACCCGGGTACAGCCCAGATCGCCAAAGCGACCGTCAAAACAACAGCGCGCACGGCTTCTCGTGCGGACAAAAACACAGACATCTGACGCCCCATGTCCGGGCATCGGTGCGCTTGTGCACACTCGTGACCGGATCGTTTGCGTCATCAGGCTAAGGGAGGGGACTATCCGTCCATTTAAGGCGGCCCGGGTTTGGCCGCAATTTTGGCCGAGATGTTGAATCCGGCGTGAGGAATCACGCTGAATATTGCATTACGGCTAATATCGGGGTTTCGTCCGGTTCGGACGGGTATTGAAGACTATAACTGCTGCCTAGGGCGCATTTTCAGCGCCTCGCGCAGCTCAGAATACAAGTATATATTGGTTAATTGATCGATAATATTTAATGCTGATGATGCTGAAAGCAGTGATCATTCATGTTTTGGCCAGCATGCATATGATTTGACCGGGATTTTCTTCAGATCATCTTGAGGATATTGCCTGCTGCATCATTTTTGATGTGTACTATTTTGATCTAAGTTTGTGTTTATTCAGCTGAATTCATGGCATTGCCGAGCAATTTGCTTCCGAATTCGGCAAGACTAATGATAGATTAATCCCATACCGTTCACTTTTAAGAATTTATTCATTACAGGCAGGGTGTTGGCGTGAATTACTCCGACAAGTTCGGCAGCGCTTCCTTCCAAGAAATTTCGTCAAGCTCGCTCTCACAAAAGGGCGGCTTCGACTTCACGGCTTTGGGAGCCGCACAACAAACCACTCACGGATCCGTCATCATCGATGACGCCCATCTGTTGTTCGCCGGCCAGTACAAACGCGACGGCTTGAACCTCGTCATCAGCAACGACGAGAACAAGATTATCGTTCCCGATTATTTCAAGAGCGATACGCGCGCGACGCTCTCCACACGCGACGGCGCGACCTTGTCGGGCAAGATCGTCGATGCGTTCACCGGGTATGTCGCCTACGCGCAAGCGGGGGGGCAGGCCGATCCTCCGAAAGAAATCGGCACGGTCCAGAAACTGACCGGCACGGCGACTGCAATCCGCAACGGCGTCTCGGTGCAGCTGAATGTCGGCGACAAGGTTTACAAGAGCGACGTCCTCGAATCAGGCGCCGGATCTTCGCTTGGTGTGATCTTTATTGACGGCACGGTCTTCAGCCTCTCGTCGAGCGCCCGCATGGTGCTCAACGAGATGGTGTACGATCCCAACGGATCGTCGAACTCATCGCTGCTCAGCCTCGTGCAAGGCACCATCACGTTCGTGGCGGGGCAAACCGCGAAGAACGGCAACATGCGTGTCGATACGCCGGTTGCCACCATGGGCATTCGCGGCACCACGGTGCTGGTCAAGATCAGTTCGGAAGATGGTACCGTCAAGCTTTCGGTCGAGCGCGATCCAAACGGCGCGGTCGGATCGTTCGTCATTTTCGACAAGAACGGCAATCCGATCGGATCGGTTTCGCGCGTCGGCGATGTGACTACCATCAGGGACCAGGCGGGCGTTCCCATCACGGATTCGACGACGAAGACGCAGACCGAGAAGGTCGCGGACCTGCTTATCATTCAGCAGGTTTTCCAGGCGTTTTTCCCGGACATCAAACAGGATCCGAATAACGCCAATCCTGGAAGGCAGGGCAACAATGGCTCCGGTTCTTTGGACCCGCGATCCGAGCTTGCGCGGGCGGGCGGGCAAGGAACGACAACAGTCAATGGCGTTCCGGTCGTCGTGCCGACGGGCAACGGGCCGTCATCGACGACGGTCGGTGCGACGGTTCTCTCGCCGCCGGTGATCATTACGCCGGTCGCCGACTTTCAGGCGCCTGACGGACAATCGACCAGCTTCACCATCGGCGGCCAGGTCGCGCCTGACCCTTTGATTATTCCTTACATCGCAAATTCCGGCCGGATCAGCGGCTCGCAAACCACGGCTCCAGTTCCAAACGGCTTCGCCCTCACGGCGCTGGTTCATCTCGATGCCGGGACTGGAACAGTCACTTACAATCCCGAGGATTTTCGATTCCTCGCGCTCGGCGAAACCGCAACCTATCAAATTATATTCCAGACCCAGAGCGGGCCATTTATTCAGACGCAAACGATTTCGTTTACTGTCGATGGTCTTAAAGACGCGCCGATTTACACCGCCAGCAATTTTGGCGTTGATGTAGACGAACCTTTGGGCGCGGACGCCGTCACTCTGTTTTATAAAGATGGCGAGCTGCGTTTCAACGACGCCGATTTCAGCGATGTGGCCTCCGGCTACACCGTCGCGACCACCGGCGTTGTTGCCATGGGCCGGACGATTGGTCTGCCCAACAATGCCGCCCTGCTGAACATGCTGCAGTTCACCGGCATCACCAAGGCTGTTGGAACCACGCTGGGCGTGATCTCCGAAAAATTCTCCGCGGCGGCAAGTGTGTTCGATTATCTTGCCGTCGGCGAACAGGTCAGTCTGGTCTATTCGATCAAGGTGACCGATTTAGGAGGTGACACCAACACCTCGACGCTGACGGTGACGATCACTGGTACCAACGACATCCCGACGATTACCGGCGCGACCTCAACTTCGGGTAACCTCACCGAAGACGTGGGCGCTGTGGCAGCATCTGGAATTATCAATTTCCGCGACGTCGATCTCTCCGATGACCATGAGTTTTCCTGGAGTCTGGTCGATAGTGTCATCAGCGCGCCGATACCTGGGTTCACGCCTGCGACGTCGTTGTTGCATTCGTTCGAGCTCACGCCGACTGAGGATAACACCGACGATATCAATACCGGCACGGTCGGCTGGACCTACACGCTCGACAACGCGGTGGCCCAGTGGCTCGCCGCGGGTCAGACCATCACGCTGACCTACGGGATCACGATCGACGACGGGCATGGTGATGGGGTCGCTACCCAGGATATCGTTGTTATAGTGACCGGCACCAACGACGCGCCGGTGATCACCGCAGCGACGACGGCTGCGAGTACGTCTGGCGCGGTGACGGAAGATGCGGTTGCGCCAACGGACCTGACGGCGTCGGGTTCGATCACGTTCCAGGACCTCGACCTGATCGATACGCACACGGCGACGTTCGTGCTGACGTCGTCGGATGCGATTGAGAACCTGCCGGGGTATTCGGAATCTGCGCCGCTAAGCCAGATCGGCACCTTTGCGCTGACGGCTGAGACGGTGGATGCGCTCACCGGCAGGGTGGTGGAGACGGCCGATCCCATCAACACCGCGACGATTGGGTGGAGCTTCACGCTTGCTGACAATGACCCGGTGCTGCAATCGCTGGCCGAGGGCCAGACCATCACGCAGGTCTACACCGTCACGATCGATGACGGCCACACCGGCACCACGACGCAAGACGTGACCATCACCATCACCGGCACTAACGATACGCCGGTGCTGACTGCGGTCGTTATCGACGGAGCGGTCGGGGAAGACGACGCTGTTCAGGCGGGCAACCTGCTGAAGGATACCGGATCGGTCACGTTCGCCGATGTCGATGTCACCGATCATGAGACGGCGAGCGTGGCCTTTGTCGGCAACGCGACCACATCGGGCGCTACGATTCCAGCGGCGCTTTATGACGCCTTGCAGGCCGCGCTGACGCTGCCTGATACGTCGTTTGCATCCAACACCGGGACCGTGAACTGGGCGTTCGCTCTGGACAACGCGCTGGTTCAATACCTTGCCGATGGCGAGACGGTGACGGCGACCTATGAAATCGTCGTTCAGGACGACAGCGGCGTTGCCGCCAGCGACACCTCCGAGCCACAGATCATCACCATCACCATCACCGGCACCAACGACGCGCCGGTGATCACAAGCGATGCGCAGTCCGGCGCTGTCACAGAGGATATTCAGCTCACGGCGACCGGGCAGGTGACGTCCAGCGACGTCGATCATAACGCAACGGCAACCTACAGCGGCAACGCGACGGGCGATTACGGTTCGTTCGTGATCGATTCCGCTACGGGCATCTGGGCTTACACGCTGGACAACGCGAACCACCAGAGCCTCGCGCAGGGCGAAAGTCACACTGAGACGTTCCTTGTTACGGTGACGGACGATCAGAATGCGATGGTGACCCAGCAGATCGTCGTAACCGTCAATGGCATCAACGACGTTCCGATGGTCGGTTCGCCAAGCATCAATTATACGGATACGGCGGCCGACGATACGTTCAACAATGCGGGTGGTACTTTCTTCGCAACCGATCCCGATGGCGGCCCATTGACATGGGGCATCAGCGACGGCGTGGTGGCCGATACGCTGGTCGGCGAAATTACATACAACGTTTCGAAGACGACGCCGTATGGTACGCTGTTTGTGAATAACGCGACCGGCCAGTGGCTTTTCCAGACCAACGATGCCGGCATCGAAGGCATCACATCGGATGTCATGTCGTCGATCACGGTGACGGTGTCCGATAGCATCGACACCACCGACATGAATTTCGGAATCAATCTCACCGGTACCAACGACGCGCCAAGCATCGATTTAGACTCGTCGGAGATGGGTTTCGGCTACGCGTCAAGTCTTGTGGCAGACGGCAATACGCTTCCGATCGCGCTCCAGCCATCAGTTTTCGATATAGACGGAACAACGATCGCCGGGGCCACGGTCGTTTTGACCAATGGTGGTGGATTGGGCGATTTCTTTTACGTTCCGGACGGCAGTATCGGTCCGTTGAGCTGGGCGATCTCAGGGACCGCAGGCAACGAAAACGATCCGTTGACCCTGACCTTCTCAGGCCCCGGCACTCACGCCGACTATGCCAATGCCATCGCGCAGGTGAGCTTCGGTACGACAAGCACAGTCGATGGCGAGCGCCTGATCTACGTGCAGCTCAACGACGGAGAAACCTCAAACAATCTCGGAAGCATTTCGGTCGCTAGTATTGCGGTGTCGCAACCGGTGGACAACGGCAACATTAATCTCGACAGCGCGAGCTATATTGGAGTCGATCCCGATCTGGGTGGCATCAGTTCGCTTCTGCCCGGAACTGACGGGCTCACTTTGACAGGTATTAGTCTTGACAGCGTTACATTCGGATCGCCGACATCTCCTGTTGCAGGTGTCTACTTCAACTTCAGCGCGACAGGCATCGGTGACTATCATCTTTCTGTCGGAACATCGGGCTATACGGATGCGGCAGCGTTAATCGCCGCGATTGAGGCCAACGAGGGCAATACAACTCCACTCACCGACACGTTCTATTATCGCGTGACGGACGGCGCAGGCGGCTATCTGATCGACAAGATCACTTACGAACTCGGCGATCTGACTTTCACCGGTCCGGGTTCGGAGCCTGTCACGTACGCGCCGCCGGGTGTGTCGTCCTTGATTCCCAATCTGTCGGTTAATGATTGGGGATTTGCGACAAACGGCGCTTCGGTCATCACGGTGACAGTGCAGGTGTCTTTCCATAATCTGGATTTTGGCGACTTGTTTATCGAGCTCGCGCCCGGTGGCGTGCCCGAACCGTTTATCGAGTTTGCACCTGGCGCGATTACGTTGACGGGCACGCAAGATGAGATCAACGCCAGCCTCGCGACGGTGAAGTTCGAGGCCTCTGGCTATGGCTCTGCAGATATTTTGCTAAGCGGCACCGACGGTCCGTCCACAACGGCGACGTATATTGTCGGTACGATCAGTTCCGCGCCTGCCTCCATCGCCCTCGATGAACCGGTCAACGCCGATCCGTCGTCGCTGTGGATCGTGCTCAACTATGGCGATCTGCAGCCGGATATCAGTCCCACTCATCTGTCCGTTCAACTCGATCTGCCCGGCCCGGCTCTGAGAGTCGATGTGGATGCGCGTTACTTGACGTACACCGTTGATGGCGACGACCAGACCGTTATCACCGGCGGTGTCGTGACGGGCCTCCATTTCTTTGAGTACTCGGATACAGAAAATGATTTCGTGCAGAAATACGAGATCACCGGTCTCAGTATCCGTGCAACCGAGTTCTATGACGCCGTTGGACCGAATGCCGACGATGCCCTTGATTTCCTCGATCTAATTGCGTCCCATCCTCTCTTCGTCACCGGTACCGGCGATGCCGATGGACTGTTCGGTGGCGATCGGGGCGATATCATCGACACCCATGGCGGTGCCGATATCGTTCATGCGGGTGACGGCAACGACCTGATCATCGTGCATGACGACAACCAGTGGTTTGTCGATGGCGGCGCCGGCATCGATACGTTGCGCGCCTCTGGTTCCTTTATCGCGGGAGTCGTGTCTCCGGGATCGGATGGCGCCAATCTCGAGATTTTCGATCTTAACACCGATGGCGACGACGATGGTGGCGCGGTCTCGATCCTGATCGACGGCGAAGGCGCAAGCACGTTGAACCATCTCGGTCCCGCAGGGACCGGCCTGATCCGCATTCTCGGCGACGATCAGGATACGGTTCGCTTCGATGACCAATTCGACGGGCATCCGAACGGAGCGTGGGTTGCGGGAACCGGTGCTGATCTTCACGTCTTGTACACCGGCGATTTCGCGACGGACGGTGTCTATTTCAACAAGTATTTTTATGTCGATGGCGCCGACACGCTGGCGACGGCCTATGTGCAGGAAGGTATCGCTGTCGATCTTGCGCCGGTGCTGAATGCGGACAGTATTCGCGTCTTTGATAGCGTGCTCGGCGATGGCGTGACGACGGTCTTCGATTTCACGGTAACCGATCATGATGAGTTATCTTTCCCGGTCCTCACCGCGAGCGCGGATAACGGGACGCTCTCGCCTTCACTTATCAATGACAACACGGTCGAGGGCATCAACGAGGAATTGTCTTTCGAGTTAGGCGAAGGAGTGATCTATACTCCGAACGACTACAATCCGGGCGTCCCGCTAAACGACATCGTGACCCTCACCGTCACCGACAGCCATGGCCTCAGCGATTCGCTGCACTTCGTGTTCCAGCAGTCCGGCCCCGGCGGCGCCACGCTCATCGGCACGGCCGGCAAGGACATCATCTTCTCGACGGGCGGCGATGACACG
>JAKFUP010000210.1 GCA_021732625.1 Hyphomicrobiales bacterium
ATCGAGACGCGATCGACCCAGTCGAAGGTCTCGTTGCGCGGCAGCGCGTCCAGCACCTGACCGGCGCGTTCGCGGATGACACCTGCCAGTTGATCGAGATGTGTCGGCGTGAACATCGGCGCCACGGTCTTGCGTTGCGGGCCGTGCTTGGGCTGGTCCATGGCGATGAACATCGGCCGCCGCAGATCGCTCGGCGCATCGCGAATGGTGATGCCGCCGAGGCTTGCTTCCGACGAGAACACCGCGTGATTGGTCTCGACGTTCATGATGTCGTTGTATTTGGTGATCGACCAGTACGGCCCGAACATGCTGTCGCGGCAGTAATGGACCGGGTCTTCCCGGCGCAGCCGCTCAAACCAGGGCCAGAAGCTGTCGCTCCGGAACAGCTCCGGATGACCGGGATCGAATTTCTCCAGCGGTGTGGCGTAAGCCGTCTCGTGCGCCGCCTTCAGATGGGCGTCGTTCATCCGATCGATCGTGCCGTGCATCGTATCCTCCGATGCCCGCCTTGTTCAGGTCGGCGGGTTGAGCCGATTACATCCTGCCGATGGCGCTATCACAAGGTTGCATAACACCAGCCCGAAATCATGCTGCGGCGACCCGCCGCGCCCTCATAAGTTGGTAAGAAATTTTATGGTAAATCTTTCGTGTACCGAATCTGGGGGCTTGGCTATGTCTATTTTCAATGGAAATCAAGAACTTAAGTCGAAGATGGACGCCCTCAGCAAATCGCAGGCGATCATCGAGTTCAACCTGGACGGGAATATTGTTACTGCGAATCACAACTTTTTGGCGGCAATCGGATACCAGCTCGAAGAAATTCAGGGCAAGCACCACGGTATGTTCGTGGATCCGGTCTATCGCGAGAGCGCCGAGTATAAAGAGTTCTGGGAATCGCTTCGCCGCGGCGAATATCAGGCCCGCGAGTTCAAACGCTTCGCCAAGGGTGGCCGCGAAATCTGGATACAGGCATCCTACAATCCGCTGATGGGCAGCAACGGCAAGCCCTTCAAGGTGGTGAAGTTCGCCACCGATATCACGGCCGCAAAGATCAAGGCTGCTGACCACGAAGGCCAGATCCAGGCGATCCACAAGTCGCAGGCCGTGATCGAGTTCAATCTCGACGGCACGATCATCATCGCCAACGAAAATTTCCTCAGCACGCTGGGCTACCGGATGGACGAAATCCAGGGCAAGCATCACAGCACGTTTGTGGAATCGGCCGAACGCGATAGCGCGGCCTATCGTGAATTCTGGGACAAGCTGCGTCGCGGCGAATATCAAGCGGGCGAGTTCAAGCGTGTCGGCAAAAACGGCAAAGCCGTTTGGATTCAGGCCTTCTACAATCCGATTCAGGATGCCAGCGGCAAGAACATCAAGGTCGTGAAATTCGCGACCGATATCACCGCGCAGGTCGAAGACCGGATGCGCCGTGCCAGTGTCCAGAAAACCATCAATAGCGATCTTGACATGATTACGGATGCCGTGACCTCGACGTCGGAGCGCGTCAACTCGGCCGTCAGCGCCTCCACGCAAAGCTCTTCCAATATGCAGGCGGTTGCCTCCGGCGCGGAAGAACTCGCGGCATCGGTCGGTGAGATCAGCCGTCAGGCTTCGGAAGCCCTGAACATCTCGCAGCAGGCTGTGCGGCAGGCGAACGAGACCAACGAAATCGTCTCCGGCCTCGCGGCTGCGGCGCAGAAGATCGGCGACGTCGTCAAGCTGATCAACAACATTGCCGATCAGACCAACCTGCTGGCACTGAACGCCACCATCGAGGCCGCCCGCGCCGGTGAAGCGGGACGCGGTTTCGCCGTCGTCGCGTCGGAAGTGAAAAGCCTTGCGACGCAGACCGCGAAAGCCACCGACGAGATCAGCGGCCAGATCGCGGCGGTGCAGGGATCGACCCAGAGCGCCGTCAGCGTCATCGAGGCGATTACCCAGACGATCTCGCGCGTCAACGAGATATCGGCGGCGATCGCGGCTTCTGTCGAGGAGCAATCGTCGGTGACGCAGAGCATCTCGTCGAATATGCAGGTCGCGGCCAAGAGCGTGAACGAGATCAACGACAACATGAGCGAAATCGCAGTCGCGACCAGGTCGGTCGATGAGGCGACCCGCAAGATGAAGGAAGCCTCGCGCTCGCTGGCCTAACGACTTTCGGCTTCCGGCTCAAACAAGCTCAATTGCAGGCCCTTCTCTCGCAGAAGGGCCTGTGGCATGTTTAGTCTCATAATAAAAAACGGCGTCCTTAGGGCAGCCGGCAGGAGGCGAGCAACAATGATTGCCAACGCGCAGCGTGTGTTCAATTTCGATCTTGGCGAAACGGCTGATGCGATTCGCGACACGGTGCGCGAATTTTCCGCCAATGAAGTCGCGCCGATCGCCGACGAGCTCGACAAGACCAACAAATTCCCGCTCGAGCTGTGGCCAAAAATCGGCGCGCTCGGCCTGCATGGCATCACCGTCGAGGAAGAATACGGCGGTTCGGGCCTCGGCTATCTCGAGCATTGCCTGGCGGTCGAAGAGTTGTCGCGCGCCTCGGCGGCGGTCGGCTTGTCTTATGGTGCACACTCCAATCTCTGCATCAACCAGATTCGCCGCAACGGCAACGAAGCGCAGAAGCGGAAGTATCTTCCAAAGCTGATCTCCGGCGATCATGTCGGATCGCTGGCGATGTCGGAACCCGGCGCGGGTTCCGATGTGGTGTCGATGAAAACTCGCGCCGATAAAAAGGGCGACCGCTACGTGCTCAATGGCAGCAAGATGTGGATCACCAACGCGCCGGTGGCGAATACGTTTGTCGTCTATGCCAAGACCGATGCGAATGCCGGCCCGCGCGGCATTACCGCTTTCATGATCGAAAAGGGGATGAAGGGTTTTTCGGTGTCTCCCAAGCTCGACAAGCTCGGCATGCGCGGCTCTGACACGGCTGAAATCGTGTTCGAGGACTGCGAGGTGCCTGAAGACAACGTGCTCGGCGGCGTCGGACGCGGCGTCAATGTTTTGATGTCCGGTCTTGACTACGAACGCGCGGTGCTCGCGGCAGGACCGCTCGGCATCATGCAGGCGTGCATGGATGTCGTGATGCCTTACGTTCACGAGCGCAAGCAGTTCGGCCAGCCGATCGGCACCTTCCAGCTCGTACAGGGCAAAGTCGCCGATATGTATGTGGCGATGAATGCGTCGCGCGCTTACGTCTACTCGGTCGCCAAAGCCTGCGACCGTGGCGAGACGACGCGCGAGGATGCGGCCGGAGCCATTCTCTACGCCGCGGAACGGGCGACGCAATGCGCTCTCGATGCAATCCAGTTGCTCGGCGGCAACGGCTACATCAACGACTATCCGACCGGCCGGCTGCTGCGCGATGCGAAGCTCTACGAAATCGGGGCCGGCACCAGCGAGATTCGCCGCATGCTGATCGGGCGCGAGTTGTTCGAAAAAACGGCCTGACCGGTTCGGCCGTTATGGCACTCTCGCGCCATCAACATTCGACGTGGCCTTGCCTCAACCGTTCAGCCGAGGAGCCAGGGCCTTGAATCAGAGTGTGCCGCCAATCCCGGTGCCGGACGGCCCGGTTTCGATGATGTTCGCTGGAGCCCGCGGAGATTTCTTTCGTTTGGTCGCGCGCGGTGCGCTGCTTGAGTTCGTCACGGTCGGCTTCTATCGTTTCTGGCTGGTCACTGACGTCCGCCGGCATTTGTGGTCGCATACGCTGGTCGATGGCGATGCGCCCGAATACACCGGCCGTGGCCGGGAACTGCTGATTGGCTTTCTGGTGGCGATGGCGATTCTTGCGCCGGTCTATCTCGCCTATTTCCTGGCCGGTCTCGAGGCCGAGCGGATTCAAGCCTTCGCCAGCTTTCCGCTGTTCGCGTTCCTGTATGTCTTCGGCCAGTTCGCGATCTATCGCGCACGGCGTTATCGCCTCAGCCGTACAGTGTGGCGCGGCGTGCGCTTCTGGATGAGCGGATCGGGCTGGGCCTATGCATTTCGCGCCGCGCTGTGGGCTCTCTTGATGGTTTTCACGCTTGGCTTGATCCTCCCGTGGCGGGACGCCGCACTCGAACGCTACAAGATGTACCATTCTTTTTACGGCGATCTGCAAGGCAGCTTCGAGGGAACCGGCTGGGAGTTCTTCAAGCGGGGATGGTGGCTGTGGCCGCTGGCGTTCGTCTCGGTGATCCTGCTGCCGCTTGCGCCGTTTGTGTATGCCGCTTTCAAGGCGCTGCAATGGAGATGGTGGCTGTCCGGCATACGTTTCGGCGGCGTACAGTTCGAATCTGATCTGCGCAGCGGTATGCTCGCAAAACTGTACTGGAAAGTGTTCGGCTGGGCGCTTCTTCTCGTTGTCGCGTTGATCGTCTATCTCGTGCTCGCCGCGGTGCTGGTCGGTACCATGAATGGTCTGACCGTCGCCGAAGCGTATAAATCACCCACATTTCTCCAGAGCATTCCGTTCGGCATCGCAACGGTGCTCGGCTATCTGGCGGCGATGCTGGGATTCAACGTGGTCTTCCGCCTCTATCTCACCCGCGATCTCTGGACGCATATCGCATCCTCGATCCGCATTGGCGGTCTTGCCGCGACAAACAACGTCGCGGCCAAGGGTGATCTCGCCGGTGCGTTGGGTGAGGGCTTTGCCGATGGTCTCGATGTCGGCGGCTTCTAGGGCCTCGTGATGGATAACGAAGTGTCCGCACCTGAAAGCGCCAAAACCGCGATCTATTTTGACGGCGCCTCGAGCCGCAAGCGGATTGTCGCGCTGACGTTTGCTGTCGCGCTCGAAATCAGAGAGGCCGGCGAACTGATTGCGACTTGGCCATATGAGAGCGTGCGCCGCGCTGAAAGTCCGCCGGGCTTGCTGCGGGCCACCAGCGAGACGGCGCTGCCGCTGGCCCGGCTCGAGGTTCGCGATCGTGAACTCGCGGTGGAACTGGTCAAGCATTGTCTCAAGTTTGACGATCAGACAGTCGGCGCGCGTGGTATCGGCCGGATTATCGGCTGGTCGTTCGCCGCATTGGCTTCGATCGTTTCCCTCGTGATGTTTGGCGTGCCCTACGCAGCCGAGCGTTTGACGCCGCTGATCCCGCAGTCGGTCGAGCGGCGGATCGGTGAGGCCACCGACAAGCAGGTCAAACTGCTGTTCGGTGAAAAGACGTGTTCCGATCCGAAAGGGCAGGCCGCGTTTCTCAAACTGGTGACTGCGCTTCGCACCGGCATGGGTCTCGATGCGTCGGTCGACGCTGCGGTGTTGGGGAGCGAAATTCCCAACGCCATCGCGCTGCCGGGCGGCAAGATCTATCTGTTCAATGGACTACTGGCGAAAGCGGACAGTCCCGATGAGATTGCCGGCGTGCTCGCGCACGAACTCGGCCACGTCCGTAATCGCGATTCGATGCGTAA
This sequence comes from Hyphomicrobiales bacterium, assembly GCA_021732625.1. GTDB lineage: Bacteria > Pseudomonadota > Alphaproteobacteria > Rhizobiales > Xanthobacteraceae > SG-bin9. Next base: position 5,407 of record JAKFUP010000210.1, read on the forward strand.
CATGATCTATACCGGCGGTACATCTTTCCTGATCGGCCTGCTGTTCGGCGACATTTCCGGATCGGGCGCGATTATTTTCGCCACGCGCACGCTGCTCAATGCATCCCACTCGCGCGATGTCGAGAACAGCGCCGATACCGTCACCGTCGATCTGATGCACAAGCTCGGCCGTTCGCCGAAGCCGATGGGAGAGTTGCTCTATCGCGTCACCGGCAATCAGGGCGACAAGAGCCTGTCGATCCTCGCCAGCCATCCGCTGTCGGAAGAGCGCCTCGCGCGCATGACCAGGGAAGACCGGCAACCGACCGGCGCACCGATCCTGACTGATGAAGAATGGGCTGCGCTGAAAGCGATCTGCGCCGCGAGCAAATAGCCAGGTTATTGCTGCGGCAGATTGTTGGTCTTCGCCACCCATTCGCGCACGTCCTTGAGCACGGCGGGAAGGGCGTCCTTGGCTTGCTGAATGGTCATGCCAGCCTTGATCCTCGGATCGTAGAGGATATTCATCAGGTACTGGTCATAGACGCCGAAGAATCCTAGCGACACGTCATCGTTGAACATGGTCCATGGCACGTCGGTGTCGTTGATCGGTCCCAGCGATTGCAGCAGTTCCTCGTAGCCGCAGTCGTGAAACACGAAGTCGCCGTTGTCGATGGTGAGCAATACTTCCGAACGCAAAATCTGAAATGCATCGTTCTTGCTGAATCCCGACAGGCATTGAGGGTCCAGCGACGATTTGATCTCGCGCGCCCTGTCCGTTCCGTAAAGTTTCTCGATGGTTCTGTTGAGGTCGCGGTCGCGCACCAGCGTCACGACCACATTGGCGTCAGTCTTTGATTTGACCTGCGCGATGTCGATATGCCGGATGCGGCGGGCGATGTCGCCGATGATTTCGCCGAGTTGGCTAACGCGGTTGGCGGGGGCGCTGCCTTCGATGAAAACGCGCACCGGCGCTTCGTATTTCCGGATGCGGTCGACGCGGCCGGCGAGATGATACTCAGCGCCGAACGCAGCCTTGAAGAAGCCGTCGCTGATCTGCGCATCGGTGAATGTTTTTTTCTCGGCACGCTGTTTGGCCGCGATCTGCGGGATTTCGGCGAAGGCCGCTCGTGGCAGGGCCAGGCCAGATATCGCGATCACAGCGGCGATCAGCGTACCCGCCTTTGCTGAAATGCCGATTTTCAGGCTCCATAAAAACATGCCCCAAACCTATCCGGCCCGGGGCATGCGCAGCAACGGTTGCCGCACTGCGTGCAGCAGATGTTCCGATCAGTTGTTCTTGACGATGACGGTCGCGCCAACCTTGACGCGATCATAAAGGTGGATCACGTCGTCGTTGACCATGCGGAAGCAACCCGATGAGACGGCCTGACCGATCGTTTCGGGCTCGTTGGAGCCGTGAATGCGATAAAGCGTCGAGCCGAGATACATCGCGCGCGCGCCGAGCGGATTGTCGGGACCGCCCGCCATGTGGCGCGGCAGATCGGGACGCCGGCGCAGCATCTGCGAAGGCGGGGTCCACGCCGGCCATTCCTTCTTCTGGGTGACGCGGTGGGTGCCGCCCCAGCGGAAGCCGTCGCGGCCGACGCCGATGCCATAGCGCAGCGCGACGCCATTGGCTTCGACCAGATAAAGCCGGCGCTCTTTCGTATTCACGATGATCGTGCCCGGCGTATAATTACCTTCGATCCGCACCGTGGCGCGGGGAACCGGACCCGACCCGCTTGGGGTGAAAAGGTTCTTCAACCCGAGCGCGAAGTCGGACTCCTGCGCGGTCGCGGCCGCGGGCAAAGCGAGGATGACGGCAATGGCGGTCAGAGCGGCATAAACACGTTTCATTGAAGTCCTCATCAGTATGCTGCCGGATCGACGCGAACCCGACCGGATTCAGTTGAGACAGGCCATAACTTCCAGCAATCCGCAAGCCAAGCCGCCGTGAGGTTGCGATTTCGGGAGGCAGCGTTGCCCAAAAGCACCGGATGTCGCGAGACGTCTCGGGATTATTGAGATATTTCTCGCCCCTGTCTGTGCGGCGAATGGCCCGCCTTTGACGGCGTTCCAAAACGATGATTGATCTGGGATGACAAGAATAATCGGAAACGGGAGTGAGACGATGAACGGTGCGGAAAGTCTGGTGCGGACGCTGGTCGCAGGCGGTGTCGATGTCTGCTTCGCCAATCCAGGCACGTCGGAGATGCATTTTGTCGCAGCGCTCGATCGGGTCGAGGGCATGCGCTGCGTGCTTGGTCTGTTCGAAGGCGTCGTGACCGGCGCAGCCGATGGCTATTACCGGATGAAGGGAACTCCGGCCTCGACGCTGTTGCATCTCGGCCCCGGTCTCGCCAACGGTCTCGCCAATCTGCACAACGCCAAGAAAGCGAACTCCGGCATCGTCAACATCGTCGGCCAGCACGCCACCTATCACATCGAATACAACGCGCCGCTCACATCGGACATCGAAGGGCTCGCCCGTCCGATGTCACATTGGGTCCGCACCTCGCCGGATGCAAAGTCCGTCGCCAAGGATGGCGCGGCTGCCATCGCTGCGGCGAGCGGCTCTCCCGGCCAGATCGCGACGCTGATTCTTCCCGCCGATACCGCATGGAACGAAGCCGACGGCGTGTCGCAAGTTCAGCAGGACAAGCAGAAGCCGAGCTACTCGCCGCAAGGCGTCGAGACCGCCGCCAAAATTCTCAAGAGCGGCGAGCCGACATTGCTGCTGCTCACCGGCGGCGCGTTGACGGAATCAAGTCTCGAACTTGCCGAGCGCATTGCCGGCAAGACTGGCTGCAAGGTGATGGGCCAGACCTACAACCCGCGCATGGCCCGCGGCGCCGGCCGCTTCCACATCGAGCGCATTCCCTACGTGATCGAATCCGCGCTGCCGATTCTGAAAGCCTTCAAGAACATCATTCTGGTCGAGGCCAACGATCCGGTGGCGTTCTTCGCCTATCCGAACAAGCCGAGCCTGCTCAAGCCCGAAGGCTGCGAGGTTCATCGCATGACCGAAGGTGGTGAGAATTCAGCCGCCGCGCTCGAAGCGCTGGCCAGCGCCGTCGGCGCCAAGGCCGCCGATGTCAAAACTCAGCAACGCGCCGAGCTGGTGAAGCCGACCGGCGCGCTCAATCATGCGTCGATCGCGCAGGCAATTGCGTTCGCGATCCCCGAGAATGCGATCGTGGTCGATGAATCGATCACCACCGGCCGCGCCTTTTTCCCGCCGACGGCGGCATCGAAGCCGCATGACTGGCTGCAGAATATGGGCGGCTCGATCGGATTTTCGACGCCGGTCTCGACAGGCGCTGCGGTGGCGTGCCCCGACCGCAAGGTGATCTGCATGGTGGGCGATGGCAGCGCGATGTACACGCTGCAATCGCTGTGGACGCAGGCGCGCGAGGGTCTCAACGTGGTGACGATCGTGTTCGCCAACCGCATCTACCAGATCCTGCGCGGCGAATTCGATGGCGTCGGCGCAGGTGAGCCCGGGCAAAAGGCACTCGACATGCTCAAGATCGACAACCCGACGCTCGATTGGGTGTCGCTCGCCAAGGGCATGGGTGTTCCGGGCCGCGCGGTCGAAACGGTCGATGAATTCAACGCCGCGTTCGCCGCTGCAATCGCCGAGAAGGGACCGCAGCTGATCGAAGTGCGGCTCTGATCGCCGAAACTCGCTTCGCTGACATCTTGGAACTGCCGCAAGCTGCACTTATCTGATGAAGATGAGTGAATCGAAGCATGCGGCAAGTCCGCCGGAACAAATCAAGTGAGTGCAGATTCGAAAGCGGAACTCGACCGCCATCTCGAGTGGGTCCAAAGCAAGCTGCCGCAGCGGGCCGCGAGTTGCGTGCAATGGCTGCGTCAGCCGTCATCGATCTTCTGGCGGGTGCCGATTTCCATCGCGCTGATTCTCGGCGGCATTTTCAGCTTTCTGCCGGTGCTGGGCATCTGGATGCTGCCGCTGGGACTGATCCTGATCGCGCAGGACGTTCCGTTCCTGCAGACACCGCTGGCGCGTGCGCTCGGCTGGGTGGAACGCAAATGGGCGGAGCGAAAGGCGCGGCGCGACGCTGCACGCTGATTGTCAGCCCGCCGGCAGAGTTACTGCGATGGATGATGATGGTGGGCGCACAAGGGATCGAACCTTGGACCTCTCCCGTGTGAAGGGAACGCTCTCCCGCTGAGCTATGCGCCCGCCTTGATCGACGCAGAATGATGTGGCCGAACTGAAATACAAATGGCCGATCTGCGGTCGGGTCGGATCGCTGCGGATTTACGGAATAGGGGGCTTGAGGTCAAGCGCACTGCCGATCGTAAAGCCGTTGTTTCTGCGAGATTCAGCTGCTTTGGCGCGCGCGCGATGCATGCGATTGCAGGGCGCGGATGCGCTCCGCCAGCGTTCCGCTGACCTCGCCGTTGCCATGGGTGCTTGTGCCGTTGACTGGAGCAATTCTGGGCGCTTCCGGCTCAGCCGCCAGGATCGCCTCGATCGGCGAGTTCGGGCCTTCGAGCTGCGACGCCAGCTTCGCCACTTCGGCCGCGATATCGTTGATGCGCTCGCGCAGCAGCGCGTTTTCCATGCGCTCCGTCGCCCACGAACTTTCCGCCTGGCTCTGCATCGCTTGCACTTCACGCTGCGAAGCCGCGCGTTCGTCGCGTGCGATTCGAAGCTGTTCTTCCACCGCTGCCTTCTCGGCGCGGATCTTGTCGAAGCCGGCGCTGCCTGAGATCGCTGCGATCTCGGCGATCAGCTTGTTTTCGGCGTGCTTCGCTGTATCGATTTGCTGCCTGAGCAGGTTGTTCTCGTACTCGCGCTCTGCCAGAAGCTTGCCTTGCGTGGCGAGGCGATTTTCCAGATCGGCGACGCGGTTGCCGAGCATTTCGGTTTCCTTGACCTGAAGCACAAGCTGACGGTCGAGGTCGCCGACCCGCTGGTTCAGCGTATCGACGCGGCCCCTTGCGTCGACGAGTTCTCGGCTCGCAGCGTCGGATTGTGCGCGGTGCGCTTCGAGCTTGAGGCGTGAATCGCCGAATTCCTTTTCCGCTTCGCTGACGCGATTTTGCAGAGCATCGATCTGCGC
>JAKFUP010000009.1 GCA_021732625.1 Hyphomicrobiales bacterium
GAATCGACGTAGTGCACTTCTCCGGTGACGCCGCCCGAGAGATCGGACAGAAAATAAAGCGCGCTGCCGCCGAGTTCGTCCAGCGTGACACCGCGGCCGAGCGGCGAATGTTTTTGCTGAAACGCAAACATCGCGCGCGCATCGCCGATGCCTGAACCGGCCAGCGTACGAACCGGTCCGGCGGAGATCGCATTCACACGAATGCCCATGCGCCCGTAATCAGCCGCGAGGTAGCGCGTGGACGCCTCCAGCGCTGCCTTGGCGACGCCCATCACGTTATAGTTGGGCATCACCCGCATCGAGCCGCCGAACGTCAGCGTGATGATCGAACCGCCGCTTGGCATCAGCTCGGCCGCGCGTTTGGTAACTTCGGTAAAGGAGAAGCACGAGATCACCATGGTGCGCGAAAAGTTCGCGCGCGTGGTGTCGGCGTAACGGCCCTTCAATTCGTTCTTGTCGGAAAAGCCGATGGCGTGGACCAGAAAATCCAGCGACCCCCATTTCGCTTTCAGAGCTGCGAAGGTTTCGTCCACCGACGCGATATCCTCGACATCGCACGGCAGCACCAGATTGGAATTGAGCTGCTCTGCCAGCGGCTTGACCCGCTTGCCAAGCGCCTCGCCCTGATAGGTGAAAGCAAGCTCGGCTCCGTGCGCGTGCAGCGTCTTGGCAATGCCCCAAGCGATCGAGTGATCGTTGGCGACGCCCATAATCAGCCCGCGCTTGCCTTGCATCAATGGTTGCATCGAATCCTCTCGGTCGTCATGCCCGCATAGCCGTTCGTAGAACGGCGTCGCTTCATTCGACTATGCCGCGGGCATCTACGTCTTAAAACGTGGCGGACTGTAAAGACATGGATGGCCGGGACAAGCCCGGCCATGACAAAAACAAAAACCGCGAAGTAAAAACTACGCATCCAGCCGCTTGAAAACCAGCGTCGCATTGGTGCCGCCGAAGCCGAACGAGTTCGACAGCACGGTATCGAGCTTGGCGTTGTCGACGCGCTTGCGCACGATCGGCATGTCGGCAAATACCGGATCGAGTTCCTGGATGTTGGCGCTTTCGCAGATGAACCCGTTCTTCATCATCAACAGCGAGTAGATCGCTTCCTGTACGCCCGTTGCACCAAGAGAGTGCCCGGTCAGCGCCTTGGTCGCCGAAATCGGCGGACACTTGTCGCCGGTGCCGAACACGTTACGGATGGCCTGTATCTCCGGCGGATCGCCTGCCGGTGTCGAGGTGGCATGCGGGTTGATGTAGTCGACCGGACCTTTCACGGTCGCCATCGCCATCTTCATGCAGCGCTCGGCGCCCTCGCCCGACGGCGCGACCATGTCGTGGCCGTCCGACGTCGCGCCGTAGCCGACAATCTCGCCGTAGATCTTGGCGCCGCGTGCCTTGGCATGCTCGAGATCCTCAAGCACCAGCACACCCGCGCCGCCGGCAATGACGAAGCCGTCGCGATTGACATCGTAAGGCCGCGACGCGAGCGCAGGCGTCGCATTGTACTTCGACGACATCGCGCCCATCGCGTCGAACATTACCGACATGGTCCAGTCGAGATCCTCGCAGCCGCCGGCGAAGATGATGTCCTGCTTGCCGACCTGGATGGTCTCATAGGCATTGCCGATGCAATGGTTCGACGTCGCGCACGCCGACGAGATCGAGTAGTTGACGCCCTTGATCTTGAACCATGTCGCAAGCGTTGCGGACGCGGTCGATGACATCGCCTTGGGCACGGCGAACGGCCCGACGCGTTTCGGTCCCTTGGTCAGCGTAATGTTGGCGGCCTCGACGATGGTGCGCGCGGACGGCCCGCCCGAGCCCATGATGATGCCGGTGCGTTCATTGGATACGTCGGATGGTTCGAGTCCGGAATCGAGGATTGCCTGCTCCATCGCAACGTGATTCCACGCGCCGCCCTCACCGAGAAAACGCATCGCGCGGCGATCGACAATCAGACTCGGATCGAGCGTCGGCTGGCCCTGCACCTGCGAGCGAAAGCCAAGCTCGGCATATTTCTCGGCGCGCGTGATGCCGGACTTCGCCTCGTACAGGCTTGCCAGCACCTCTTGCGTGTTGTTGCCGATGGACGAGACGATGCCCATCCCTGTGACGACGACCCGCCTCATGTTTCCTGCCCTTGCTATTGTTGCGCTTGGAAGTCCGCGCCCTTGATTGCCCAACACCAGTCTCGATTACCGGCAGCTCCAGAGCCCGATTCCCCGTGAACTCAACAATCCTGCATCACGTTCCCGGCTGCAATGCGGCATCTCGTGGAAGCAGTCCAACTTTCAGTTCCTTGGCGCGATAGAAAATCTCGCCATCGGCCGAAAGCGTGCCATCGGCAATGCCGAGCCAGAGCTTCGAGCGCATCACGCGTTTGATGTCGATAGTGTACACGACCTTGGTGACATTCGGCAGAACCTGTCCGGCGAACTTGAGTTCGCCCAAGCCCAATGCGCGACCGCGACCGAGGCCGCCCAGCCAGCCGAGATGAAAGCCGACCAGTTGCCACATCGCGTCCAGACCGAGGCAGCCCGGCATCACCGGATCGTTCTTGAAATGGCATCCGAAAAACCAGAGATCGCTCTTCACATCAAGTTCAGCGCGGATGACGCCCTTGCCGTATTCGCCACCGGTTTCGCTGATATCGGTAATCCGGTCGAACATCAGCATCGGCGGCAGCGGAAGCTGGGCATTGCCCGGTCCGAACACCTCACCACGGCCGCATGCGAGCAGGTCCTCGAAGCTGTAACTGCCCTGCCGCTGAAGCATACCGTTTCACCCTCTTTGCGGCTCCTGCTGGAACCGGTTCGCGGGCTCTGTAACATATGCCCCAGAACGGGCAAAGCTGCGTTGCCTGCGCCAGATGTGTGGCAAATCAGATACGTCCGGCGGCTCAACCAGTTGCGAAATACTTGCATCTATTGGGCTTTCTTCCTATAATCGGGATGAGAAGCGTATCAATTGAAGGGTGGGCCTTGAACCCGTAACTGAGCATGAGTGAATCAGTATCCGGCGAAAGCCGTTCCGACGACGTATTGCGCGCCGATTCAGCGATTCCCGGCGAGGTCAGCCTTGGCCGTCCGGCGCTGTTGACCGGCTGCCCATGGCATGACGTCAACGAGATGCTGCAATCGGTCGGCCTGCGTCCCACCCGTCAGCGCATGGCGCTCGGCTGGCTGCTGTTCGGCAAGGGCGACCGCCATCTGACCGCGGAAATGCTCTACGAGGAAGCCAACCACGCCAAGGTGCCGGTATCCCTCGCGACCGTCTACAACACGCTGAACCAGCTCACCGAAGCGGGCCTGCTGCGCCAGGTCAGCGTCGATGGCACCAAGACCTATTTCGACACCAACGTGACCTCGCATCATCACTACTATCTCGAAAGCAGCCACGAGCTCGTCGATATCGACGATCCGCTTGTGCTGCAGACGATGCCCGAGGTGCCGGAAGGCTACGAGATCAGCCGCATCGACATGGTCGTGCGCCTGCGCAAGAAGCGCTGAATCATTTCAGTTGAATGCGAGATCAAAAAAAACCGCAGGTGACTGCGGCTTTGTTCGTCATTGCGAGCGGAGCGAAGCAATCCATTGATTGCAGATCAAGGCTGGATTGCTTCGTCGCCTTGGCTCCTCGCAATGACGGCGGCTAGTCCAGCTTTTCGTCGGCGTAAACGCCCCACAGCCGCTGCTGCTCGATCCAGCCGTCGAACCCTGTCCCCACGACGCGGCACCAGCCGCTCAGGCAGCGCTTCACCTGCGCCACCACGCCAGCTTGCAACCGCGCGGACACGCCACTTGTTGTTTCGGCGCGATCGTAGATCGGCGCCAGCGCATCCCTGTCCTTCATCGTGACAACCGCGGTGCGGCGGCCTGACAGCAGCGAATGATAGACCCAGCCTTCCGCGCCTTCGGAATCGCGGATGCGGCGCCAGTTCTCGAATTCGGCGGTGATCTCGACCGGCAGACCGGAACGGGTGAAAATCCAGCTCAGCTCGTTCTCGCGGGTCGGCCCGGCGCGCACGTTGACATGATCGGATTTGAGGCTGACGTAACGCGGGACCGGCAAGCCGCTGGTGGTGACCGGCGTCTCCTTTGCAGCAAATCCTGCTGTTCCCGAGACGGCCCAGATCGCTGCCGCCCAAACCAACGCAATCGATACTCTCATTCCCGCACGCCCCTGCACTCGTTCCCTTGCCGGGATTTTCCGCCGGACACATCCTGTTCCAGCCGCCTCGCGGACATGATCTGAAACGGGGTCACGCCCAAGCCCTCCATGTTGCAGTGCTTTCGGCTCGGGTCTGGGTTCTTGTCTTGGCCCGGCCTTCTGCTAGGAAGGACCAAACGTCAAACGACGAGAAAAGAGCCCGAAAATCCTTGAGCACCGGCATGGAGACCGCAGTGTCGGCGACCCCGGTTAATGAGGATTGAACGGCCGGATAAAAGACGCTTCGCCGCACGGAAACGGCCTCAAGGACACGCATGTCGGTTCGGAAAAAACCTCTGGTCGTCGTGACCCGCAAGCTGCCGGACAGCGTCGAAACGCGCATGCGAGAGCTGTTCGATACCCAGCTCAACCTCGACGACAGCCCGATGACAGCGGACCGGCTTGCCGAGGCGGTTCGCACCGCTGACATTCTGGTGCCGACCGTCACCGACCACATCACCAAGGACATTCTCGACCAGCCCGATTGCAAGCTGAAGCTGATCGCCAACTTCGGTAACGGCGTCGACAACATCGACGTTTCCGCCGCACAGGAGCGCGGCATCACGGTCACCAACACGCCGAAGGTTCTGACCGAAGACACCGCCGACATGACCATGGCACTGATCCTGGCCGTGCCGCGGCGGATGTTCGAGGGTGCATCGATTCTCAACAATGGCGGCGACTGGCCCGGCTGGTCGCCGACCTGGATGCTCGGTCACCGCATCGGCGGCAAGCGGCTTGGCATCATCGGCATGGGCCGCATCGGCCAGGCCGTTGCGCGCCGCGCCCGCGCGTTCGGCCTGCAGATCCACTATCACAACCGCCGCCAGGTCGCCCCGCAGATCGCCGAGGAACTGGGCGCGACCTACTGGGATAGCCTCGACCAGATGCTGGCGCGCATGGACATCATCTCGGTGAATTGTCCGCACACGCCCGGCACATTCCATCTGCTCTCGGCGCGGCGGTTGAAGCTCATTCGCAAAGACGCCTATATCGTCAACACCGCGCGCGGCGAGGTGATCGACGAAGACGCGCTGATCAAGCTGCTCGAAGCCGGCGACATCGGCGGGGCGGCGCTCGACGTCTATGAGCACGAGCCCGCGGTCAATCCAAAATTCGTGCGGCTCGCCAAAGCCGGCAAGGTCGCACTGCTGCCGCACATGGGATCGGCCACCATCGAAGGCCGCATCGACATGGGCGAGAAGGTCATCATCAACATCCGCACCTTCCTCGACGGCCACAAGCCGCCGGACCGCGTGCTGCCAAGCATGTTGTGAGGTTGAACTCGGCAGTCCCGAGCGGCGTCTAAGAGATATTCCGGATCTTGGATATCGGACGGCGTCCATGCCAACTTCATTCTTGCGCGCGCTCGTCCTTGATATCGCCATGCTCGCGGCGATTTCGCTCTCTGCCCACGCCGGCGACGAAGTAACCTGGCGCAACCTGCCCCGCGACATCACGCTGGACATCGACCGCGACGGCAAGCCGGATCGCGCGTTACTGATCGATACCGAGGGCGGTAGCGCCGATCTCTATATTTATCTCGGCGCAGGTGACGGCCTGCTCGATCCGTCGCGCAAGCCGGACGTTCTCAAAAAGTCACTTACCGCAAGTCTGGTGCATACCTTCGAGGCCAACAAAAAAGGATCGCTGGTCATCATGTATGGCTGCGGCGGATGCGCCAACACGACAGCGACGACACTGACGATCGTTCATCGCGACGGCGCATTCCGGGTCGGCGGCTATAGCTACGGATGGGACACGCGCGATTTTGGCACAGGCACCTGCGATATCAACTTCCTCACCGGCAAGGGCACGTTGTCGAAAGACGGTGGCCGGACGCGACCCATCCGGGCGGCGCTCAAACCTGTGACGCTTGCGGACTGGTCGGAGGAAACGCACGTCAGGGGTTGCGGATTCTGAGTATCGATGCATTTCAGAAGCTGTCGCTCCCTTCTGTCGTCCCCGCGAAGGCGGGGACCCATACGCCGCAGCAGTCATGTAGCGAATGCCGGAATGGCTCTGCAATTCGTTCAGCGATCCCAATGTGCGGTGTGGTTATGGGTCCCCGCCTTCGCGGGGACGACGTTGAGTGTGTGGCTCGCGCCCCGGAATGACGAGAGATGGGTCAAGTCCGACAAGGACGAGAAAAGAATCACCGATGCCCGCTCAGATCCGTGATCGTCGGATTATCGCCATTGAGCGGATTGGCCGGATCGCGCGCGTAGCGCAGCGTCTCGAAACGCATCGATCGCGCATCGATCATCACAAGACGCCCGGTCAAACCCTCGCCGAAGCCGACAACCTCGCGAATGACTTCGAGTGCCGTCATCGAACCGAGCACACCTGCCAGCGCGCCGAGAATGCCGGCTTCCTCGCACGACGGCACCGTGCCGGGCGGCGGTGCGTCCGGAAACAGGCAGCGATAGGTCGGGTTGATTTCACCCGCGCTGTTTCTCTCATGCGCGCGGATCGTGGTGATCGTGCCGTCGAACACGCCGAGCGACGCAGTGACCAGCGGCTTGCCTGCGAGATAGCAGGCATCGGACACCAGATAGCGCGTCGCAAAATTATCCGAACCGTCGACGACGATGTCATAGGCTCCGATCAGCGCCATGGCGTTGGCAGCCGTGATGCGCGTCGCATGCGCATGGAATGCGACGTGCGGATTGAGCGCATCAATCTTCACGGCAGCGCTATCGACTTTCGCCATTCCGACGTCGGGCGTGGTGTGAATCACCTGCCGCTGCAGATTGGACAGCGACACCGTGTCATCGTCCACCACGCCAATGGTGCCGACACCGGCGGCGGCGAGATACAGCAACACCGGCGAACCGAGACCGCCCGCGCCGATCGCCAGCACTTTCGCAGCCTTCAGCGCCGCCTGCCCCTGTCCGCCGACATCGCGCATCACGATATGCCGCGCATACCGCTCCAGTTCGTCAGCGCTCAGCATGCGGTCTCTTTCGCGGAGGTGCGGATCATTGGCGCGAGGATCATGGGCTCATTTCGCGTGAAGCGGCTGCACGGTCAAGCCTCTCCGGATCAGGGCGCCGTTGAACCGCCAAGGTTCTGTGCCAGTCAAGGCATCTATGATTTGATGGCGGGTGCGCCAGTGCCGGGAAACTCCATGAAATCGCTGATTGCCGCCCTCATCGTCGCGTTCTCGGCTCCTGCGGCTTTAGCCCAGACGCCGGCACCGCCGGTCAAGCCAAAGCCGGTGGCGACCGTCCCCGTGAGCCCGGCCAAACAGACGCCGGCCGACACTGCCCGCGCGATGCAGCAAACCGAACGGCTCGGCATCCAGTCCGATCTGGCATGGACCGGTTTCTACAACGGCGCGATCAATGGCGAGGTCAGCGATCGCATGCTGGCGGCGATCAAGGCGTTCCAGAAAGATCAAGGCAGCAAGGACACCGGCGTGCTCAACCCGCAGGAGCGCACGGCGCTCGCGGCGGCCTCAAAGAAAGCGCAGGACAACGTCGGCTGGAAGGTGGTGACCGACATGGTCACCGGCGCGCGGGTCGGCATTCCCGGAAAGCTGCTCACCCAGCAAACCAACGACGCCAACGGCACACGCTGGTCCGCGCCGCAGGGGACCGTGCAGGTGCAGCTTGCACGGCGTAAGGAAGCAGGCGCAACGATCGCAGCGGCCGCCGAACGCGAGAAGAAAGAACCGGCGGGCCGCAAGATCGACTACAGTGCGGTGCGGCCTGATTTCTTCGTGCTGTCGGGCTTGCAGGGTTTGAAGAAATTCTATCTGCGTGGCCAGATCAGCGGCGACGAAGTGCGCGTGCTGACGATCCTCTACGATCAGGCCACCGAAGGCACCATGGCGCCGGTGGTGATCGCGATGTCGAGCGCGTTTGCGGCATTTCCCGGCGCTGTGACTGCGCAGGCTGTCGCCGCTCCCGTGCGCAAGAAGGTCGAGTACGCGACCGGCATCGTTGCGAACGCCGATGGCTTTATCGTCACCGACCGGCAGGCCATCGACGGTTGCCAGATCATCACCATTCCACCGTTCGGCAATGCCGACAGGATTGCCGAGGACAAGGATCGCGATCTCGCGCTGCTGCGCATTTACGGCGCGAACGGGCTGAAACCACTCGCGATCAACAATGCGAGTGCGGCGAAACAAAGCGTCGCGATCTACGGAATCGCCGATCCGCAATCGCAGAGCGGCGGCGCGGCGGTGACCAACATTGCATCGAGCGTGACCGCTAACGGCAACGACATCACGCTGTCGCCGCCACCGGCGGTCGGGTTTTCCGGCGCAGCGACGTTTGACCCCGATGGCAAGTTCGTCGGCATGGCGCAGCTAAAGCCTGCGGTCATCACAACCGGTGCGACAACGACACCCACCGCGACAGCAGTCGTGGTCCCTGCGAATGCCATTCGTGATTTTCTCGGCAAGAACAGCGTCACAACGTCTGCTGGTAACGCCGACGCGAAGTCATCCGTGGTCCGCGTGATCTGCATCAGAAAATAGCGCGCCCGTCATTGCGAGCCGCCGGGTCTCGCCTTCGGCGAGCCCGATGACAGGCTCCGCGAAGCAATCCAGTTCAAACGAAGCATGGATTGCTTCGTCGCTAACGCTCCTCGCAATGACGCTGAGCATTCATTTCTGGCAAACAGAACACCAGAATGTCGAACGGCCGTTTTGGGTAAAACGCTTGACGGTGCCCCTGCATTTCGGCGTCAGACATTTTTCGTTCTCGCGATCGTAGACGCGAAATGAATGCTGGAAGTATCCAAGCTCGCCATCGGTGCGGCGATGATCGCGCAACGAAGAACCGCCAGCTTCAATGGCTTCGTTCAGGACAGCGTGGATATTTTTCACCAGCAGTTTCGCTGGCTCGGTCGCGGTGCCGTTTCGCGCCGCAAGAATTGACGCCATCCGCTTCGGCGACAGATGCGAGCGATACAGCGCCTCGCAGACATAGATGTTGCCAAGACCGGCAACGACGCGCTGATCGAGCAACGCCGCCTTGAGGCTGGTCTTCTTCCCGGCACATGCTGCTGCCAGCATGGCGGCATCGAAGGCGTTGCCGAGCGGTTCGGGGCCAAGCCCCTTCAACAGCGGATCGCTTTCGATCTTGCTGCGCGGAATGATCTTCATGTAGCCGAAGCGGCGCGGATCGTTGAACACCACCGCGTTGCCCGACGCCATCCAGAACACCACATGATCGTGGGCACGATCCTCGTTGCGCGGATAATGAAATTCGCCAGGTATTGTCTCGCCGGATGGCTCAATGATGCGGAACGAACCGGACATTCCAAGATGCATTACCAACACATCCCCGGATTCCAGATCAGCCATCAGATATTTCGCGCGGCGCCCGACGCCGACAATGATCTGGCCTTCGAGGCGCTTGACGAAATCCGGCTGGAACGGAAACCGCAAATCTTTGCGCCGCTTCTCGACGCGGGCGATGCGTACGCCTTCCATCACCGGCTGCAAGCCGCGGCGAACAGTTTCGACTTCGGGCAGCTCAGGCATGGTGTCCCATCAGCGACATCAGAGAAATCTCCGCGCAGGCACAGCTGCATTAACCACCGCCGCGTCGAAAGCGGCGGCAATGCCGCAACAGCAGCTCCGCTTGTAGCGCCGGGCGGCGCGGCAGGCTATGGTCGGGCTGCAGAAGGTTAAAGCCATGGAACAGCCTGAGGAAACAACGCATTTCGGCTTCCGGGACGTCAACCTGGAAGACAAGCAGGCGCTCGTGAACGACGTGTTCAAGAGCGTGGCGCGGCGTTATGACCTGATGAACGACCTGATGTCGGCGGGCGTCCACCGGGTCTGGAAAGACGCCATGGTGACAGCGCTCAATCCGCCGCGCGCCGGCACACCTTTCACGCTGCTCGATGTAGCTGGCGGCACCGGCGATATTTCGTTCCGCGCGGCCGAAGCATCCGGTTACGGCTTTCGCGCCACTGTCTGCGATATCAATTCAGACATGCTCGCGGTCGGCCGCGAACGCGCCATCGAGCGGCATCTCGACGATCGGGTGAGTTTCGCTGAAGGTAATGCAGAAGCGCTGACGTTTCCCGATCGCAGTTTCGATGGCTACACCATCGCGTTCGGTATCCGTAACGTGCCACGCATCGAACTCGCGCTGGCTGAGGCCTATCGGGTGCTCAAACCCGGCGGACGCTTTCTCTGTCTGGAATTCTCCAACGTCGATGTACCCGGCCTCGACCGGATCTATGACTTCTTCTCATTCAAGG
>JAKFUP010000162.1 GCA_021732625.1 Hyphomicrobiales bacterium
CGCCAGGTGAAGCGCAGCGGCATTTTGCGAGGCGCGGGCGCGGCCAGCGGCGTTACGGTCCTGTCCGTTGCGGCAGGTGACGGCTCAACTGATGTTGCGGGCGGCTCGAAGGCAGACATCGGCGGTTCCGTCTCCTTGGGTGACGGCGGTTCAGTCTCGAACTGTCGCGACGCGATGATCGATTGGGCTGGCTCCAAATCGGCCGGCTCAGAATGATCTGGCTGAATGGCCAACTCAGGAATCGTCCCAACCGCCGGGCTTTCTATATGGGTAGCGACATCAGATGCTGCAGCGCAAGCGGGGTTGGGGACAACTACCGCGATCAGCGTCATCTCGGCCCCCGCGCCGACCCGTAAAATCTCGGCCTGTCCAGTCGCGAGTTCGCCCCGCGCATGACCGGTATCGAGCGCATTGCCTGTCAGAAACAGCAACGCCGGATCGGCCTGCAGTTCCGGCGTGAATGGCCATGCAGCCGCTGCGGCGTTCTGGCCTGCCACGTGGTGATCCGGTGCAAACGCAATCACCGGCAGATCGATGGCATCGATCAGGCGATGCAGCCGATGTTCGAAGGGCAATGCCGCAGCCTGAGTGGAGGCCAGGAGAAGGCCCGCCTCGCCATCGACGATCGGTAGTCTGGTGCAGGCAAGTGTCGACAGTCCGCCCAGCGCCGCGCCGAAGCCACGCAGCCGCTCAAGGCGCATCTCGTTGATGGCGGTGATGCGCCGGGCCACCTGCATGGCCTGACGCCGATGCGGATCGGCAGGCTTGAATGGGTCGGACAACAAGGCGCCAGGCCGAAGTCCGAAAGCGCGCCCGCCGGCCGCGTTGAACCACAGCAACCGCTCGCCGTCGCCGGACCACAGCCAGGCCGGCATCGGGCTCAGGGCGTATTCTGCAATCCGCGAAATACGCAGGTATTTCAGGTGCTGTGCGGCGTCGCCGATCATGGCTGGAACAATATGATCTCGTGTGTCGGAGCGTCCACGTCTGAGGAACCTGTCCGAGAGTAAAAGACCGGATAACCTTAACTTGAATGCTCCCGCCGAACCAATTTGCCGGCGATGAATTGAGACAGTTGCAAAAGATTCCCGACGGGTCACGATGGTTCCGTCGTGTCCGTGCGTTACAGGTAACGCGCACTGAGACGATGCAGCGAACTGGCCTAACTCTTCAGACGACGTGAACGGCCGGCCTTCTCATGGCCATCCAACAAACTGACCGGCAACACCAGCACATTGCACAGGAGACCGAGATGGATTCCAACGACATTCCCAAGGACATGCGATCGATGGCGGAAGCTGGCTTCGAGCAGGCGCGCAAGGCGTTTGAGCAGTTTCTGAGCGGAGCACAGCAGGCGGCCAGCGCGCTCGAAGTTCGGGGCGAAGCTGCTCGTACCAGCGCCAAGGACATCAGCGCCAAGGCCATCACATTTGCTGAAAAGAACGTCGCAGCCTCGCTCGACCACGGGCAAAAGCTGCTTCAGGCCAAGGATCTGTCCGACATCATGCGTATCCACAGCGAGTATGTGCAGGCGCAGATGCGCAATCTGGCCGAGCAGGCGAGCGAGATGACGCAGGCCGTCAGCCGCGCGGCGATGGATGCGGCCAAGCCCAAAACCTGAGCTGGAGCGATCGAGCCTCAAACCTGAGCGACCGGGCCGAGGTTTGGTTATGGCTTTTTCCTGAATGTGTAGATCTTGCGAACTGCGGTGCAACATATTGTTGCGCCGCACCATTTTTGTGCTATAGTGGGTGCCATTAGCGGATTGTCGCGCGATGCGTCGAGATATCGCCCGAACAGACGCTTATCCGCAAACCCATCCGCTCCTCAAGATCGACCACAAGGATCAAATCATGACCAATGCCAACGGCGCTTTCTCCACTTCTGCCATGCCGCTCCAAATGCCGGAATCCATGCGCGCTTTCGCCGAAAAGGGCGTGTCGCAGGCCCGTGAGAGTTACGCCAAGTTCAAGGAAGCCGCCGAGAACGGCAATGGCGCCATCGAGGCTGCCTGCCAGTCCGCCAGCAAGGGTGCCAGCACCTACACCACCAAGGTTTTCGACCTGAGCAAGACCAACACCGAAGCCGCGTTCGACTTCGCTCACGAACTGGCCGGCGTAAAGTCGGTCACTGCAGCGTTTGAGCTGTGGTCGTCGTTCGCGCAGAAGTCGTTCCAGACGCTGACCGCGCAGACCAAGGAATTGGCCGAGCTGTCGCAGAAGATCGCCACCGATACGGTCGAGCCGATCAAGGCGTCCGCGACGAAGGCCTTCAAGGTCGGCTAACTCGCTGGTTTACAGCGTTTTCTGCCTTTAACGATCCGGTCTGAACCAGTTGCGCGCCAGCCTTGCAAAAGGCTGGCGTTGCTCATAGTTTCCGCCCCGCGCGGGCCGTTTTGAACGGCTTTTGATGTCATGTCTGGCTGGATTGAACGCACCGGATGCGGCCGCTGACCAAGGCAAGGTAGCCTTCGCGCTTGAAGATGCAGTTGTAGCTCAGTTGGTTAGAGCGCTGGATTGTGGATCCGGAGGTCGGTGGTTCGAGCCCACCCAACTGTACCACTCATAAACTCTCGCCCGGAATACAGATTGCTGCGCGTTATCGTTGCGATTGGCGTGCTATTCGTGCCGATGCAAGATAACGGGCCACCATCGGCATCCGCCCGGTTGCTCCTGAAAAGGCTTTAGTGTGTTGCCTCTCGAACTCGGGATCGTCACGATCCTGATTGTCATCAATGGCCTTCTGGCGATGTCGGAACTGGCCATCGTGTCCTCTAGGCCGGCCCGTCTGGCGGGGCTGGTCGAAAAAGGCGTCACCGGATCGCGCCGCGCGCTGGCGCTGGCATCCGATCCCGGCAGGTTTCTCTCCACCGTGCAGATCGGAATCACGCTGGTCGGCGTGCTGTCCGGTGCATTCTCCGGTGCGACGCTGGGCGCAAGACTGTCCGCATGGCTTTCCGGGTTCGGCATGTCCCAAAGCCTTGCCGATGGCGTCGGCGTCGGCGTTGTGGTCTCGGTGATCACGTACGCCTCATTGATCGTCGGTGAACTGGTGCCGAAACAAATCGCCTTGCGCGATCCCGAAGCCGTGGCCGTGCGGGTCGCACCGGCGATGGTGCTGCTGTCAAAAATTTCGTCCCCGCTGGTCTGGTTGCTCGATCACTCCGGCAAGGGCGTGCTGTGGCTGCTCGGCCAGCGCGGCGATGCGGACGAAAAAGTCAGCGAGGACGAAATCCGCACGCTTGTCGTTGAAGCTGAAAACGCGGGCGTGCTCGAACCTGGCGAGAAAGAGATGATCGCAGGCGTGATGCGCCTTGGCGATCTGCCGGTGCGTGCGGTAATGACGCCACGCCATGAGGTCAGTTCGATCGATCTGCGCGACGACGCGCAGACCATTCGCGCCGCATTCACCACCAGCACGCATTCGCGGCTTCCGGTGTTCGATGGCGACGAAACCCTCGGCATCGTGCAGGCCAAGGATATGCTGGACGTGTATCTCGCGGGCGCCACGCCGGACGTTCGGGAACTGGTGCGTGAAGCGCCGATCATTCCCGAAACCGTCGATGCGCGCGACGTCGTGGCGATCCTGAGGGACTCGCCCGTGCACATGGGGCTGGTTCACGACGAGTACGGCAGCTTTCAAGGCGTCGTCACCAGCGCCGATATTCTCGAATCCATCGTCGGACGTTTTCAGACCGGCGATGGTCCGGCAGAAGCGGCTGTCGTCGAGCGCGGCGATGGATCGCTGCTGCTTGCCGGATGGATGCCGGTCGCCGAGTTTGCGCAACGGTTAAACATTCCGCTGCCCGCGTCGCTTCCATACGAGACCTTTGCGGGGTTCCTGCTTCAGCAGTTCGGCGCCATACCCGATGTGGCCGACACGATCGTGGTCGAAGGCTGGCGTTTCGAGATCATGGATCTCGATGGCAGGCGGATCGACAAGGTGCTGGCGAGCCGCGCGGAGCCGTAACGCAACGTCTAAAACAGCACACAGTCACAACCAATGCCGTTATACGTTGCCGTTTCAAAAAGTTTCAAAGCTGCGTTCAGTTGCCGCAGGCAAAATTTGCCGCACGATTCCGTGAACATGACGCGCAAGATGCAATGGAAGAAACCATTGCGCTGCAGTCATTTCCGACATTCGTTACTGTTCGGTTGACAATGGAACTCTTTGTTTGCAGGGCTAAATCGAATCCAATCCTTCATCGTGTCTTTTGAGGCACAGTTTTTTTCCGCACTGCGTGTATCTGTGGTTGCAGATTGAACATTTGCTTTCACACATCACAGACGTTCATGAGGAATATGAAAATGAAGAAGGTGCTTTTTGCGGCCATGCTGGCCGGCACCGCGTTCGCAACACCCACGCTCGCTGCCGATCTGGCGCGTAAGGCTCCGGTGTTCGTTCCGCCGCCGGTTTTCAGCTGGACCGGCTTCTACGCTGGCGTCAACGTCGGCTACGGCTTCGATGACCGTAGCAATGTGACAACCACAGGTCAGCTTGCAGTCAACGTCAACAACGTCAACGGCGGCGCACGTCCAGCCAACGCTCGGCTTAATTCCGATGGTGTCATCGGTGGCGGCCAGATCGGCTACAATTGGCAGGTTTCTCCGAACTGGCTGTTCGGTATCGAAGCCGACTTCCAGGGAACGGACATTCGCGATCGCCGTAACGTGGTCACGATCCCGTTGAACGGCATCGGCACCCTGAACAATGTTTTCCAGACGCAGCTCGACTATTTCGGAACCGTCCGCGGCCGATTCGGCTACACCTTCGACCGTACCCTGATCTACGCGACCGGCGGTTTCGCTTATGGCCGCGTCCAGAACAGCGCCAACTTCTTTGGCCCGGCTGGCAACAACCAGTTCACCGGCACCACCAGCAAGACCGAAACCGGTTACACGGTCGGTGGCGGTATCGAGCACTACTTCACCCAGAACTGGAGCGTGAAGGGCGAATACCTGTACTACGACCTCGGTTCGACGACGACGAACGTAGCAGTGATCGTGCAGCCGGTGGGTCAGGGCGGCGGCTCGGGTTACAACTCGCGCTTCAATAACGACGGCCACATCGTCCGCATGGGCTTGAACTACAAGTTCAGCGGCGGCGTGTTCTGAGTCAAATCGTCACATTTGTTAATCAGTGAAAAGGCCGGCCTCGCGCCGGCCTTTTTGTTTGCCGGCCTTTTTTTGTTTGCCGGCGTTGTTGCCTTTTTGCAAAGGTGGCTTTGCCTGGTTCCATTGCTTGGCGATGCGATGAGCAGTGTGGCGAAATTGATTCACACAAAGAGTGCAAGAAGATTGTACCGATAATTTTTCTTTTACGAATCAGCAAACTGATTCATTTTCGCCTCCAGAGTCAATCTGGAGGCTAAGTCATGAACATTATTGTTTTTGCGTCGCGTAAAGGTGGCTCCGGGAAAAGTACGCTCGCGGCCCACCTCGCAGCTCACGTTCACAAGTCATCGAAGCCGTGTCTGCTGGTCGATGCGGATCCGCAAGGATCGCTGACCCTTTGGCAAAAGCTGCGCGGCACCAATGAACCGCCGATTCGTCAGGCCGTCCGTTCGGTGAGCGAGATCGTCGCGTCCGCAAAGCGCGATGGCTATGATACCGTCTTCATCGATACGCCTCCTACCAATTCCGCGGTGGTCGAGGATGCCATTCGCAATGCGACGCTGGTCGTGATCCCGGCGCGGCCGGGTATTTTCGACATCAACGCGGTGCAGGAAACCGTTGCCATGTGCCGTGCAGCTCGGCGGCCTTATGCGGTCGTGATCAACGGTGCGCCGGCGATGCGTGACAACGTCGAGAGCAGGCTGGTGCGGTTGGCGCGTGAAGCTCTCGCCAAATTCCGTGCGCCGGTCTGGGGCGGTCAGGTTACCAACCGCGCCGATCTCATTCTCGCGCTTGCCCATGGTGAGGGCGCGAGGGAATATTTCGCGGAAGGGCGCGCTGCATCCGAGATCAGCCGGCTGTGGTCGGCGATCGAACGCTCGATCAAGGCGATCCGCGGCTCGGCCTCATCGACCGGTGCGATGCACAAGCAGGCTGCGTAACGATTTTGTGAATTCGTTTGGCCGTTGCAAGCAACAGAACAATGCGCAAATCGCTTGCGCGTTGTTCCAGTCAGGTCAATTCAGGCCGCCGGAAAGAGTAGCGGGCAACCTTGAAGAAAACGGGCAGTCGTGAAGAAAAAAGCCGGACTCGCGAGAGCCCGGCTTGATAGTTTTTGGCCACAAGAGGCCGACACAATCACCTTCCAAGAGGTCCTGAATTTCCGCGCCGCAGGAGGAGGGGGACAATGTGCGATGCGAAAACTCAGTGTGAAAGCATTATGGGCCGCGGGCGCGGGGGGCAGCAACCGTCTGCCCCGCATGTCAGTCATGCGGATGGCGATGGATGTCACACGGGATTTATGACGGCCAGCGCTGCGCCTTGCTGACGACAAAGTCACGGAACACCTGCACGCGCGCGACCGACTTCAATTCTTCAGGGTATACAAAATACGTATCGAGCTGGATCGAATCCGATTCCCCGAACAACTGCACAAGCCGATTGCCGTCCTCGACCAGATAGTCCGGCAGAGCCGCGACACCGAGGCCCTGCTGACAGGCGCGCACCAGACCGAGGATGTTGTTGACCTTGAAATAGGGATCTCGCGCGGTGCCGTTGCGGCCCGCCTCGATCAGCCAGTTGCGATTCTGCAGATGCTGCGGCACCTGCATGTCGCTGAGCACGATGATCTTGTGATTGTCGAGCTCTTCCAGCGTGCGAGGGGTGCCATGCCGCTTGGCGTAGTCCGGCGAGCAGTAGGCATGAAAGCCGAGCGAGAACAATTTACGCTGGATCAGATCGGGCTGCGTCGGCTTGCGGGTGCGGATCGCAACGTCCGCCTCGCGCATCGACAGATCGAGCTCTTCGTCAGTCACCATCAGCTGGACACGAATTTCCGGATAGAGTCCGGTGAACTCGCCAAGCCTCGGGATCAGCCAGTTGATTCCAAGGCCGGGTGTGGTGGTGACTTTCAGATCGCCACTTGGCCGTTCGCGGCTGTCGGTGAGCTTGGCGCGCGCGGCCTGCAGCTGCATGAACACGTCGTGCGCGGTGCGAAACAGCAGGTCGCCCTGTTCAGTCAGGATCAGGCCGCGGGCGTGACGGTGAAACAGCGACACCGACAATTCCTGCTCGAGCGCGCTGACCTGTCGCGAGACAGCCGATTGCGACAGGCCAAGCTGCTCACCCGCATGGGTAAAGCTGCCTGCTTCTGCGGCCGCGTGAAACACCTTCAGTTTGTCCCAGTCCATGTCGTTAAAACCGTCCCGGCTTCGAGGCATGTTTACTCCGCTGCGGCCCGTTCATTGACGGCAACGTGCAGAAAGCGTTCGGCCTCAAGAGCTGCCATGCAGCCGAGACCGGCTGCGGTGACGGCCTGCCGGTACGTTTCATCGGCGACATCGCCTGCCGCGAACACGCCTTCGACCGACGTTGCGGTGGAGTGCGGGGCAATCTCGACATAGCCGCTTGATTTCAGCTTCAGCTGTCCTTTGACAAGCTCGGTCGCCGGCGCATGGCCGATCGCGATAAACACGCCGTCGGCCCCAAGCTCGGTCAGTGCGCCGGTCTTGACGTTCTTGAGGCGAATGCCCGTCACCTTGTTTGGACTTGCAGCGCCAAGAATTTCGTCGATCGCCGAGTCCCAGATCACCTCGATCTTCGGATGCTTGAACAGGCGGTCCTGGAGGATGCGTTCGGCCCGGAAGCTGTCGCGGCGGTGCACGACCGTCACCTTGGAGGCAAAGTTGGTCAGGAACAGCGCTTCTTCAACGGCGGTATTGCCGCCGCCGACCACGATCACATCCTTGCCGCGATAGAAGAAGCCATCGCATGTGGCGCAGGCTGAAACGCCGAAGCCTTTGAATTTTTCTTCCGATTCAATGCCGAGCCAGCGGGCTTGCGCGCCGGTGGCGAGGATCACGCTTTCGGCGATGTAGACGTCGCCGCTGTCGCAGACGATTCGGAACGGGCGGTTGCCGAGATCGAGCGTGTTGACGTAGTCGGTGACGATTTTGGTACCGACGTGCTCCGCCTGCTTCTGCATCTGCTCCATCAGCCAGGGACCCTGGATCACGTCGGCGAAGCCGGGATAGTTCTCGACGTCGGTGGTGATGGTGAGCTGACCGCCGGGTTGGATGCCCTGGATCAGGACCGGTTCCAGCATGGCGCGCGCGGCATAAATCGCAGCGGTGTATCCGGCGGGGCCGGAACCGATGATGACGACTTTGGAGTGGATCGGGGCGGCCATGGCAAAATCTCTTTGGCGGGTCTATCGGGCGGGCTTCTTGGGCAGGTCTGGCTCTCGGCATTGAGCATGTCGGATCGGCGGCGCGGCGGAAAAACGGCCGGCAAAACAGCGCTGATGAGTGAAAGGTCTCGTTCCAAATCTAAGCCTTTCAGCGAGCTATGCAAGATACGCAATACATACCTCCCGGAATTTCTTGGCCGGGAAATTTCAATTCGCGCAATAAAATTGCGCAATCTGATGCGTCGCGGTATGACGTGGAAATTATCGCTGCATCGCACGACAAATTGAGGAAACAGACGTGTCGAAGAGTCTCGACCGCATCGATCTGCAGATTCTTAAAGAGATTCAGGCAGACGGCCGGATCACCAATGTCGATCTCGCCAAACGGGTCGGAATTTCGCCGCCGCCGTGCCTGCGCCGGGTCCGCGCGCTGGAGGAAGCCGGTTATATTCAGGGATACCGCGGGCTGCTGGAGCCGCGCCTGCTCGGTTTCGATGTGACGGTGTTCGCGTCAGTCCATCTGTCGAGCCAGGCGGAGGCCGATCTCAAGGCATTCGAGGATTTCGTGCGTCAGGAACCGATGGTTCGCGAATGCTGGATGCTGTCCGGAGAAGTCGATTTCATTTTGAAGTGCGTGGCGCCCGACATGACGAAATTTCAGGACTTCGTGTCGCACCTCACCGCCGCGCCGCATGTTCGCAACGTCCGCACCTCGCTGGTGCTGCACAACTCCAAGAACGAGCCAGCCGTCCCGCTGGAGATGAAGGCGAAATAGCGCTCGTCATTGCGAGGAGCACCCGGATCGGCGCTTTGCGCCGTCCGAGTACAGGCTCCGCGACGAAGCAATCCAGTTCTTGCTCTTGGCTGGATTGCTTCGCGGAGCCTGCCATTGGGCTCGCCGTAGGCGAGACCCGGTGGCTCGCAATGACGTAGAGGTCACGCCTTCTTGCGTACGATCGCGTCGAGGCTGAACGGTCCGCCGCCGGCGGCCGACAGGTACAGGCAGATAAAGCAGAATGCGATCGCGAGCGTGCCGCCATTGAGCAGCGGCAGCCAGACCGGCGCGGCCTTGAACATGTGGCCAATGAAATAGGCGCACGCCATCAGGCCCGACAGCACGAATGCAACGGGCCTTGTGAACAGGCCGAGCAATAAAAGCGCGCCGCCGATCAATTCGACGGTGCCCGCAACCTGGATCAGCGGCGGGATATTCGCAAACGCCGGCACGGTTGGAAATTTCAGGATCTTGGCGACACCATACTGCAGGATGATGAGGCCGGTGACGAAGCGCAACAAGCTGAGAAGCACCGGTTGCCACGGTGCGAGCATGCGGTCGATCATTTGATTTCCCCCAATAACTACAGAACGCGAGTTCTGTATCGCAGGGATTGGGAGAGTGAAAGGTTGCGTGCAGCGCACTCGTGAAAACGTGATGCGTCTGCGGTGTAAGGAAGGTTTGACGTGTTGCCAGCACTACAGTTGAACGCTGTGCTGCAGTGCTTACTTCCACTCGACTTTGGTGATCTCGTAAGCCTTGGCGCCGCCCGGCGCCACCACCTCGACAGTCGCGCCTTTTTTCTTGCCGATCAGCGCGCGCGCCAGCGGCGAGGTGATCGAGATGCGGCCCTTCTTGGCGTCGGCTTCGGTTTCGCCGACGAGCTGCCACACGGCCTTCTTCTCGGTGTCCTCGTCGATCAGGGTGACGGTCGCGCCGAACTTGATGGTGTCGCCGGAGAGTTTGGTCACGTCGATGATGTCGGAGCGCGCGAGCTTGTCCTCGAGCTCCGCGATGCGGCCCTCGTTATGCGATTGGGCTTCCTTGGCGGCGTGATACTCGGCATTTTCAGACAGATCGCCATGCGCGCGCGCTTCGGCGATCGCCTCGATGATCCGCGGACGATCGACCGATTGGCGCTGCTTCAGCTCGACTTCGAGCGCAGCATGCCCCGTGATGGTCATCGGTACTTTCTCGATCATGTCGTCGCCGTCCTTCGCATCCGCAAGCCATCGCTGGCTGCAATCATAACAGTCTCATGAGGGTCTCAACTGGTCAAAACCCCGTCACAAACGCATCCGCCCACCGGCTGGTTCCAGCTCGTGCGAG
>JAKFUP010000229.1 GCA_021732625.1 Hyphomicrobiales bacterium
GGTCCCACCCGCACAAGCTGCTTACCAAAGTTGGCACCTTTCAAAAGCCCCATGAAGGCGTTAGGCGCGCTGTCGATGCCTTCAGTGACGAACTCGCGATACTTGATCTTGCCTTCGCGAATCCACTGCGGCATGTCGCGCATGAAATCCGGATACATCGCAGCAAAATCGCTGACGATGAAGCCGCGGAAGTTCAGCCGCTTCACCAGAATCGCACGCATGATCGAATTCGCCCACTTCGGCGCCGGTGTGTCGGGCCCGAAGATCGTGTTGTAGTCGGCGATCAGGCCGCACACCGGCAGCCGCGCGAACGGATTGAGCAGCGGAAACACCGCCTCGAACACCTTGCCGCCGACGTTCTCGAAATAAACGTCGATACCCTTGGGGCAGGCTTCTTTCAATTTCGCGGCGAGGTTCGGATCGCGGTGATCGAGACACTCGTCGAAACCGAGTTCGTCCTTGACGAATTTCACTTTGTCAGCGCCGCCCGCGATACCGACCGCACGTGCGCCCTTGATCTTCGCGATCTGGCCGACGGCCGATCCCACAGCACCCGAGGCTGCGGCCACGACCACCGTTTCGCCCGCCTTCGGCTTGCCGATTTCAAGCAACCCCGTGTAAGCCGTCATGCCCGGCATGCCGAGAATGCCGACGGCGGTCGAGATCGGCGCCATCGCCGGATCGACCTTGCGCAACCCCTTCGCGTCAACCGCCGCGTGGGTCTGCCAGCCAGAATGCGCCAGCACGATGTCGCCCTTTTTGAGGTTCGGGCTTTTCGACTCGATCACCTCATTGACCGTGCCGCCTTCCATCACGCCATCGATCGGCACCGGCGCAGAATAGGACGGCCCGTCGCTCATGCGGCCGCGCATGTACGGATCGAGCGAGAGCCAGATCGTGCGCAGCAAGACCTGGCCGTCGCCGGGCGCCGGCACATCGTAATTCTCCAGACGGAAATCGGACGGCTTGGGCTCGCCGTTGGGACGCGAAGCGAGCACGATGCGTTTGGCTGACGCTGACATGGGCAACTCTCTTTTTCTGATGGCGTTTCCTGCGAGGGCAAAACCTACTCCCGCGCGACGCCGCGCGCCAGCGCTCAGCAAGGCCTGCGTGACGAGCGAAATTTTCCGCAATGCGGAACGGGAGACATCATTGCAGGCCGATTAAGGCTTCTGCCACCACACGCCGCTGTCGTCGATCTTGTGAATCTCGACCTTCAATCCGCGCTGGTCGAGATAGTCGTGCACGGCCTGTTTGCAGTTCTTCAGTCCGCCGTAGTCGTCGATGATGGCGTATCCGCCGCTCGACAGCTTGTCGTACAGAGCGGTGAGCGCGTCCATCGTGGATTCGTACATGTCGCCGTCGAGCCGTATCAGCGCAAAGCGGCTGTCGGAAGGCAGCGTCGGCAGAGTGTCCTTGAAGAATCCTTTCAGGAACACGACCTGATCGTCGAGCAAATTGTAGGCTTCGAAGTTCTTGCGGACCTTCTCGACAGAAACCGCAAGCTCCTCGAACGCAAACAGCCGATCCCGCTTGTCGGCTGGATACTTTTCCGCATCGGGACGCGGCAGGCCCTCGAATGAATCCGACACGATCACCTTGCGGTCGGTGATGCCATAAGCTGCGAGAACGCCGCGCATCAGAATGCACGCACCGCCGCGCCAGACGCCGGTCTCGATGTAATCGCCCGAAATATTGTTCTTGAGCGTTTGCTCGACAAGATCGCGCAGGTTGCGCAACCGCTGCGGGCCAATCATCGAATGCGCGCGGGTCGGCCATGGAAAGGCGCCGCGGCGGGTCAGATACGGATGCCGCAAACGCTGCAACCACATCTGCATCTTCATCTCGACCTGGCTTTCGCCATGGATCGCGTTTTGCAGCGACTGCTCGAGCAAATCGAGATAGAGGCTCCGGCTGTCAGCCGCGTCCATATTCATACGGCGATCCCTCGGTCGAACGCCGTCATCACGCCCCGCCCGGATAGTTCGGGCTTTCGCGCGTGATCGTCACGTCATGAACGTGGCTCTCGCGCAGACCCGCGCCGGTGATTCGCACAAATTGCGCCTTGGAATGAAACTCATCGAGCGTGCGCGCACCGACATAGCCCATCGCCGCGCGCAGTCCGCCGGCGAGCTGATGCAACACGTTTGCGACCGGCCCCTTGTAGGGCACCTGCCCCTCGATGCCTTCTGGCACGAGCTTCAGCGTATCCTTGATGTCCTGCTGGAAGTAGCGATCCGCCGAACCGCGCGCCATCGCACCGACCGATCCCATACCGCGATAGGCTTTGTAGGAACGGCCCTGCCACAGGAACACTTCGCCCGGCGTCTCGTCTGTGCCTGCCAGAAGCGAGCCGACCATCGCCACGTCCGCACCCGCCGCGAGACCCTTGGCGAGATCGCCGGAATACTTGATGCCGCCATCGGCAATCACCGGGACGTTGGCTTTCTTCGCGGCTTCCACCGCATCCATGATCGCGGTGAGTTGCGGCACGCCGACGCCGGCGACAATGCGTGTGGTGCAGATCGAACCCGGACCGATGCCGACCTTGATCGCATCCGCACCGGAATCGATCAGCGCCTGCGTGCCTTCCATGGTGGCGACGTTGCCTGCGATCACCTGCACCGCGTTGGAGAGGCGCTTGATGCGGTTGACGGCCTCCAGCACGCGCGACGAATGCCCGTGTGCCGTGTCAACGACGACGATGTCTACGCCTGCATCGATCAGTTTCTCGGTCCGCTCGAAGCCGTCTTTGCCGACCGTGGTCGCGGCAGCGACGCGAAGCCGGCCTTGCGAATCCTTCGAGGCCAGCGGATGTGCCACCGCCTTTTCGATATCCTTCACAGTGACGAGCCCAACGCAGCGATACTGTTCGTCGACGACCAGCAGTTTTTCGATGCGGTGCTGATGCAGAAGCCGCTTGGCTTCGTCCTGACTGACACTTTCGCGCACCGTGACGATGTTCTCGTGCGTCATGAGCTCCGACACCTTCTGGAGCGGATCGGTGGCGAAGCGCACATCGCGGTTGGTCAGAATGCCGACCAGCTTGCCGGGCTTGCCCGCAGCACTGCCGGTCACCACCGGAATGCCGGAAATGCCGTTGTCCTTCATCAGGCTCAGCGCATCGGCAAGCGTCGCGTCCGGCGCAATCGTCAGCGGATTGACCACCATGCCGGATTCGAACTTCTTGACCTGACGCACCTGCGCGGCTTGCCCGTCCGGATCGAAATTGCGATGGATCACGCCGATGCCGCCGGCCTGCGCCATGGCAATCGCCATGCGTGCTTCCGTCACCGTATCCATCGCGGATGCGATGATCGGAATGTTGAGGGCTATCGCGCGGGTGATGTGCGTGCGGATGTCGGCTTCGGATGGCAGGATGTCGGAGAGGCCGGGTTTGAGAAGCACGTCATCGAACGTGAAGGCTTCGCGAAATCCGGAAAATCCCTGCACCACAGCCATCGCCAACTCCGTTCAGCGGCAAGCGCCGCGTATAATGCCATTGAGGTAAGACTTCGAGGTAGAGGCTACCGTCTGGCGCCGGGGTGCGGCGTCATCGAATCGAAGCCCGTCAATGGGGTTGGCGGTGGTCGATAGCATGCCGCCATGACGAATCAAAGGCCCGTGCCGGGCCTCACAAAGGTTTTAAGCGCTGAAATGTCAGCGATTTTCAGTGTTTTGACCGCTCAGCGGGGATATCCCGGCGGCGGGCCGTGCTTGCGGATGGCATCGACCACCTCCGCATGCTTGCGGTCTTCCCGCTTCATGTGAACAGCAATCAGCGCATGCGCCGACGGCACCAGGAACAGGATCGGAAAGATCAGTCCGAAGATGATGCAGACCACGATAAGGATGACGTTGAAGATCGCCGAGAACGATAGTGCGGTGTTCGGAAATTCCCTTTAGTCCATCCCGCAAGTTCATTAAGGGAATTTCCGAACAAAACCGCACTAGAAATCCCAATTTTGCTCGTGTCCTTTTGAATCCGAAGTTCGCTCGGAATACGCAGCAAACGCAGGCGAACTTCGGATTCAGGACACGAGACCGTTCAGCAGCAAGCCCAGCGGCGGCAGCAAAGCGGCGAGCACGTAGATCATCGTTCAAACCTCCGGTCCGAAAGTGTCCCGCTGAATGTAGGTAGCCCTCTCCTTTCCGCAATGGTCGCCGCAACGCACTGCGTGCTAGAGCGGCGGCATGCGTAAGAGGCCGACCTGATGCCAATGCCCCGCGAGCGCCTGATTCCGCTGATCGTCGCGGCCGCCCTGTTCATGGAGAATATGGACTCGACCGTGATCGCGACGTCGCTGCCGGCGATAGCCGCCGACATCGGCACCAGTCCGCTGACGCTGAAGCTAGCGATCACATCCTATTTGCTCTCGCTGGCGGTGTTCATTCCGGCGAGCGGCTGGACGGCCGACCGCTTTGGTCCGCGCGCCGTGTTCAGCATCGCCATCGGCGTCTTCATGCTGGGCTCGATCGGCTGCGCACTCTCGACGTCGGTGACTGACTTCGTGTTCGCGCGCATCCTGCAAGGTATCGGCGGCGCGATGATGACCCCGGTCGGGCGTCTGGTGCTGCTGCGTTCGATCGACAAGAGCGCGCTGGTCAACGCAATGGCCTGGGTCACCGTCCCCGCGCTGATCGGCCCGGTGATCGGCCCGCCGCTCGGCGGCTTCATCACCACCTACGTGTCGTGGCACTGGATCTTCCTGATCAACATCCCGATCGGCCTGCTCGGCATTTTCCTGGCGCTGAAATACATCGAACCGATCCGCAGCGAGAATCCCGAGCCGTTCGATCTCGCCGGCATGCTGCTGGCCGGCGTTGGCGTTGCCGGTATCGCCTTCGGCCTGTCGGTCGCGGGCCTCAACCTGCTGCCGTGGCAACTCGTCACCGGACTTGTTGTGGTCGGCATCATCTCGATGACGGTTTACGTCATTCGCTCGCGCAAGACGCCCTCGCCCGTACTCGACTTCTCGATGCTGCGATTGCCGACCTTGCGCGCCAGTCTCACCGGCGGCTTCCTGTTTCGTCTCGGCATCGGCGCGATGCCGTTCCTGTTACCGTTGTTGATGCAGGTCGGCTTTGGCCTGTCGCCATTTCAGTCCGGACTCGTGACATTCGCCTCCGCCGTCGGCGCCATGGGGATGAAAACGCTGGCGGCGCGCATCATCCGCACCTTCGGCTTCCGCAACGTCATGATGTTTAATGCGCTGATCAGCTCGGTGTTTCTCGCCGCCACCGCGCTATTCACTCCGGGGACGCCGCTGCTGCTCATCATGATTATCCTTGTGGTCGGTGGCTTCTTCCGCTCGCTGCAATTTACCGCGGTCAACACCATTGCCTATTCCGAGGTCGAACCTCGCGAGATGAGCCGGGCGACCACGCTGGTCAGCGTCAATCAGCAGTTGGCGATCTCGGCGGGAGTCGCGGTCGGCGCGGCCTGCGTCGAGGCAACGATGAAGTGGCACGGTGCGACCGAGCTTGCGGCACGCGATTTCGGACCGGCTTTCATTGTCGTGTCGATCATCGCGGCCGCGTCAGTGTTTTCGTTTTATAAACTGCCGGACGATGCGGGCCACGAAATCTCAGGCCGCAAATCCAGCGAACCGGCGCCGGCCAAGGCGGTCGAAGCCGCGGTTCAAGACACCACGGAAGAGCATCGCGATCAGCGGTTGGGGTAGTCGCACTGCGTCGTCCGTACTCTCTGCGTCGTCCCTGCGAAAGCAGGAACCCATAGCCACTGTGCTGGGTGAAGAATCGCTGACGCAGTTCAGACGCGGTAAAATCTCAGACGTCACGGCGTATGGGTCCTCGCTTTCGCGAGGACGACAGAAATTGCTAACGCTGCCCGCGAAATCCCATCGCCAGCACGTAGCGCTCCGACGAATCCTGACGGCTCGACGCGGGCTTGACGTGCTTCACGGTGGCGAAGTCGCGTTTGAGCTGCGCCTGAAGCGCCGCATCCGCGCCGCTCTGGAACACCTTCGCCACGAACGCCCCGCCGGGTTTGAGCACTTCGCGGGCAAAGTCCACCGCGGATTCGACCAGCCCCTGAATGCGCAACTGATCGGTGGTGCGGTGGCCGGTGGTGTTGGCGGCCATGTCGGACATCACCACATCGGCGTTGCCGCCGAGCATCTCGCGCAACTTGACTGGTGCGCTGTCGTCGAGAAAATCGAGCTGCGCGAATGTCACGCCCGGAATTTCCGGCATCTCCAGCAGGTCGATCGCAACCACGCGGCCCTTGCCGTCCACCGCACCAACACGCCTCGCCGCAATCTGGCTCCAGCCGCCCGGCGCGGCGCCGAGATCGATCACGGCCATGCCCTGCTTGAGAATGCGATGCTTGTCGTCGATTTCGATCAGCTTGTAGGCGGCGCGCGAGCGATAGCCGTCGCGCTTGGCCTGCGCGACATACGGATCGTTGAGCTGGCGCTCCAGCCAGAGTTTTGACGACAGCTTACGCTTGCCGCCAGTCTTGACGGTGACGTGCATCCGCCCGGTTTTGTCTTTGGCCATGAAAAGTGTGTTTGCCGGTTGCAGCTTTGACGCCGCTCTTAGCACGCCTGCCGCCGATTACGATACGCGTGCGGGGCGATCCTGGCGCATCATCTCGATCAGCATCCCTTCGCGCAGCCCCCGGTCGGCGACGCGCAGCCGCGGTAACGGGAACGCATTGCGGATCGCATCGAGAATCGCGCAGCCCGCGAGCACAAGATCGGCGCGTTCGACGCCGATGCAGGCGTTGTCGGCACGCTGCTGATAGCTCATGCCGAGCAGCCGCGCGATGGCGCTCGTCACGTCGTCATTCTCCATCCAGATGCCGTCAATCCGGCGGCGATCGTAACGCACGAGATCGAGATAGACGCCGGCCACCGTCGTCACCGTGCCAGATGTCCCGAGCAGATGCATGCCGGCGAGATCCGTGTCGTAATCCTTTGCGAACGGAGCGATGCCTTCCGCAACGGCAGCGACCATCGCGGCGTAAGACTCCGCCGTCACGTCCTTGCCGCCGAACCGCTCCGCCAGCGTGACCACACCGAGCGGCAGCGAGATCCAGCCCTCGATTTTCGGCGCCGCATCCGGATCGGTCACGTCGCGTGAAATCCGCACCAGTTCCGTCGAGCCACCGCCGATATCGAACAACATCGCGCCCCGCGCGGTCGGGTCCAGCAGCGGCGAGCAGCCAATCACGGCAAGCGTGGCCTCGGTCTCGCGGCCAATCACCTCGAGCGTGATGCCGAGTTCGCGCTCGACACGTCCGCGAAAATCGTCGGCATTGGCGGCGGCGCGACACGCCTCGGTCGCGATCAGCCGCAGCCGCGTGGCGTTGCGATACCTGATCTTGTCGCGGCAAATGCGCAGCGCGCCCATCGCCCGGTTGATCGCCGCATCGCTGATCCGTCCCGTCGTGGAAATCCCCTCTCCCAGACGGATGATGCGCGAGAACGAATCGATCACATGGAAACTGTCGCCCTCGGGCTTGGCGACCAGCAGGCGGCAATTGTTGGTGCCGAGATCGAGCGCCGCATAGACGGCGGACGAAACATTCAGCTCATGATTGTCCGGCGCGCGTCCATTGACGCCCGCTGGCCCACCCGGCTGCAGACCCTCGCGCGGCAAAGAGCCGCCGCGAAGCCGCGCGTCATCCATCGTTCAAATCCGTATTCGAATCATGCCCTCGGCAGCGGACACCGCCCGGACATCGTTGCGGCAAAGTCTAGCAGTGCGGCAGATCGCTGCAACCGGCACGCAGACGCCACATTCGCCAATCGTCATTGTGGTGCCGCGAACGGTGGCTTATGTCATTGCAATCAGCGTTTTTAGCCTGTTTCACCGCTCCGAACCGGCCTTTTCTGGAAGACATCATGCAAGATCACGCCTCTCGCCCCTCCGTCGAGAATTCTATTGCAGCGCAAAAGAATGCGGTCGGACAGCCGGTCCGGCGCAAGGAGGACGACACGCTGGTGCGTGGCAAAGGCATGTACACCGACGATTTCAGCATGCCGAACCAAACTTATGCCTGGATCGTGCGCAGCTCTCATCCGCACGGCATCATCAAGGGCATCGACATCAAAGCCGCCCGCGCCATGCCCGGCGTGCTCGGCGTGTGGACCGGGCACGATTTCGCCAAGGCCGATTACGGCCCCTACACCTGCGCCATCCCGCTGAAGAGCCGCGACGGCTCGCCACTGTTGCAGACCAATCGCGTCGCGCTGATGACCGACAAGGTCCGCTTCGTCGGCGATCCGGTCGCTTTTGTCGTAGCGGAGACGGCGACGCAGGCACGCGACGCCGCTGAAGCTGTCGTGCTCGACATCGAGGCATTGCCCGCGGTGACGTCGGCAGAGGACGCCGCAAAGCCCGGCGCGCCGCAGCTCTACGACCACATCCCGAACAACACCGCGCTCTCGTTCTACTCCGGCGACACCGAGAAGGTTGCCGCCGCATTCAAATCCGCCGCGCATGTCACGAGCCTCGATATCGTCAACACGCGCCTCGTCGTCGCGGCGATGGAGCCGCGCGCAGCGCTCGCGTCCTACGACAAGAAATCCGACCGGCTGACGATCCAGGTGGCGACGCAGGGCGTGGCTGGCAACAAGCTCAATCTTGCGAAAAACATCATGAAGGTCGCGCCAGAAAAGCTGCGGCTGATCACATCGAATGTCGGCGGCTCATTCGGCATGAAGAACGTCAACTACCCGGAATACGTCTGCATCCTGCACGCCGCAAAGGAGCTTGGCCGCCCGGTGAAGTGGACCGACGAACGCTCGACCAGCTTTCTGTCGGACAGCCATGGCCGCGCGCAGGACGTTCGCGCCGAACTCGCGCTCGACACCGAAGGAAACTTCCTCGCCATCCGCGTCACCGGTTACGGCAATCTCGGCGCCTATATCACAGGCGTCGGACCTCTACCGCTGTCGCTCAACATCCCGAAGAACATCGCCAGCGTCTACAAGACGCCACTGATCGAAGCCGACATCAAGTGCGTGTTGACCAACACCACGCTGATGGGCGCCTATCGCGGTGCGGGCCGCCCGGAAGCGAATTACTTTCTCGAACGTCTGATCGATCGCGCGGCAACCGAGATGGGGGTCGACCGCATCGCGCTGCGCAAGCGGAACATGGTGAAGCCCTCCCAAATGCCTTTCTCTGCCGCGAGCGGCATGGTCTACGACAGCGGCGATTTTTCCGCCGTGCTGACCGACGCGTTGAAGCTCGCCGACTATCAA
The DNA here is from genome assembly GCA_021732625.1 of Hyphomicrobiales bacterium. Classification (GTDB taxonomy): domain Bacteria; phylum Pseudomonadota; class Alphaproteobacteria; order Rhizobiales; family Xanthobacteraceae; genus SG-bin9. Next base: position 9,237 of record JAKFUP010000229.1, read on the forward strand.
GGCTTCGCCAAGCGCAAGCGCGACAGCAAGAAGAACGGCAAGCTGCGCGGCATCGCCGTCGGCTCGTATCTCGAAGTCACCGCACCTCCCGGCGCTGAACTCGGCAAGCTCGAATTCAATGCCGACGACACCGTAACGCTGGTCACCGGCACACTCGATTACGGCCAGGGCCACGCCACGCCGTTCTCGCAAGTGCTGTCAGATCGTCTCGGCATTCCGTTCGACAGCATCCACCTGCATCAAGCCGACAGCGACCGCGTCCACAATGGCAACGGCACCGGCGGCTCGCGCTCGATTACCGCGAGCGGCATGGCAATTGTCGAAGCTTCCGCACTGGTCGTCGAGAAAGGCAAGAAGGCCGCATCTTATGTGCTCGAAGCCGCCGAAGGCGATATCGAGTTCAAGGCCGGGCGTTTCACGATTGCCGGCACGGATCGCGGCATCGGCATCATGGAGCTGGCGAAGAAGCTGCGCGAGGACGCACCGAGCGGCGGCGATGTGCCCGCCTCGCTCGATGTCGATCACGTGACAGCACCCGTGCCGTCGACCTTCCCGAACGGCTGTCACGTCGCCGAGGTGGAGATCGATCCCGACACTGGCGTCGTGCAGGTGGTGCGCTACTCGGGCGTCAACGATTTCGGCGTGGTGGTCAATCCGATGATCGTCGCCGGCCAGATTCACGGCGGCGTCGCGCAGGGCATTGGTCAGGCGCTGATGGAAGCGGTCTCGTATGACGAGAGCGGCCAGCCGATCACCGGTTCGTTCATGGACTACGCGATGCCGCGCGCCGGCGATATTCCGCTGATCGAGACCGGCGATCATCCGGTTCCGGCGACCAGCAATCCGCTCGGCACCAAAGGCTGCGGCGAAGCCGGCTGCGCAGGAAGCCTCTCGACCATCGTCAATGCAGTGATCGACGCGCTGTCGGACCATGGCGTCACCCACATCAACATGCCGTTGACGTCAGAGCGCGTCTGGCGCGCGATCCAGGACGGCAAGCAGGCCAAGGCGTTGTAGTCTTTCGCCGCACCCCATCGTCATGCCCGGACTTGATCCGGGCCTTGACGTTCGGATTATTCGTATATACGATAAATCAAGATGAAGATCACCTGCGATCCCGTCAAGCGGAAAGCCACGCTGAAGGATCGGGGTCTGGACTTTCTTGATGC
>JAKFUP010000131.1 GCA_021732625.1 Hyphomicrobiales bacterium
GGCGGCCGCGGACCGAAATTGCGCGGGCGCGGTGGAGTGGGAGCCGGAGCGGTCTGCCGGAAGCCGAAGAAGCCAGGCAGGGTCTGTTGCTGCGCCGGCTGAATGCGCGGACGCTTCGGCTTGGGTGGGGCCGCCGGAAGCCCATCTGTTCCAATCGCCGCGGCGCTTGGAGTCGTTTCGGATCTTGCAGCAACCGGCGTTGGCGGAGTTGCACCGGGCTCAAGGCGGCCGACTTCGCGGCGCGGCCAGGAAAAATCATCGGCGCGGCCGGCGGGAACCGGCAGCGGCTCACCTTTCACCAGCGTGCGCGCAACCAGTGCATCGATCGCCGCGGGACGCGATCCCGCACCGCCAAGCAATTCGTCCGAGCGAATTGAGGACGCGACGAGCGGCAGCACTGGCCCGGCCAACGGACGCGGCGCCGGACCATCGGGCCGCGCGTTGAGATCAGGGGTCAAAGGCTCGCTCGGCAGCGCCAGCGGCGAACTGCGGGTCGCCAGCACACGGCGGATTTCACGATCGGTGTAGTGCGCGAGCTTGCGCGCACCGGCCTTGGTAAAGAATACGCCGTCTGGCGTGCGCAGGCGTCGTATCTGGCCTTCGAAGTCAGGACCTTGCTGCATGAAGCGGCCGGTTTCATCGACGAAGCCGTCCCAGACATCGACATAAGTAATGCCCGCGCGATTGGACGCATCGCGATAGAGCGAATTGAGGAACAGCATGTCGGACGTGCCTTTCGGCCCGCGCAGCGCCGGCAATCCGATCCACAGCACCGGCACGCCCTTCGACTTCACGGCCGCGATCATCTCGTCGATTTTCTTGGCATAAAGCTCGACCCAGCGATCCTCGCGGAACTCATGCAATTCGCCACCGCGTGCCGACTTCTCCGGCACTGCAATCTGCGGCTGCTCGTCATCGGCATCGAGCTCGGGATCGGGTTTCTCGTCTGGCTTTACGGCCACTGCAGGCGCGCCGTCCGGTTTTGCGTCGCCGGGCTTGGTCTCACCGGGCTTGGCCTTTGCGTCCTTTTTCTTGTCGTCGTCTTTCTTTTTCTCAATCACAGGTTCACGGATCGCGGCACGATCATGCAGGCCGAGCATCACGACGATGGCGTCCGGCTTTTCCTTGGCGAGAATTCCCTTGGCGGCGGCGGCCCAGTCAGCCGGATCGCCCTTCGGCTGATATCGGATCAGACCGGACACCGTCTTGTGCCTGCGGATCACGCCAAGATCGGAACTTTCGGACAACGCATCTTCAAGACCATAGCCGAGCCAGTCGGACATCGAATCGCCAAGCACAAGCACGTTGCGCTCCGCCGGAATGTCCTTCTTCGGCGACACAGGTGCGCGCGAATAGTCGACCCGCGGCGGAGGAGTTGGTTGCCCCGGAAAGATCTGCTCGAACGGCGAGAAGAAACCGCCGCGCGGCTGTTGTGGTTGCTGCTGACGCTGCGGAAAACCGAAATTGAAGAACTGCGCCGAGGCGGGGGCAAGAATACCGAACACCATGCCAATCAGAACCACGAGCAGCGTCGTGCGTCCGCTCTCCTTGACCGGAGATTTAGGCGCTTTGCGCGGCTGTTTTGGTTTGCGGTTCAGCATGGGTTCTCAAGATCGCGGACAACGCGCTTCAATCATAAACGCGCTTCAACCATAGCAGACAATCGAGCGGATTCGCGGCAATTCATGGGTGAACCAGCTCCATAAACGCGCGAAGCTCCGCGCCGTCAAGAGCAAGGAAATCAGAACCGGATGAAAGGGTTAGCGCGTCCGCAAGCGGTCGAGCATGCCGGACGAAGCAAAGCCATCCGCCGGCGCGCCGATCGAAGCCTGGTAGCTGCGCAGCGCCTCCTGCGTCTTGCCGCCCAATGAGCCGTCCGGCTCGCCGCGATAAAATCCACGGCTCGCCAGCAGTTGCTGCAATTCATAACGCTCGGCGCGGGTCAGCACCCGCTGATCGCGCGGCCATGTTTGTACGAACGGCGTTCCGCCGCGCAGCCTGTCGGCGAAATGACCGATGGCGAGCGCATACGCCTCGGACGGGTTGTAGCGCATGATCGCCTTGAAATTCGGCAACATCAGGAAGCCCGGCCCACCCGCACCGCCCGGAGCAATCAGATAGGCCTGATCGGTCAGTCGCGGAAACGGCTTGCCGCCGGCGCGCTTGACGCCAAGCGCCTGCCACTGCGCCATCGTCAGCGGCCGGCTGCGGTCGGCATAGAGAAAATTGAAACGCTGCGGAATCTCGACCTCGTAACCCCAGGTCTGGCCATTCTGCCAGCCGGATTTCTTGAACTTGTTGGAGGTCGATGCAATCACGTCCGGCACCGACTCGACGATGTTACGGCGGCCATCGCCGTCGAAGTCTATCGCATCTCGCTTGAACGCCGTCGGCATGAACTGCGTCGCGCCGAACGCGCCGGCCCACGAGCCTTTCAGCAGCTCGGGCTTGACGTCGCCGCGGTTGAGAATCTCAAGCGCTGCGAGAAACTCATCCTTGAAGTATTTCTGCCGCCGCCCGACGCAGGCGAGCGTCGCAGTGGAGCGGATCACCGGCCGGTCGCCGGCCTGGGTCGAATAATTCGACTCGATGCCCCAGATCGCCGCGATGATATAGCGATCGACGCCGTAGGTCTTTTCAGCCTGATCGAAGATCGCCGCATGTTTGGCCAGCATGTCGCGGCCGCGCGTCAGCCGCGCGTCGGTGACGAGGATGTCGAGATAGTCCCACACCGCCTTGGTGAATTCCGGCTGGGCATCGACGAAATCCATGATCCGCAAGTCGGGTGTCAGCCCGGCAGTGAAGCGGCGGAAATTTTCAGCCTGAATACCGCGGCGGATGGCATCGCCCTCAAATCCCGCGATGCAGCTGCTGAAATTCGCAGCCGACTGGCGGATCGCACTCGCCGTCATCAGCGGATGGCCGGATGCACCATCTTCGCCGCTCCATTCCTTGGGCGCGCTAACGCCGGACGAGGGCGCGGGCGATGCCGGTGGACTCGAAGGCTGAAGCTGCTGCTGCGGGGCATTGGTCTGCTGGCGGTTCAGCGAACCGGTAAAGAGGTCGCCAAATGCGCTGAACGGATTGCGCTCGCCGGAGCCTTGGGCATGACCCGTCGCAGGCAGCAGGCTCAACGCCGCCGCCGCCAGCAATCCCGCGCAAAGTCCGCGTCCTGAAATCGTCGCACCCATAACCGATCTGCCCAGTCCTCAGAAAAGATAATGTATCAGGCCCGCTCACGGTTTCCATGAACTTAACGGAGGTAAGAATTTTGATTTTTGGCGTCGTCCAGAGGTGCCGGCCGCGACAAGCGGCGAGCCGGAACATGCCCCTCACCCGACCCCTCGCAAAGCTCGGGATCAACCTCTCCCCGCCTGCGGGGAGAGGGAAGAGCAGCGCGCAGCGCTGCAAAGGGTGAGGGGCAAAACGACAAGCCAAACACTCAGGTTCCGTTCACCTGCGGTCAGCTAGGAGGCTCAGCAAAAAACTGCTACCCAGCCCCCGTTCCAATCCGTTAGCCCGCATCCCGCCTTCAAGAGCCCTCATGAAAATCCGAAAAGCCGTGTTTCCTGTCGCCGGTCTCGGCACCCGCTTTCTGCCCGCAACCAAGGCGATGCCGAAGGAAATGCTGACCGTGGTGGATCGCCCGCTGATCCAGCATGTGGTCGACGAAGCATTGGAAGCAGGCATCGAACATCTCGTTTTCATTACCGGACGCAACAAGGGCGTCATCGAAGACCACTTCGACCGCCCCTATGAGCTTGAGGACACGCTGAAGGAACGCGCCAAGACGAAAGAGATGGAGTTGCTCGAACGCGACCAGCCGAAAGCCGGCGCGACATCGTTCACCCGCCAGCAGGCGCCGCTCGGCCTCGGCCACGCGGTATGGTGCGCACGCGACATCATCGGCAATGAACCGTTCGCGGTGCTGCTCCCCGACGTGCTGGTGAAGCACAAGCCGAGCGGCCTGAAGCAGATGATCGATGCCGCCAATGCGGCTGGGGCCGACAAGGCCAACATCATCGCGGTGGAAGAAGTGCCGATGGACGTCGTTCACATGTACGGCGTGGTCGGCGTCGGTGCGCCGAAAGGCGATATGTTTCAGATCGACGCCATGGTGGAGAAGCCGAAGCGCGAGGCCGCGCCGTCCAATCTGTCCATCACCGGGCGCTACATTCTGCAGCCCGAGATCTTCAAGATTCTGGAAACGCAGGAGCGCGGCGCAGGCGGCGAGATCCAGCTCACCGACGCGATGAAAGCGCTGGCCGCAAAGCAGCCGTTCTACGGCTTCAAGTTCAAGGGCAAGAGTTACGATTGCGGCTCGAAGTCAGGCTTCCTCGCCGCCAACATCGCCTATGCGATGGACCGCGAAGATCTGCGCGCCGACCTTCTGGCTGAAATGAAGAAGTACGTCTGACGCAAGGGTTGTGCTCTCCTCGTCATTGCCGGGGATAGCCGTTCGAAGAACGGCGTCGCGGAGCTTGTCATCGGGCTCGCCATAGGCGAGACCCGGTGGCTCGCCTATGACCCGGCAATCCATCTTGAAAGAGGTGTCCGGGAAAAGCTGAACACCCGGGTCAAGCCCGGGTGTGACGACAGCACTGACGCGAAACTCCCTCTAACCACCGGCAAAGAGATGACCACCTACGACCCCTTGCGCGACTATTTGAAGACGCAGACCCGCGACGAATTCAGCCTGACATTCGACGAGATCGAGGAGATGCTCGACTTCGCGCTGCCGCGTGCATCGCATCGCGCGTCATGGTGGGATGTCACCCGTGCGCCGGAAGAGAAGATGCCCCAGCGCATTGCCATTATCGACGGCGGCTATGACGCGACGCGCCTCGCCGACGGTAGCGGCGTGAAGTTCAGGCGCTCGGGATTGCGGAAGAAGTGGCGCTAGTGTTGGGCATGATCTCGCCCGAAAACCGGTTTCCACTTTTCGGGATCATGGCCTGAACAAAATTCCACGTTTCCATTCGCGACGCTCTTGCCGGGAATCGGCATTGCGACGATTGTAGCCCGTCGCGGCATCACGCCGCCGGGAGAGACACCATGGCCAAGGGCGAACAGAAACCCAATCGCGAGACCAAGAAGCCGAAAGCCGACAAAAACAAGAACAAGGGCGGCACACCGCCGCATCTGATGCAGCAGTCGGGCCAGAGCGCGCCGATCGTGAATCAGAAGAAGAAGTAACGACCCATCAAATAAATTGGTGATGCGTTATCCCCGGGTACCCCAACCTCGCTTATAGTGTGCACATCCCGTTCGCAAGGGGACGTCTTCCGGAGACGTTCTTGAAGGCGGAACGGGATGCGGCGCCTGCGGCCGTGCCTCGTAAGCACGGACTCGGGAGGCCGAGGGTCGCCGTCCGGGCCCACTACGGGGCTCTGCCTTCGATGGCTGGACGCGGGCTGGATGAAGGTGTGCGAAAGCGCGCCGGATCGGGCGGTGCGATGCATCGCTGTCCTCGCCCCGGAAGCACGGTCCCTCGGACAGAAAAACCGCGATGGAGCGCCGCATGGCGGTGCGCGGGTCGCATTCTTGGCTGTCGCCAGCCTTGGATGAACCGCGAGACGATAAGATGTTGCGCCGTGCGGCGCTCCATCTCCCCTCATCATTGAGGGACATTTCAGGAGTTGGTCTGCGCGAGAAGCGCTCGGACCGGCAGGGACGGATAAGCACGTCCGGACTTCAGATTTTCCGTCATTGCGAGGCGAGCGCTCGCGCAACGAAGCAATCCAGACTCACGAAGCTGCTGGATTGCTTCGTCGTTTCTCTCCTCGCAATGACGGCGACGTGGCTGTTTGAAAATTGAATCCCGGAACATTTGACCTCGCGCCGCGCACATTACCGCGGCGTAATGAGATCGCGAGGCTTCGCGTCGAAACGCCGCGTTTTTATGAACGCAACGACAGTTTTCCTGAACGAAGCATTCAGCGCACGTGCAGAAAACAAGGCTCATCATCCATCGGCGTTCAGAACGATCGCAGTGTTTCCCCAGCTGCATCCGTCAAACCCTGAACGACGGAGGATCACATGAAGACTCTTTTGCTCGCAGCGGCTGCCGCCGCGTTCGTTGCACTCTCGCCCGCCGGCGCTTCGGCCGCACCGATCAATGCAACGCCGATCGCAGCCGCGCAGGATGCCGGCGTGACGCAGGTTCACTGGCGCGGTGGTCATCGTCACGGCGGCTGGAACCGCGGTTATCATCGCAACTACGGCTGGCAGCGCCATCATCATCGCCACTATGGCTGGGCACAGCCGCGTTTCCGCGCCTACTATTATTGAGACGTTCGAGCTTGAGTTGTTGAGTTGAATATTGGCCGGGCATGCAAAGCGCATGTCCGGCCGATTACGCGACATGAACAAATCTTCAGCTTCGCCGGGATTCACATATCTCTTTGTAACCGGGAACTATTGCCACGCTTTGCTCTTGTCGAGGAGCATGCAATCGAACCTTGGAGGATGCCCATCATGAAAAGTCTTTTGATCGCTTCAGCCGCCGCGCTGCTCTATCTCACACCGGTCGGCGCATCTGCAGCACCGGTCTCTATCGATACGGGAATCGCCGCCCATCAAACAGAGACCGTTCTGATCAAGCACGGGCGCGGACATGGCTGGGGACGCGGTGGACGTGGCCATCATCGCGGATGGGCTCGTGGACGTGGTCATCATTATGGCTGGTATCGCGGCCGCCATCGCGGCTGGTAAGCGTGGCGATGGTGCGGTCCGCAACATCGGATCGCACCAAAACTACCGCTGCAAACGCACGCCGAGCAGGACGACCGTCGCGCGGGTCGACAACCCGGGCAAGTTGCTGTCGAGCCAGTCGTGGCGCACTTCGCCCTTCAGCCACAACTCGCGATTCAATTTGTAGAGCACGTTCGCCGACGCCGAATAGAATACGTCGCTGCGCGTACCGCCCTGATAGTCGATGGTGCCCGCGGTGAACTTGCCGATGCCGGTCAGCCAGCGGCGGAAGTCATGATCGACCTGCAGCGTGTATGTTCGTGTCAGCACGCCGGACACGCCGGACAGCTGCGATTCGTCGACCGACGAATCCGCGAGCAACCGCACTGTCGTGAGCGGCGTGGCAAACCAGGTCAGCGAGGCGCGGGTCAGAAGTCCGGTGAGGTCGTTGAGCCGCGGGTCCTCGTATGTGCGCTTCGCATAGCCGATCGACGCTTCGCCGATGAGCAGCCGCGAGAATTCGAACGTCGAGCCCGCGCGAACCGTTGTGCCGTCTGAACTGCGCGCAAACCCGAAGCGATCAACGCGCTGGTCGCGGATGCGCGTATCGGCCTGAGCCTCGCCGAACGGCTTGACGCCGGGCAGCAAGTCGTAGCTCAGACGCAAGAGCCCGCCGTACTGATCGAAGTTGCGATCGTTGTTGGACGACGACGAGCCGTCGGTCAGCCGCGAGTTCTGGAATTGCGTCCGGTCGGCAAGGCCGTTGAGCTGGATCTGGAAGCGGTTGAAATCCTGCTCGATGCCGAGCGTCGCTCCGGTGGTCAGAAACAGCGGGTACTTCGCAAGACCGAACTGGATGTTGGGACTGCCGGGATTGTCGGTCGAGACGCGCGCGCGGCCCTCGCCGACGAGGCGGGTATCGCGCACCACGTCGTAGCGGCCGTTGACGCGGCCGTTGAAGTCAGGACGATCGATATCGAGTGGCGCTGGCGTCACCGTCGAGCCTGAACTCGGGATCGGCTCGCCCGACACCTTGTAGCCCGTGAATGTTCCGCGCAGATCGGCAGTCAGCGAATGCCGCGACCAGTTCGACGCTGCAAGTAATTCCGGCGAGATCGCGTAAAATGCCGAGCCGCGGGAGGGAGCGGTGCGCGACGGGTTTGTATCGTAGCCGCCGGTGAATTCGATTGCGGGCCTTAGCACGAATGATCCAGCGGTAACACCGACCGCGCCAAACGGATCTTCTTCGGGCCGCAGCCGGCGGCGCAGCGGCGCACCGGGATAGGTTCCAGCAACCGATTGCGAGACGGGCGTGCGTGCGGTCGCCGAGGGAAGCGGCGGCGCACTGAGCTGCGAAGGCGCGGCAGTGCTGGTCACCGTCGGCACACTCGCGGAGAAGGTCGGCGCTGGCGGCGGCGGCTGCACGTAGATGCTTGGCGATTTCTGCGATGCGCCGGGAAGTGTTTTGGGACGCGGTGCGCCAGGACGCGGCTTTGCTCGGGCGCGTCTGCGATTCAGCGTATCGAAGCCGGTTGTTCCGGCACCTGACGCGGCGGGTACGTCGAAGGTCTGCAAGCGGTTGATGCGCGATGACGCCGGTCTGTCCTCAGGCGCTGTCGGCGCGCCGGATTGCAGCGGCCGCGACACAGGACCGCCGGGGTTGGGGAGCACACCGGACACTGAAGGCGTCTTGCGCAGCGCCGAGTCGGTCGGCGCGGTCGTCGTGCCCTGCTCGGGCCGCAGCATCTCAGAGGTCACGGTTTGAGCGCGCAGCGGAACCGCACCAACGATCGTAAACAGGAAAAGGACGCCGAGCGGCAGACATTGTTGAAGGCGTCTTTGAAGGCATCCTCCAAGGCATGGCTGGAGCACGCGGCGCCACAGGCCGCGCTCGCGGCGGTCCGTAACCGGACCCCTCCCCCGCCGACTCGCATTCACTCGAAAAACTCCAGCAAAATCATCATTTTGCCGAGACAGACCGGCTCCGCACAGCGCACGGCTCTGGGGCCATCTCGTTAATGGAGTTAAAACAATTATGGTTAACGAGACGTTGCCAGCCCGCCTTCGCGTCGCCTCGCGGCGGGGGGTGTGGTAAGACGCTATCCAGCCGGGCCGCGTAGCCTGTCCGGGCTCCCAGTTGGATTGATGCATGACCCGATCGAAACCGCGGACGACCTCTCCCTCCGCGAAGGCAGAGACATTGCCCGCGATCGCCTCCGCCCTGCGAACGCTGGATACGGAGGCTGGCGGCATCACCGCCCTCGCCGCGGCACTGCGCTCGGACCTCGGTCCGGCGTTCGTCGCGGCGGTCGAGCTGATGCGCAACGCCAAGGGCCGCGTGATCGTGTCCGGGCTTGGCAAATCGGGGCATATCGGCCGCAAGATGGCGGCGACCTTTGCCTCCACCGGCACCCCGGCATTCTTCGTTCACGCCGCGGAGGCCTCCCACGGCGACATGGGCATGATCACGGCCGACGATGTTATCATCGCGCTGTCATGGTCGGGCGAAACCGCTGAACTGAAAAATCTCACCAACTATTCACGGCGTTTCCGTATTGGCCTGATCGCCGTCACCGCGGAAGCCGACTCCACCCTCGGCCTGGCCGCCGATGTGTGCCTGACGCTGCCAAAGGCGCGCGAGGCCTGTCCCCACAACCTCGCGCCCACCACATCGTCGCTGATGCAGCTCGCGCTCGGAGATTCACTGGCGGTGGCATTACTCGAGAGCCGCGGCTTCACACCGGTCGATTTCAGCGTGCTGCACCCTTCCGGCAAGCTCGGCGCGATGCTGAAGTTCGTGCGCGACCTGATGCACACGGGAGAAGCCGTTCCGATCAAGCCGCTCGGCACCCGCATGTCGGACGCTCTGGTCGAAATGACCTCAAACAATTTCGGCTGCGTTGCGATCGTCAATCCGCGCGGCGATATCGTCGGCATAGTGACCGACGGCGATCTGCGTCGTCACATGCGGCCAGACCTGATCACCGCTCTGGTCGACGATATCATGACGAAAGACCCGAAAACGATCGGCCCTGATCTGCTCGCCAGCGAAGCGCTGGAGATTCTCAATTCCCGCAAGATCACCGCGCTGATGGTGACCGAAGGCAAGAAGCCCGTCGGCATCCTGCGTCTGCACGACATTCTGCAGGCAGGCGTGGCCTAGCGGCGCTCTTCAAACCGCCGTTCGTTATACCTCCGGGAACCGCACTCCGATCGGCTCGAGCGGAAGCTGCAAGGCATTACAGAAATACGAAATCGTCCGGTACGCGCCGCAAAGCTGGATGATCTCCAGTATCTTATTGCTGTCGTAGTGCCGCTTGAGCGCCGCGAACTCGGCATCGGTCCAGGCTGCACGATGATGAAGAGCATCGACGGCAGCGATCAGCGCTGACTCGGCTTCGCTCCAGCATGACGCATCGGCCGCTCCCAGCACGGTCGCACGCACTTGCTCGTCGGTCAGTTTCGCCGGCGACTTGAAGAAGGCGATGTGAATGCCCCATTCGTACTCGCATTTGTTCAGCGCACAGGTGCGATCGATGACGATCTCCCGCTCTTTTAAAGTCAGCGGCCCGCGATCCAGCAGACTGCCGCCGCGCAGCTTGTCCCAGGCGCGCGTGCTGGTGGCGACGGTCC
>JAKFUP010000119.1 GCA_021732625.1 Hyphomicrobiales bacterium
GCCGCGCGATGATGCGCGGCGCGCCTGCGGCTTCGAGTGCTGTCCACCATGCGGCGCGGCTGCTGGCCGCGGAGATCAGCGCGAGGTCGCCCTTGGATTTCGCGACGGCTTCCACCGCGGCGCCCGCGCCGAGATGGGCGACGAACGGCACCGTGAAGCCGAAATGGAAGCGCGCGGAATCGCGTATCGCGGATTCGCCGGGCGACAGATCGGCGTGCACCGCGAACGGCGCCTGAACGTAAGTAAAAGTCGAGATGATAACGCGCCAGATGCTCTCGACCGTATCGAGCGGCAGGATGCCGCGATGACGCTCGGCGAGCCGGCGCATCATGTCGGCCTCGCGCGCGGGGCGGAACGCCGAGCCGATTTCTTGCGTCTGCTTCACGGAGATCAGGCGGTCGATGATGTCGCCGCGCTGCATCAAGAGGCTGTGCACCTGCTCGTCGATGCTGTCGATTTCGCGGCGCAAGTCCTGAAGTGAAACGGGTGCTGGAGGATTCGACATAGCTGCGCCTGAAAGATTGTACGCTATTGGCAGCATTGATTAGGTAAGACCGTGCCCGAAAGCAAAGAAAACATTGGCGGTTTGACGCGCTGGCAGCGGCCAGGCTGCCCGTTAACCGTACGCGCCTTGACGAAAAGCGCCGTCGGGACTACTTTCCTGACGTTCCGTGGTCATTTGAGCCGGCCGGCTTGCAGCCACGTTAAAAAACTCGCTAAACAGGCCGGGGACACATGTGATCCCGGCCGAACCTTTTGTTCAGGCCGGGTTTTTTATGGCCTGATTTCCGGTTGGTCGGGAGGCTTCCGTGAGCGGGAGCATGTGTCGGGATGAGTAAGGTTCATTCGGTGAAAAACCCTATTCCGCATATCGATGAGCGTGCGCGGGAGGCGGATCATCCGACCTCGCTGGTTGCGCATTTCGGCGCGGACAAGCCGCTGCGGCTCGATTGCGGCGTGGAACTGACACCGTTCCAGATCGCCTACCAGACTTACGGAGCGCTGAATGCGGATCGCTCCAATGCCATCCTGCTGTGTCATGCGTTGACCGGCGATCAGCATGTCGCCAACGTCCATCCCGTCACCGGCAAGAACGGATGGTGGGAGACGCTGGTCGGTCCCGGCAAGGCCGTCGATACCAATCGCTACTTCGTGATCTGCTCGAACGTGGTCGGCGGATGTCTTGGCTCCACCGGTCCCGCATCGACCAACCCTGCGACTGGTAAAGTCTGGGGCCTCGAATTTCCGGTTATCACCATTCCGGACATGGTGCGCGCGCAGGCGATGCTGATCGATCGTCTCGGCATCGAGACGTTGTTTGGTGTCGTCGGTGGTTCGATGGGCGGCATGCAAGTGCTGCAATGGACCGCGGCCTATCCCGATCGCGTGTTCTCAGCGTTGCCGATCGCGTGCGCGACGCGCCATTCCGCGCAGAACATCGCGTTCCACGAAGTCGGGCGTCAGGCCGTGATGGCCGATCCGGACTGGCGCGGCGGGCGTTATGTCGAGGAAGGCACCGATCCGCATCGCGGCCTCGGCGTCGCGCGCATGGCCGCGCACATCACCTATCTCTCCGACGCCGCCTTGCATCGCAAATTCGGCCGCCGGATGCAGGATCGCGAACTGCCGACGTTCTCGTTCGATGCGGATTTTCAGGTCGAAAGCTATCTGCGCTATCAGGGCTCTTCGTTCGTCGAGCGGTTCGATGCCAACAGCTACCTCTATCTGACCCGGGCGATGGATTACTTCGATATCGCGGCGGATCATAATGGCGTGCTGGCGGAAGCGTTCCGCGAAACAATCACGCGGTTCTGCGTGGTGTCGTTCACCAGCGACTGGCTGTTTCCGACCTCGGAATCGCGCGATGTGGTTCATGCGCTCAATGCCGGCGGCGCGCGGGTGTCGTTCACCGAGATCGAGACCGATCGCGGCCACGACGCCTTTCTGCTCGACGTGCCCGAGTTTATCGACATGGTGCGCGCATTCCTGGAGTCCGCCGGCACTGCGCGCGGTCTGACGGCAGGACACTGACATGACTATCCAGTCTCCAACCTTGCCGCTGATCGCCCCGGCACAGGATTACACCGGCGAATATCGCAGCGACCATCTTGTGGTGGCAGAGATGGTGGAGCGCGGCTCGCGCGTGCTCGATGTCGGCTGCGGCGAGGGCGATCTGCTGCGGCTGCTCGAACAGCGCGGCGTCGATGGCCGCGGCATCGAACTGTCGCGCGAGGGCGTCAATCGCTGCGTCGCCAAGGGCCTCGCCGTGATTCAGGGCGACGCCGACACCGACCTCGACAGCTATCCGAACGATTCATTCGATTATGTGATCTTGTCGCAGACGCTGCAGGCGACCCGGCAACCGCGCGCTGTGCTGGAAAACATGCTGCGGATCGGCAACCGCGCCATCGTGTCGTTTCCGAACTTCGGCTACTGGAAAATGCGGATGGAGCTTCTGGTCAAGGGTCAGATGCCGCGCACCGAAAACTTGCCCGCGACGTGGTACGACACGCCGAATATCCATTTTTGCACGATCAAGGATTTCGTTCAGCTCTGCGACGAGATCAACGTGGAGCTGGAGCGTGCCGTCGCGCTTAATAGCCGTGCCCGCCCGCTACGTCTCAACGCGCCGTGGTGGTTCTGGAATATGTTCGGCGAGCAGGGCGTGTTCCTGATGAGCCGGAGATAGGGAGCTATCGTCATCTTGAGGTGCTTGGGCTGCGCCGGAGCCTCGGAGGTGACGCTATCGCTGTTTGTTAAACCCTCACCGATCGCGGATCGCGGTCGGGCCAGCGACCGGCTTCGGCCAACGCCAGAAAACGCTCAACCGTTTCGTTGAACAGCGCGGGCTCTTCCTGATTGAGCACGTGTCCGGTCTTTGGAAACATCGCGAGGCCTGAGGGCGCAATGTTTGCCTTCATGAACAGGCTGGCCTCGATGCAACCGTCGTCCTCGTCGCCGACGATGATGAGCGTCGGCACTTTCAGCTTTTGCATCTCGTCCCTGAATTCCGAGATCGGCGGGCGGCCAGCCTGAAAGCCCCGCATGGTGTGGGCCGAGCCCTGATGGTCGTGCTTCGCCAGCGCGTCGTAAAATTCCCGAAACCCGCGTGGGTCTTTCAACAAAAACGGAATCCGTCCCGGAGACATGCCGGTGAGCTTGGCGACTTCCTCGCCGCCGCCACGCTCCATTTCTGTGGCGTGCGCCAGGCAAGTCTCGCGGAAAGTTTTCAGCCGCTCCGCCTCGAATCCTGAACCCGCGCCCGCAAGCGTCAATGATAACGCTCGTTCGGGCGTATTGATGCCGACCTGGAGCGCCGAATAGCCACCCATCGACAGTCCGACCAGATGTGCGGCCTCGATCTTGAGATGATCGAGCACCGCCAGCGCATCGCTATAGAAGTGTTTGTAGCTGTACGCGTCGGGCTTGTCGGGAACATCAGACGGCGTGTAACCGCGCGCGGAATAGACGATGCAGCGATGACTGCGCGAGAAGTAGCGGATCTGCGGCTCCCAGCTTGCGTAGTCGGCTGCGAACTCGTGAATGAAGAGGATCGGTGTGCCGCTGCCAGCTTCTTCGAAGTAGAGTTTCACATGATCGGTCGTGGCGGCGTAAGGCATCTGTGGTCTCCGTTTTCCCTCCCCCGCGAAGCGTGGGGAGGGTGGCGCTCATGAGCAGAGCGAATGAAGCGCCGGGTGGGGGCTCTTGACGCCACCCCACCCCGGCCTCCGCTCCGCTCGGCCGACCCTCCCCATCGAGGGGAGGGATCACCGCGAATTCTCATCGCTCCATCGACGAAATCAGTTTGACGTTGGCCGCTTCCGTGGCGTTGAGCGGAACATCCCATGCATAGGGCTTGTACCAGGCGAACTTGCTGAAATAGGCGGTGAGTTGCGGATCTTTGAAAAACCGTCCGCGCCGCGCGTAGATTTCATTGCGGGCGATGCGAAGCTGGTCGGTGGACAATCCGCGCAGCGCATCGCGCGACAGCAGCACCCGATCGGAATCAGCAAACATGTATCCGCTATTGGCTGGCGCAGGTGCGATGCCCTTGGCGCCGACGGGCGGCGTGAGACTTGCAACAGGCGGCAGTGGACGGGGCTGTTCGACCGGGGGCGGAGTAGGGCGCGGAATGATTGGCGCCACCGCAACGGCGTTCGGCGAATCCTTGGCGAGAAAAATCTCGCCGTCGGTCTGATCGTAATATCCGGGAAACTGATCGGAGCCGATAGTAGATGCCAGTCTGTTGACCTCGGTGCGGGTATCGAGTGCGATGCCGCGCAGCGACTTGTTGGGATCTGCGAGCTTTGGCAGCAGACTGCGCGTGAAAATCGAATTCGGGTTGGGGTCGCCGTCGGACAGCCGATCCAGCGCGACCTGGCCGTTGCCAGCCGAATACATCACAAACAATCCGCGCACGGCTTTCGGCGGTCCAAGGCTGCTGCCCGATGGACCGAGCGCGCGGCCACTCTTGTCACGGAACGGATTCTCGCGGCAGGCATCGAGCACCAGCACCTGCAGTAAGGCGCCGCGTTCCTTGAGACGCTGGATCATACCGTCGCTCGAAATCGATTCGTCCTTGAGCAGGCTTTGCTGTTGCAGGTTCACCTTCGGCGCATCGACCGGAACCAGATAATTGGCGCCGTCCAGTTCGATGCCGTGGCCGGAATAGAACACGAAGGTCATGTCACCGGGCTGGATCGACGACTCGAATGCACTGAACTTCGCATTGAAATCGCGCCGCGGGAGATTTTCCCCGAGCGTCACCTTGAAGCCGAGACCCTGCATGGTCTGGGCGATGGCACGAGCATCGTTGACCGCTTTCTTCAGCGGCTCGACGTTCTGGTAGCTGTCGTTGCCGACGATAAAGGCGAGACGGTTCTGCGCGAGACAGGCCGATGAGCTCGCGGCCGCGAGCGAGACGGCTATCAACAGGATTTGCGAAATCCGCTTCGTCATCACGAGGTTCCGTTGCGGCGCGGGTTGCGCCGTCAGTTACGGATCATATCAACCGGTCCTGCGTCACCGCAATCGTATCGCCGGGCCTGATCTCGCCGCCGGTGACGACTTTTGCGTAGATGCCGCAGTCGTCGTGGCCATAGACACGTTGCAGGGTCTGCGGGATGTGCATGTCGCGTTCCGCAGTGACTGGATCGACATTGGTTGCCGCGCAACGCACGATCCTGTGCTCGACCTTGAGCCTTACATCGCCAATCGCCAGCGTCTGGCCGACGAGGGCGAGTTCATGCCAGGCAGTCCAACCCGTGACGTGAAGGTTGCCGCGGAAGCGTAGTGGATCGACGGGACGTCCGATCACGCTCTCGAGGTCCGCGACGCTTGCAAGGTTGATGATCGAGACAACCTTGGCCGAGACGTCGGAGAAGCTGTGCCCGGGGGACACCAGCACTTTGGGCGGGCCGCGCAACTCGGCAGGGAAGCTCTCCGCGAAAAATTGTTCGATTTTGGCGCGGCCGTCGGCTGCCTCAAGATTGCCGCTACATTTCTCGGTGCCATTCTGGCGGATGGTCAGCACATTGGATGCGTCGTCATAGCGGGTCTGGAGCGCGGCCAGCCGCTCGTTCCGCATCAGCATCAGGAAGCGGATTTTCGGCAAGTATTTGGGATCGTTGGGGTCAAAGCCGCTCGGGCCGTTCTCGATCGCGTAGCGCCGGTCCGACGGCAGCGTTTGCCCGGGCGCAAGCGTCACGCTCGGAAGCTGCTCTGGGCTCAGGCCTTTGACGGGATAGCGAAAAATGCCGTCAATCTTGGCGCGGGACGTATCAATCATGCGAGTTTCTAGATGGATTCGAAGCCTCAGGCCACTAACCAAAATACGAGATTCCCCCTTTTCAAAACGGGAAATCATTCCCACATCGGCGTAAGCTGGCCAATGGCCGGCAACCCACTGAAAACCCAATGAAGATGTTCCGGTCGTGCCTTTCGGGCGAGCGGGACAGGCCGAGGGAGACAATATGAATTTTGAGAAATACACCGAGCGTTCGCGCGGATTCGTCCAATCGGCGCAGTCGCTTGCGGTCCGCGAGGGCCATCAGCAGTTTTCGCCGCTGCATGTCCTTAAAGTTCTGCTCGACGACAGCGAAGGCCTTGCCGGCGGCCTGATCGACCGCTCCGGCGGGAATTCGCGCGCGATCCTCAAATCCACTGAAGCTGCACTCGCGAAGCTCCCGAAAGTCTCAGGCGCCGGTGCAGGCCAGGTCTATATGGCCCCCGCGACCGCGCGCGCATTCGATGCAGCCGAACAAGCCGCAGAGAAAGCCGGCGATGGTTTCGTCACGGTCGAGCGGCTGTTGCTGGCGCTCGCGCTCGACAAGGATTCCGAAGCCGGACAAATCCTCTCGAATGGCGGAGTGACGCCGCAAAACCTCAACACGGCAATCAATGCCTTGCGCAAGGGCCGCACGGCCGACAGTGCCACGGCCGAGAATGCTTACGACGCGTTGAAGAAATATTCGCGCGATCTCACGCAAGCCGCTCGCGATGGCAAGCTCGATCCGGTGATCGGCCGCGACGAGGAAATCCGCCGCACGATTCAGGTTCTTTCACGCCGGACCAAGAACAACCCGGTGCTGATCGGCGAACCCGGCGTCGGCAAGACCGCGATCGTCGAAGGTCTGGCGCTGCGCATTCTCAACGGCGATGTGCCGGAAAGTTTGAAAGACAAGAAGCTGCTGTCGCTCGATCTCGGCGCGCTGATTGCAGGTGCGAAGTATCGCGGTGAATTCGAAGAACGGCTCAAGGCTGTGCTTCAGGAGGTCACCAGTTCCGACGGCGGCATTGTGCTGTTCATCGACGAAATGTATACGCTGATCGGCGCGGGCAAGGCGGACGGCGCGATGGATGCGTCGAACCTGCTCAAGCCGGCGCTTGCGCGCGGCGAACTGCATTGCATCGGCGCGACCACGCTCGACGAATATCGCAAGCACGTGGAAAAGGATGCCGCGCTGGCGCGGCGGTTCCAGCCCGTGTTCGTGTCGGAGCCGACGGTGGAAGATACCATCTCGATCTTGCGCGGGTTGAAAGACAAGTACGAGCAGCATCACGGCGTGCGGATCACCGACTCCGCATTGGTTGCGGCTACGACGCTGTCGAACCGCTACATCACCGATCGGTTCCTGCCGGACAAAGCGATCGATCTGGTCGATGAGTCGGCTGCACGGCTGAAGATGCAGGTCGATTCGAAGCCGGAAGAGCTGGATTCGATCGATCGCGAGATCGTGCGATTCAAGATCGAGCAGGAAGCGCTGAAGAAAGAAAGCGATGCCGGCTCCAAGAGCCGGTTGCAGACGCTCGAGACCGAACTGGTCGATCTCGAGAAGCGCTCGGCTGACATCACGTCGCGCTGGAGCGCCGAGAAAAACAAACTGTCCAACGCGCAAAAGCTCAAGAGCGAGCTGGATCAGTTGCGTCTCGAGTTGGCCAATGCCCAGCGGCGCGGTGAATTTCAACGCGCTGGCGAACTTGCCTATGGCCGCATTCCAGAGCTTGAGAAAAAACTTGCAGATGTCGAAAGCTCCGAAGCCGGCGGTGCGATGATGGAAGAGTCCGTCACTGCCGATCACATCGCGCAGGTGGTATCCCGCTGGACCGGCGTACCGGTCGACAGGATGCTTGAGGGCGAGAAAGACAAACTGCTTCGCATGGAGCAGAGTCTGGCTAAGCGCGTGATCGGTCAGGCAGAGGCGGTGCGTGCTGTCTCCACGGCAGTGCGCCGGGCGCGCGCGGGTTTGCAGGACCCGAACCGGCCGATCGGCTCGTTCATGTTTTTGGGCCCCACGGGCGTCGGCAAAACCGAACTGACGAAGGCACTCGCCGAATTCCTGTTCGACGACGAGTCCGCGCTCATTCGCATGGATATGTCCGAGTATATGGAGAAGCACTCGGTGGCGCGGCTGATCGGCGCGCCTCCGGGCTATGTCGGTTACGACGAGGGCGGCGCGCTCACCGAAGCCGTGCGGCGCAGGCCGTATCAGGTGGTGCTGTTCGACGAGATCGAGAAGGCGCATCCGGACGTGTTCAACGTCCTGCTGCAAGTTCTCGACGATGGCCGTCTGACCGACGGTCAGGGCCGCACGGTCGATTTCCGCAACACCTTGATCGTGATGACGTCGAACCTCGGTTCGGAATTTCTCGTCAACCAGCCGGATGGCGAGGACACCGGCGCGGTGCGCGATCTCGTCATGAACATGGTGCGCGGGCACTTCCGGCCCGAGTTCCTCAATCGCGTGGACGAGATCATTCTGTTCCACCGTTTGCAGAAGAGCGAAATGGGCCGCATCGTCGAGATTCAGTTCGGCCGATTGCAACGCCTGCTCGACGACCGCAAGATCGTGCTGACGCTGGATGCGCCCGCGCGCAATTGGCTGGCCGAGAAGGGATGGGATCCGGCTTACGGCGCCCGGCCTTTGAAACGTGTGATCCAGCGATATGTGCAGGACCCGCTGGCCGAAATGGTGCTGGCAGGTAGCGTGCGCGATGGTGACCGGATCGAGATTTCAGCGGGTGCCAGCGGTCTGACGTTCAACGGTCAGGCGGTTGACGGTCATCGGGACGATGATTTTGTCGCGCGCAGCACCGTGATTCCGCAAGTCGGCGAGGGCGGCCGGCCAACGACTCACTGACGAGCGGCTCACTGACGAACCACTCACTGGCGACAGGATTTCGAAATGCCTGAAAGGCCGCGCGCTTCACGTGCGCGGCTTTTTCGTTCTTTAATTTAGATTCGGAATGCGTCAGCGGGTGGTGGAGCCGGTGAAGCTGCTGATGAAGCCTGCGCCCTTGCTTCTCTGCGGCGTGGCGGTTTGATCCTGCGCGACGCGGGCCGGCGGGCGCGTCGTCATCATGCCTTCCAGCTTGTCACGTTCTTGCTCGAAGCTGGCGAGCATCGAGCCTTCGAGCGAGCGCCCGCGTGGCAGCTTGATACGCATCGGATCGACAAAGCGGCCGTTGACGAGAATTTCATAGTGGACGTGGGCGCCGGTCGAAAGGCCGGTCGAACCGACAAATCCGATGACTTGTCCCTGACGAACCCTCTTGCCGGGCTCCATGCCCTTGGTAAATGCGGTCATGTGGCCATAGGCCGTTTCGTAGCCATTGGGATGTTTGATGCGGATATATTTGCCGTATCCGCCTTCCCATCCAACTTTCTCGATGGTGCCGTTACCGGAAGCGAAAATCGGTGTTCCGTAGGGGGCGGCCCAGTCCACGCCGGTGTGCATCTTGGTGTAACCGAGGATCGGATGGCGGCGGCCGCCGAATCCTGACCGCATCGTTGCATTGCCGACCGGTTTGCGGACGAGGAATTTCTTGGCGCTTTTTCCGGTGTCATCATAGTAATCGACGATTGAGTCGTCCGGTGTCTGGAAGCGGAAGTATTTCTTGGTTTCGCCACCGACCGTAAGCGCGGCATAGAGAACGTCGTTCTTCTCGCCGGTCACCGTGCCTTCGTCATCGCCGGTAAAGAAAACTTCAAACGCATCGCCCGGCTGCACCTTGCGCTGGAAATCGATGTCGTAGGAGTAGATCCGGATCATGTCCTCGATAACGGGGGCGGGGACTTTGTTGCGCAACGCGGTTTCGTAAACGCTCTGGTAGAGCCGCACACCGGTGCCGTCATCCTCCTCATCGTCGCTGTTGTCGGCGACTTCGGCCGGGGTGTTGAGGCTTTGCACATCGACGGCAACGTATTTGCCGAAGTCAGAGAGCGCTGCCACGGCTTCGACGGTGTTGTCGCTTGCCACCATCACCCTCAGCGGCTGCAGGCGCTGACCGGGCGCGGTGGGCGCCATCAGAATGCGCAGCTTCTGGCCTTCCTTCAGGCCACCATCGCGACCTTTGGCACCGAGCGTGCTGGCAATCGCCTTTGCTTCCTCCGGCGTTGCGCCCTGATCGCGCAGCACGGTCAGCACGGTGTCACCTTTTTTGACGATATGGACACGCTCGGTGGACGGGTTGCCGCCGGTGATCTGGTCTTTGGTCTTCGGCAGCAACGTCACGTTTTCCGGGACAACGCGGGTTTCGAAACCGGCGTAAGGATCAACGCCACCCTCGGTCGCGTAGGCGAGTTTGATATCGGGCTGGGCGCTCGCATAGCGAACGCCGCCGGCATTGTTACCGCGCCAGTTCGAGGCGTCGCGCACGCGCAGCAGAACGTCTTCGATCGCGATATTGGCCGCGATCTTGGCGCGCGGCAGAGCGGATGCAAGATCGCGCGTGACGAACGAGACTTCCGCATCGGGC
>JAKFUP010000130.1 GCA_021732625.1 Hyphomicrobiales bacterium
TCACCCCACCAGAATCACCCGGATATCGTTGACGTTGGTCATCGTCGGGCCGGTGTGAACCAGATCGCCGGTTTTCTCGAAAAAATCCGTCGCATCGTTGTTGGCGAGATACTCCGCCGGATCGAGATTCTGCGCAGCCATTGCGCCGAACGTCCGGGCATCAATGATGGCGCCCGCGGGATCGCTGGCTGAGCCTGCGCCGCCATCGGCGCCGTCGGTATCGGCGGCGAGAGCGGAAATGCCTGTCATGCCGCGAAGATGCATCGCCAGCGCCAGCGCATATTCCTGATTTGGACCGCCACGGCCATTGCCAGTGACAGTCACGGTCAGTTCGCCGCCGGAGAGAATGGCGAGCTTGCGACCGTCGGCTTTGGCCTTCAGCGCCAGCTGTGCATGGGCAGCAGCGACTTCTCGTGCCTCGCCTTCGAGATCGGCGCCGAGATCGATGATCTCGTAGCCGGCCTGTTGCGCTTTACGCACGGCTGCATCGAGCGAATCCCGCGGCCGTGCAATAATCTTGTAACGTGCTGCTGACAGTTCTGCGTCGCCCGGCTTGCAGCTTTCGTTCTGAGGTTCGGCCAAGGCGGCGACGATCTCGGCGTCTGGCGTGAGTTTGTATTTGGCGATCACCGCGCGTGCATCGGCCAGTGTTGACGGATCGGGAACGGTCGGACCTGATGCGATCACCGCGGGATCGTCGTGTGGCACGTCCGAGATTGCGAGCGTGACGGTCTGTGCGGGATAAGCTGTGCGGGCGAGGCGTCCGCCTTTGATGCGCGACAGATGCTTGCGTACCGTGTTGATGTCGCCAATCGGTGCGCCGGAACGGAGCAGCGCGCGGTTCATTTGCTGTTTCTGTTTGAAGCCGACGCCTTCGACCGGCGCGAACCAGTTCGCCGAACCGCCGCCGGAAATCAGCACGAGGACCAGATCGTCTTGCTTCGCGCTTCGCGCGATGCTGAGCGTGCGATCGGCCGCACGCAATCCGGCTTCGTCCGGCACGGGATGGCCTGCCTCAATGACTTCGATCGATCGGGTTGCAACGCCATGGCCGCGGCGTGTCGTCGCCAGTCCCACGAGACGCGATGGGTCGAGCTTGAGGGCGTCCAGATAGTGGCGTGGGCGTCCAGATAGTGGCGTTCGGCGGCGGCCGCCAGTGCTGCGCCACCCTTTCCAGTCGCGAGAACGATCACGCGGCCCTTCGGAACGGGCGGAAGGTGTGGAGTCAGGATGCGGTCGGGGTGGGCCGCGGCGACCGCGGCATCGAAGATCGCGCGCAGCAGTGATCGGTTGTCGGTCATGAGATGAGGTTAGCGAACACAGAAGCAGAAAGTACAGACCGCTTGCTTACTCTGATTTGGTACAAAAGGGCAGCGCAAAACAAAAACCCTTGCGGCAGTGCCGCAAGGGTTGGATTTAGCTCTTAACAGAGGAGCGATAGATGATCAGCCGCCGGTTTCGCCGCTGATGATTTCACCGAACAATTCCCATTTGTCGCCCTTGAACTTCATCAGTTGAACCTGCTCGATCGGAGCGAAGTCGCCCGCGCTGGTATTGATCTTGATTCCCGGCAACAGGTTGGTCGACCGGAAGTCCTTCAGGCTGGCAGCCTGCTTCATGACGTTCTCGCGGGTCAGGTCGTCGCCGCACTGCTTGAGAACCTGCACAAGCGTCTGGGCGACATTGTAGCCGACCATCACGGAACCATCGAGGCGGTTGCCTTCGGGGAAGTGCTTGGCCAGGAACTCGTCGAAGCCCTTCATATCCGCATTGTCTTTCCACTGCGGATCGGCCGGATCCATCAGGTAGGCTACCGAGATGATGTCCTGCGAGTTCTCGTAACCGGCCGGCTTGATCACAGCCCCGATCGAGGCCGAGACGTTGTTGAGGAAGTGCGTCGTTTTCCAGCCGATTTCAGCACTCTTCTTGATCGCTTGCGCCGCGAACTTCGGCGTGGTGATGTTGAAGAACACGTCCGCTCCGGTCGCTTTCATCTTGACGATGTGCGAGTCGATGGTTGGTTCCGACACTTCGTAGCTGTCCTCGACAACGATCAGCGACGCTGCCTTGGCGCCCAGCCCGTCCTTGAAGCCCTTGAGGTAGTCTTTGCCGTAGTCGTCGTTCTGATAGAGGACGGCGATCTTGGCGTTCGGCATGTTCTTCAGAATGTACTTGGCGTAGATGCGGCTTTCGCTCTGGTAGTTAGGCTGCCAGCCCATCGTCCAGGGAAAGTCCTTCGCATCGTTCCATTTGGTCGCGCCGGTGGCGACGAACAACTGCGGGACTTTCTTCGCGTTCATGTATTTGTGGATAGCCGAGTTCGGCGGCGTGCCGAGCGAATTGAAAACCAGCAGTACCTCGTCGCTCTCGACCAGCTTGCGCGCCTGCTCGACCGTCTTTGGCGGCGAATACGCATCGTCATAGGAGATGAAGTTGATCTTGCGGCCGTTGATACCGCCCTCGGCGTTGATCTTCTTGAAGTAGGCTTCTTCGGTCTTGCCGATCACGCCGTAGGCGGATGCAGGACCGCTGTAAGGCATGATGTTGCCGATCTTGATTTCGGTGTCGGTCACACCCGGTCCGTATTTCTTCTGCGCGAAAGCGGACGTACTGGCCGCAGCGACCAGAAGTGCGGCCGCCGAAATTGCAGCAAGCCGCGTTGTGTTAAAGGTCATTCGCAAATCTCCCTGTAAAAACGATTGTACGTTCGTTCGTCGTGCCTTCTTCTTCCCGGTCAGCCGGGAGGGGCAACTGAGCAACTGGCGGCATTCAACACCAAGTTTGTGGTGATCGGCAAGTAAAAGCCCTCGCGATCACGCCCTAAGCGGACACTGATCCGCTGTAGAGCATAATGTTGCGGATCTTGATTTCGGTGTCGCTGGGCTGATGAAGAACCTCCTTGTTCTTGTCGCCAAAAGCCGCTTTCCACCTTTGCCGAATTAGATACCTTTTACCGGTTGTGTTCAAGAAAAAGGCCCCCGCGATGATGTCGCGGGGGCCGTTAATCTTCGGCACTTCCGGTGCTTATCTCATGTGCACTGCGAGATATCAGCCGCCGAGCTCGCCGCTCAGCACGTCGCCGAACAACTCCCACTTATCGCCCTTGAACTTCATCAGCTGAAGCTGCTCGATCGGAGCGAAATCGGTCGCACTGGTGTTCAGCTTGATTCCCGGCAACAGGCCTTCAAGCTGCACATCCTTCAGGTTTGCTGCCTGCTTCATCATGTTATCGCGGGTGAGATTGTCGCCCGCCGCCTTGAGCACCAGCGCCATGGTCTGCGCGGTGTTGTAGCCGAACATCACCGAACC
The DNA here is from genome assembly GCA_021732625.1 of Hyphomicrobiales bacterium. Lineage (GTDB taxonomy): Bacteria > Pseudomonadota > Alphaproteobacteria > Rhizobiales > Xanthobacteraceae > SG-bin9. Next base: position 3,310 of record JAKFUP010000130.1, read on the forward strand.
GTCGGTGCGATTGGCTTCAGGAATGTACTTCTGCAGGAAGGCGTCGAAATTCTTGATGCCTTGGTCGTTGGCCCACTGCGGATCGGTTGGATCCTTGGCATAATTCGCTGAGATGATGTCCTGACCGTTTTCGAACCCGGCCGGCTTCATCACCGAGCCGATCGAAGCGGCGACGTTGTTCAGGATGAACAACGGCTTCCAGCCGATTTCAGCGACTTTCTTGATCGATTGAGCGCCAAACTTCGGCGTGGTGACGCTGACGAAAATATCGGCGCCGGTCGCTTTGGCTTTGACGATGTGCGAGTCGATCGTCGGCTCAGAGACCTCATAGCTTTCCTCGAGCACAATCATCGACGCGCCCTTGGCGCCGAGGCCGTCCTTGAGACCCTTGAGCAGGTCTTTGCCGAAATCGTCGTTCTGATACAGAATCGCGATCTTGCCGTTTGGCTTTTCCGTCATCAGGTACTTGGCGTAGATGCGGCCTTCGCTCTGGTAGTTGGGCTGCCAGCCCATCGTCCACGGGAAGTCTTTCGGATCGTTCCATTTGGTCGCGCCGGTGGCGACGAACAGCTGCGGCACCTTTTTCGCGTTCATGTATTTCTGGATCGCCGAATTCGACGGCGTGCCGAGCGGGTTGAACACGAAAAGGACTTCGTCGCTCTCGACCAGCTTGCGGGCCTGCTCGACGGCCTTTGGCGGCGAGTAGCCATCGTCATAGGAAATGAACTTGATCTTGCGGCCGTTGATGCCGCCTTCGGCGTTGACCTTGTTGAAGTAGGCTTCCTGGATCTTGCCGATCACACCATAGGCTGATGCCGGGCCGCTGTACGGCATGATGTTGCCGATCTTGATCTCGGTGTCCGTTGCACCGGTGTCGTATTTCTTCTGCGCGATGGCATTGCCGCCCGTCATCGCAAAAGTGATGACCGCTGTCGAAATTGCAGCGATTCGTGTTTTTGAGAACGAGAACATTGCTTCTCCTTTTGTTGTCCCGATCGTATTCGATCAGGATGATTTCCCGATCTTGCCGATCAGGTGTTGAGCCATGTACGCGACTTGCCGTGCCCCGTGCGGGACAAGGAAGATGATAACGATCAGGATGATGCCGAAGATAGCGCCTGACAGTCCCTTTGAGATGCTTTCGGCGATGTTCGGGACGAACACGATGAACGCCGCGCCTGCAAGCGAACCTGGCAGCCAGCCGACTCCGCCGATCACCATGCCGAGGAACAGTGCGATTGCGAGCTGGATGGTGTAGCTGTCGGGTGCGACGAAGGCGACCGCGATGGCGCCGAGCGCACCGGCGACACCTGTGATGCCGGCGCTGATGCCGAAGGCCAGTGTCTTGTACAGTGGAACATCGATGCCCATCGCGGAGGCCGCGATCTGGTTGTCGCGGATCGCCATCATCGCCCGTCCCGAGCGCGAGGCGAGCAGATTGACCGATGCGATGTAGATGCCGATCCCGACCACCAGCGTGAAATAATACAGCCACATGTCCTGCGACACTTTCAGGCCGATCGTCTTGAGGAACTCGGGCGGGTCCGGTTTGATGATGACGAGACCCTGCACGCCGCCGGTCCAGGACTCGAAGAAATGCAGCTTGAGAACTTGCGGCATCGCGACAGCGAGAGCAAACGTCGCCAGCGCCAGATAGACGCCGGAAAGCCGCAGCGCCGGCAATCCGAACAGGAATCCGAACACAAAGCAGATCAGGCCAGCGACCGGCAGCGTCAGCGCGTAGTTGACGCCCAGGATCTCCATCATGACCGCTGCAGTGTATGCACCAACCGCATAGAACGCGCTCTGTCCAAGTGAGAACTGTCCGCTTCCGCCGGTGAGGATGTTCAGTGCCAGCAGCGCGATGGCGTAGATCAGCCACTGCGTCATCTGGAAGATGTAGAAATTTTTCAGGAACAGCGGCACCAGCAGCAGCAACGCGAGGGTGATCAGCGAGGCAACGCGCGCGATGTTCATCGACGGGGCAGCCGCTGCTGCGGCCTTCTTGGATGCAGTGGCCGCAGGTGCGGTTTCGTGGGCTGTCGTCATGATCAAACTCGCTGCACGAAGGTGCGGCCGAACAGGCCGCCGGGTCTCAGGACCAGTACCGTTATGATCAGCGCGAGCGCGATGGGCAGCTTGAGTTCATTGCCGACGCCGGGAATGTAGGTTCCGACCAGATTCTCGAACACGCCGACGAGGAAGCCGCCCATCACAGCGCCGAACGGGCTGGTCAGCCCGCCGAGCACCGCCGAAGCGAAGCCGTACACCAGAACGCCGCCCATCATGTTGGGCTCGAGGAATACCACAGGTGCAATCAGAATGCCGGCGATCGCGCCGATGCCGGACGCCATGCCCCAGCCGAGCGCAATCATCCAGCTCACGTTGATGCCGACGAGCTTGGCCGATTCAGGCAGGGCGGCTGCGGCGCGCATCGCAAGGCCGACGCGGGTGAAGCGGAAGAACACGAATAGCAGGATCAGCAGAATGAAAGTAATGCCGATCATGCCTGCCTGATGGGTCGAGATCAGCTGGCTGCCGAGGAACGGTGCGTTACCGAACGGCGTCGGGAATTGCTTGATGGTCCAGTCCCAGGTCAGGCCCGCGACGCTGTTGAGGATGGCGAACAGCGCGATGAAGCCCGCAACATGCACCAGCACCGGCGCATTGCCGAGCGGCTTGAACAGCGCCCGTTCGATGGCGATGCCGCCAGCAAACGAGATGATCAGCGTCAGCGGGAACGTCCACCAGTAAGGAATGCCCCATTGCAACAGTTGGTAGGCGATGAAGGTCGAGAACATCGCCATTTCGCCTTGCGCGAAATTCAGATGGTCGATCGCCTGGTAGATCATCACGACGGCCAGTGCCATGCAGGCATAGATTGCGCCTGTCGAGATGCCGGCCAGCACTTGATTGATAAACAGCTCCATGGCCGGTCTCCTTAATAACCCAGGTAAGATTTGCGGATGTCTTCGTTGTTCGCGATCTCTTTCGCGTTCCCCGACATCACGATACGTCCGGTTTCGATCACGAAAGCGGTTTCGGCGAGCTCGAGCGCAAGCTGCGCGTTCTGCTCGACCACAAGGATCGTCACTTTATCTTCAAGGTTGATCTTCTTGAGGATGCCGAACAGGTCGCGCACGATCAGCGGAGCCAGACCGAATGACGGCTCGTCCAGCAGCATCAGCCGCGGCCGCAGCATCAGCGCGCGGGCGACCGCGAGCATCTGTTGCTCGCCGCCCGACAATGTTCCGGCTTGCTGCGTATGGCGCTGCTTCAGCACCGGGAAGTAGGCGTACATCTTCTCAATGTCCGAGCTGATCGCCTTCGTGTCCTTGCGCGTGATCGCGCCGAGCTGAAGATTTTCTTCCACGGTCATTGTGGTGAAAGTGCCACGGCCCTGCGGCACATGGGCGATGCCGTATTGCACGATGCTTTCGGTCGAACGGCCCATCAGCGATTTGCCTTCGAACTCGATCGAGCCGGTGGAGCGTACCATGTTGCAGACCGCCCGGATCGTCGTGGTCTTGCCGGCTCCATTGGCGCCCAGAAGTGTCGTGACTGCGCCTTCACGGATCGACAGTTCGAGACCGTGAAGCGCCTGGACCTGGCCGTAGTAGGAACGCAGTTCCTTGATCGCGAGCATCGTGCTCATGACTCCTTGCTCCCGAGGTAGGCCTTGATCACGTCCGGGTCCTGCTGGACCTGCGCGGGAGTTCCTTCTGCAAGCTTGCGGCCGAAGTTGAGCGCGACAACGTGGTCGGCGATCGACATCACGAGACCCATGTGATGTTCGACCAGAAGAACCGTGATGTTGCGGTCGGTGCGGATGCGCTTGATCATGTCGCCGAGGACGTAAACCTCTTCGTGGTTGAGGCCTCCGGCGGGCTCGTCGAGCAGCAGGATCTTCGGCTCGGCGGCCAGTGCGCGGGCCAGCTCGACGCGCTTCTGGGTACCGAACGGCAGGCCTGCAACGACGCGAGCAGCAACGTCATTGAGATCGAGGTAATCGATGATTTCGCCGACGCGCGCGTTGATGGCGGCTTCGGTGCGGCGAACTGCCGGCAGTTGCAGGGAGTCGCTCACCACATCGGTCGTCGTATGGGAGTGCATGCCGATCCGCACGTTGTCGATCACCGACATGTTCTGGAACAACGATACGTTCTGGAAGGTGCGGCCGATGCCGATCTCGGCGATGCGATGCACCGGGCGGGTCAGGATCGACGATCCCTCCATCAGGATGTCGCCCTTGCTCGGCTGATAGAGCCGGCTGAGACAGTTGAAAAGCGTGGTCTTGCCGGCACCGTTGGGTCCGATCAGGCCGAGGATTTGCCCCTTGTGCATGTCGAACGACACGCCGTTCAAGGCGATGATGCCGCCGAACACGACGCTGACGTCGTTGACGGCGAGCAGCGGAGCTTGCCCCTGCGCGAGTTGTGCCTGCGCCATTGGCACTAAACCGTGCCTGCCGGTGACAAGACCGGTGGCGACAAGATCGGCCGTGGCTGAGCGTTATCGAATCCCCTGGAACACCCTCGCAACTTTCCCTCCTGTTTTCGATTTTTTGATTTGTTGGTTGATCTGTGCGGTTACGGGACCGCCATTCAACGCATTTTCAATGTCCCTTAGCATCGCCAACAAGCGAGGTCCAATATCGCTGACCAGCCGATCTTCCGCGAAACGGAATGCGGGTGCGCCGCAATTAAAGGCATACGTGCCGGTGCCGTCGTTCATCCGTAATGCCACGCCGACCGCATGCACATCGTCTTGCCATTCGCCGGCAGAAACCGTGAAGCCGTGCTTGGCGACGAACTCGCCGGATCGCTCGATCCCGTCGCGGATTTTCGTCCAGCGATTGCCGTAGTGCTCGCGCATGTCGCGCATCATTTCCGTGCGCTCCTGATCGGCAAGCGCCCAGAGATACGCGCGGCCCATCGCCGTGGTTGCAATGGGAATGCGCGAACCGACATCGAGCTGCACGCCGACCGTGCGGGAGCTACGGCTTTGGCCGACATAAATCATGCTGAGCCGGTCGCGTGCGCCGACGGCGACCGCGCCATCGGTCTCGCGCATCACCTCGTCGCGATAGGACTGCGAGATGTGGCGGATGCCGAGGTTCGCAAGCGCAGCATAACCCAGCGCCATGGCTGATGGCGCAAGCTGGTACTTCTCAAAGCGGGGGACGGGTATAAGGTAGCCCAGCTTCGTCAGTGTGTAGGTCAGCCGCGAAATAGTTGGCTTCGGCAGTTTGGTACGGGCCGCGATCTCTTGATTGCCAAGAAGCCCGTCGTTGGGGTGGAATGCGCGCAATACATCGAGACCGCGCGAAAGCGCGACGACGAAATTGCGATCAGTCGCCGCTGGTCTGGCACGCCGTTTTCGAAGTTCGTCACCCATTGCAGCAACCACTCAAACGAATTTCGTTGAACTCAACCGGACGCCACGTTGACAAGGGACGCTGTTCAAAATAACCCATCGCTGTCAAGTTGTGGAATTAAATTTCGCACTGCGAAACTGAAGATCGCCCGACAAACTGCCCAAAAAATCTCAAGGAGAGTTGTGTGAACGAAGTCGTCAAGGTGGAACGTCACGACGCAATTGCCGTCATCAAGATCAACAATCCACCGGTCAACGCGCTCAGCGCAGCCGTGCGTCAAGGTATCGCAGCAGCGATCAAGGAAGTTTCCGCAGACGCCAGTGTGCAGGGTGTTGTGCTCGCGTGCGAAGGGCGCACGTTCGTTGCCGGCGCCGACATCACCGAGTTCGGCAAGCCGCCGCAGTCTCCTGGCCTCAACGAAGTCATCGCCGGGATTGAAAGCTGCCCCAAGCCGGTGGTGGCCGCTATTCACGGGACTGCATTGGGCGGCGGACTCGAGTTGGCTCTCGGATGCCATTTTCGCGTCGCAACAAAAGACGCCCGCATGGGCTTGCCCGAAGTGAAGCTCGGCCTGTTGCCCGGCGCTGGCGGAACCCAGCGCCTGCCGCGCGCGGTCGGCCCGGAACTGGGCGTCAAGATGGTTGTCACAGGCGATCCGATCGGCGCGGCCGAGGCGCTGAAGAACGGCCTGATCGAGGAGATCGTCGAAGGCCCGGCGTCGGGCGCGGAAGCCTTCATCCGTAAGGCGATCGCCGAGAAGCGGCCGCTACGCAAGCTGCGCGATGACGATTCCAAGCTCGCCGCCGCACGCGCCGACCGCAAGATTTTCACCGACGCGGCTGCTGCCGCCAACAAAAAGAACCGCGGCATGGATGCGCCGCTCGCCTGCGCCGAAGCGGTGAGCTGGACGCTCGACGTGCCGTTCGATGAGGCGCTGAAGAAGGAACGCGAGAGCTTCGTGAAGCTGGTCGCCGGCGATCAGTCGAAGGCGCAGCGTTATGCGTTCTTCGCCGAGCGCGAGGCCGCGAAGGTGTCGGGCATTCCCGAGGGCACCAAGCCTCGCGCGATCAATAGCGTCGCCGTGCTCGGTGCCGGCACCATGGGCGGCGGCATCGCGATGTCGTTCGTCAATGCCGGCATCCCGGTCACCTTGATCGAAACCGGCGAAGAGCCGCTGAAGCGCGGTCTCGGCATCATCCGCAAGAATTATGAAGCCACCGCCGCGCGCGGCGGTATGCCGGCCGATGCGGTCGAGAAGCGCATGAGCCTTCTGACCGGCAAGGTCGGCCTTGAGAACGTCAAGGATGCCGACCTCATCATCGAAGCCGTGTTCGAAACCATGGCTGTGAAGAAAGAAGTCTTCACCGCGCTCGACAAGTACGCCAAGCCGGGCGCTGTGCTCGCGTCCAACACCTCGTATCTCGACGTCAACGAGATCGGCTCGGTGACCAAGCGTCCGCAGGACGTGCTTGGCATGCACTTCTTCTCGCCGGCCAACGTCATGAAGCTGTGCGAGATCGTGCGCGCCGACAA
>JAKFUP010000126.1 GCA_021732625.1 Hyphomicrobiales bacterium
GGCTCTACTCTGCGGTCTTGCCCCTCACCCCGACCCTCTCCCCGCAGGCGGGGAGAGGGAGTTGGAGAGCATGATGGAAACGGCCCAAGCCACCGACCTTAAAAAGCAGCACCTGATCGATCCGGAAATTTGCATCCGCTGCAACACGTGTGAGGAGACGTGCCCGATCGATGCGGTGACGCACGATGACAATAATTATGTCGTCGATGCCACGATTTGCAATTACTGCATGGACTGCATCGCGCCTTGCCCGACCGGCGCAATCGACAACTGGCGCGTGGTGACGCAACCGTATTCGCTCGGCGATCAGTATTCGTGGAGCGATCTGCCAGCGCAGGCTGAACTCGAAGGCGGCGCAGCGGGTGTCGCCATCGAGGCGCTGGAAGATGAAATCGGTGCGTTACTCGAAGAAGCCCGTAAGGGGCTGGGCGGCAAGGCCGTCGCGCCCACTTCGGCGAGCAAGCCCACGGTCAATCTCTACAATCGGGGCAAGCCGGCGAAGGCCACGGTTACCGGAAACTTCCGCCTCACGGCCGAGGGCGCGGAATCGGATATCCGCCACATCATTCTCGATTTCGGCGATCAGCCGTTTCCGGTGCTGGAAGGCCAGAGCATCGGCATCGTCGCGCCGGGCGAGGGTGCCGACGGCAAGCCGCATGCGGTGCGGCTCTATTCCATTGCGAGTTCGCGAGATGGCGAAAAGCCGAACGCCAACAATCTGTCGCTGACCGTGAAGCGCGAAAAGGACGGCGTCTGTTCGAATTTTCTCTGCGATCTGCCGCGCGGAGCGAAGATCGACGTCACCGGGCCGTTCGGTGCGACGTTCCTGCTGCCGAACGATCCGGTCGCCAACATCATCATGATCTGCACCGGCACCGGCTCGGCGCCGTTTCGCGCCTTTACCGAGCGCCGCCGCCGCGCCATGCCCGGCGCACCTGGACGTATGCTGTTGTTCTTCGGCGCACGGCGGCCGGAAGAGCTGCCGTACTTTGGACCACTGCAGAAGGTGCCGGACAAACTGCTCGGAAAATTCTTCTGTTATTCGCGCGTGCCGGACCAGCCGCGCGTCTATGTGCAGGACCGGATTCGCAGCGAAGCGCCACAGATCGCCAAATTGCTCGGCGACGCCAACACCCATGTCTATATCTGCGGCCTCAAGGGCATGGAAAGCGGCGTTGATGAAGCCTTCTCCGACGCCTGCCGCCAAGCCTCACTCGACTGGACGGCGCTCAAGCCTGCGATGCGCGAGAGCGGACGTTATCACGTCGAGACGTATTGATTGTTTTAGGTCCGGCGGTAGTGCTCCAGCAGTGCCAGCGCGTCGCTACCGGTCCAGTCGAGTTCGCCGGTGACATATCCGGCTGAGCGGCCCTGACGATCCAAGATATAACTGATGGGCATGCCATAGAGCACAAACGGTGCGTCGACCCCTTCGTTCGCCCCGCGTGCGATGTGTCCCTGAGGATCGTGGTAAACCCGCAGTGCCCGGATATTGAGGAGCTTGAGAAAAGCACCGAGATCCGCGGTGGGCGTTCTGTCGATCGATACCGGTACGATCTCCAGCAGATTCGAATCGATCGTGCGTCGAAGCTTTTCAAGCTGCGGCAGCTCGCGGCGACATGGTGCACACCAAGTTGCCCAGAAATTCACGAGCACGCCCTTGCCGCGGAACGACGACAGATCGACTGAAGTCCCGTCGATGCGCCGAACGCGGACCGGAGGCAGTTCGGCACCGCGCCGGAATTCGACAAACTGCGCTGTCTCGGAACGCAACGCAGGCGGCCTCGCGGTTTGCGCCGACAGGCGGTCTACAGTCACGATAGCTGCAGCCGTGCTTGCGGCAGCGGTTAGAAGCCGACGCCGCGTGAAATCTGTTGGATTTGTCATGATCGCAAACTAGCGCATCGATTGCCGCGCGCCGCTCACAAGCTCGCGATACCGCTACGCAGAAGCATCACGCGGATGACCAATGTCGCGCCCAAAAAAATAAGTCCGCCGATCGTTATCCCCGGGTACCCGAACCTCGCTTATAGTGTGCACGTCTCGTTCGCGAGGGAGCGTCTTCCGGAGACGTTCTTGAAGGCGGAGCGAAGTCTTTGACTGGCCGGAATGGGGCGTGCCCCAAGCCGGCTGATGCGGCGCCTGCGGCTGTGCCTCGTAAGCATAGACTCGGGAGGCTGGGGGTCACCGTCCGGGCTCACTACGGAGCCCTGCCTTTGATGGCTGGACGCGGGCTGGATGAAGGCGGGTGAAAACCTGCCGGATCGGGCGATGCGATGCATCGCTGTCCTCGCCCCGGAAGCACGGTCCCCCGGACATAAATCGCCGCAGCGGCGCGCCGACAGGCGATGCGCGCTTCGTATTCGCCGTTCGCTGTGGTGACTGCGATGTGCGAGCCGTGACCCTTGCGCCTTTCGGCGCGCTGCTCCCCTCATTGTTTCGAGGGGGACTTTGATGCGGTCAGCCGGTGCGCGAAGCACCGGAGGGCATGGACGGAACTGCACGTCCGGATTTCCAGAACAATCGCTGTTTGACAATTGAAATCGGATGCGAGGCAAAATGGATCAACATATCTCGTCGTCATCACCGGGCTTGACCCGGTGATCCATCTGTCTTCCAAAAAAAATGGATGGCCGGGTCAAGCCCGGCCATGACGAGGAGAGATGGTCGCTCCTCGCAATGACGATGACGTGGCTGTTTGACAATTGAATCGAGAATGGAACGCGGCTCAGGCCTCGATTCTATCCCGCGATCTCGAGTCCCGGCGTCGCGTACACAACGCCGCCGTCGATTGCGATGGCATTGCCGACCACATAGTTTCCAGCGCGGGACGCGAGGAAGATGGCAAGCCCCGCCATATCCATTTCATTGCCGATTCGGCCGGCAGGAATGCGCTTCGCGAGAACATCGGCATGATCGCGAGCCGCTGTGTTCATATCGGATGCAAACGCGCCCGGTGCGATCGCGGTGACAACGATGTGATCCTTGATCAGCTTGGCGGCCATACGGCGGGTCAAATGGATCACCGCAGCCTTGCTCGCCTGATAGGAATACGTCTCCATCGGATTGGTGAAGATACCGTCGATCGACGCGATGTTGATGATTTTAGCAGGCTGCTCGTGCGTCGCTGCTGCGCGCAACGGTTTCGCCAATGCTTGCGTCAGGAAGAACAGCGACTTGACGTTGAGGTTCATCACCTTGTCCCAGCCGTTCTCAGGAAATTCATCGAAAGCCGCGCCCCACGCAGCGCCTGCGTTGTTGACGAGAATATCGAGCTTCGGCTCGCGCTTGATCATTTCAGCGGCGAGTTTTTTGCATCCGGCCACCGTGGACATATCGATGGGAAGCGCGATGCATTCGCCGTCATACAGCGAGGTCAATTCCTTCGCGGTCTCTTCGGCTGGTCCGGCCTTGCGCGCGGTGATGTAGACCTTGGCCGCGCCTTGCGACAGAAACCCGCTTGCAATCATCTTGCCGATACCGCGCGAGCCGCCTGTCACCAGCGCGACACGGCCATTGAGCGAGAACAGATTCTTGAACATGGTGCCTCCCGGCAGTCTTGAACGATTGTTGCCCATCGTTGTGGGCAACGCGGGAGCGTGAGTCAAGAAATCAGAGGGGCAGCGAACGTGTCACGCCGCGTCGACGCGGCGGAAGCCGTTCCATATCGCCGTGGCGGCGCCGGACGTCAGCACGCTGAGAAATCGCTCGTCCTGGTAATTTCCATTCAGCGAAATGCGCGGCAATGACGTGATGTAATCGGCGCTCTCGGGAAAGATCATGCCGGGCCGCGTCGTCACCGCCGACTGAAATCCAAGCGACTTTGTGATCTTGAACTCGCGGGGACTTGCAGCGCTGCGATCTCCGTAGGGGTAAGCGAAGTGATCGACCCGTCGCTCAAGTTGCGCGGCAATCGATGTGCGGCTGGTCTCGATCTGGGTGCGGGCATCTGCCTCGGCTTCCTTGGCAAGCTGGCAATGGCTGACGGTATGCGCACCGATCGTCACCAGCGGATCGGCAGCGAAGGCTTTCAGCTCGTCCCATGTCATGCAGAGATCGCGGCAGGCCGCGACCGGATCGGCGCCGTAACGCGCGCACAAGGCGTCGACCTCGTGATGAATGGCGGTGTCGTCGGGAAGCGCGCGCAGCCAGTCGTGCAGTGTGACGAAGGCCGCCTGCTTCTCTTCAATGGTCCGCGTGTCGAGGCGCTGCGCTATGCCGGGGATTTCGAGCGTGTCGGTACCGGCGATGATCCGCTCAAGCGTCACCCACCACAGCTTGCCTTGGCCCGACGCGAAATCGCTGGCGGCGTAAACCGTCATCGGCGCGTCGAACTCGCGCATCACCGGGAGGGCATGATCGCGGTTGTCGCGATAGCCATCGTCGAAGGTAAAGCAGGCAAAGCGGCGCGAGAACTCCCGCGCCTTCATCCGCCTGACCATTTCGTCCATTGAGACGAGATCAACGCCGAGGCCGCGGATGTGCGCGAGGGTTACGCGCAGGAATTCGGGGGTAATTTCGAGATGATGGTTCGGCCGAAATCCGCCGTCCGCTTCGGGGCGGACATGATGCAGCATGAATACCGTACCAGCGCCGGCGAACAGCGGTCGCAGCAGATGATGGGCGCCCGAGAAATAGAGTGCGCCGAGGCCGGCCCGGATGATTTGGCTGCGAAGGTGTTTCATATGGCCGCGGCTGCCTCGGTATCGTCTGCCATAGCTGGCATAAACGGCTGAACAAACCCTTAGCCCCCAGGGTTTGACCGGTTGCGTGCATTTCTAAATTGACACCCTTTGAAGGGTTTGTTCTGTCTCACCCCCGATGCCGGATCAAAGACAGCCTGGAATCTTCAAGTGGAGCCGCCGATGGGCTCCGGGCCTGATTCCGCTCGTTATTTTGTGGGCCTTGGCGGGCTGGAACGGGACAGTGCCGTTCGAGACCGGCCTGGGCGTGCAAGGGCGCGCTGCGATCAAGGACATGGTCCTGGACGGGGCCAGCATCATGGTTGAAGGCCGCGATATCAGACTGTCAGCCAATGCATTCTCTGAGGAAGGCCGGCTCAGCGCGCTTGCCACAGTCGAGGCGATTCCCGGCGTCCGTCTGGTCAATGACGCTACGGGTCTGCTGCCCGAAGCCAAGCCCTTTGTCTGGACCGCCGATCGCGACGTGGTCCGCGTCACGCTTGGCGGCACGGCGCCATTGCCGGCCGTCAGGGCGAGATTGATTGAGGCAGCCCGGAGCGATTTGCCGGGCGTTGAAATCGCGGATCGGATGACCTTTGCACGCGGTGCGCTGCCGCGTTTCGAAGCTGCTGCCGTTCTCCTGATCGACCAGCTTCCCAGGTTGAAAGAAGCGAAAATCTCGATCAGCGATGGCAACGTCAAGCTCAATGGGATGGCGATCGAGATTGGCGGCCGTGAGGCGATCACGGCAGCGCTGAAAAACCTGCCGGAAGGGTTTTCGGTTGCCGAGAATATCGTTCAGGCACCGCCGTACATTTTCCGAATTAATAAAGATCCCGTTGCGGCCACGCTGACGTTGTCTGGATATGTGCCGGACAACAACGTGCATGCCGCCATTGTTGCTGCGATCGGCCGCAAGTTTTCCGGCGAGAAGATCGTCGACAATCTCAAAGCCAGCGTGGGAGCGCCCGCGGGCTTTGCTAACGCTGTAATGACGGCGCTCGGATCGTTGTCACGCTTGTCCACGGGTTCGCTGGTGATATCGGATCGCGAGGTCAAACTATCGGGGGACGCGCTCTACGAGGTCGCAGCGAACCAGCTTCGCGAGAGCGCGGGCGGCAGCCTTCCGAAGGACTGGAGCTATAAAGCCGATGTCTCGGTCAGGCCCGCTGCATCGGCGGTTGATTCGACAATCTGTCAGCAGTTGTTTTCCGAACTGCTCGGCAAAGAACGCATTCGTTTTGAGTCAGGCAAGACCGATATCTCGCCTGACTCGGTCGGCTTGCTCGATCGCCTGATCGCAACGACGTTGCGATGCCCGAGCACCAATATCGAGATTGCCGGTCATACCGATACCGATGGTGATGACGCCGCCAATCGCGTCCTGTCCCAAAAACGTGCGGAGGCCGTCCTGAGCTATCTTACGCGCGCGGGATTGTCGTCTGAGCGCCTCACCGCGATTGGCTACGGAAGTGAGCAACCGCTGGCGCCGAATGACACCAACGATGGCAAGGCGCAAAACCGCCGCATCGATTTCGTGGTGAAGTGAGCATGAGCACTCTCGCAAGCTTTCATTGGGGTTGGTTGCTCGGGGCGGCTGTGATCGGCCTGATCATGGGCTGGGTGTCGATCGCGCGCCGAAGCGAGGGTCTGTCTTTGCCGGCCATGCGCTGGACGCTGGCTGTTATCGCTGCCCTGATCGCAATCGCTATCACGCGGCTGCTGCCGGGCCGGTTGGGCTATTGGCTGGAGCTTGGGTTGTTGCTGGGCCTGGTTTATCTTGTTGGGTGCGTCGTGGGCGCGTGGCTGCGCGAACGGGTCGTCGCGCGCGCCGCCGCAAAGGCATCTGTCACAGGCTCGTGACGGCCGCACGATGCGGGTTCCGAGCCAATGCGATCCTTTGCCGCAGAGCACCTAACGTCCCGGTGCCCATAACTTTGTCAAGTGAGCGATTTCACCTTTAGTGCTCTCGCGACGCGGCGGCGCTTCTGCTAGGAAACCGCTAATAGAATGAGATTCCGCGCGATTTGACCGTCTCAGGGCGGCGCACCGGATCTTTAGGAGTCGTTCGAGGTCTCAATGCTGGACTCCCTACGCAGCGCAGTCACATTCATGCGCGAGCGGCAAATCCTGCAAAAGCTCGGCGTGGTCGTCAGCGTCACCATCATCGGCGTGGCTTGCTACATTCTGTTTCACATGCTGCGGGACATCGATACCGATGATCTTCTGGAGACGCTGCGGCAGACCGAAGCACGCTCCGTATTGCTCGCCGGGTTGTTCGTCGCAGCGGGCTATTTCACGCTGACGTTCTACGATCTGTTTGCGATGCGCACGATCGGCCGCACCGACGTGCCGTATCGCACCACGGCACTTGCCGCGTTCACCAGCTATTCTATCGGCCACAACGTCGGCGCCAGTGTCTTCACCGGCGGCGCGGTGCGTTACCGGATCTATTCGGCGTGGGGGCTTAACGCGATCGATGTTGCCAAGATATGCTTTCTCGCCGGATTGACGTTCTGGCTCGGCAATGCCGCGGTGCTCGGGCTTGGCATCGCCTATCATCCGGAAGCTGCGGCCAGCATCGATAAGCTGCCGATCTGGGTGAATCGTATATTCGCTTACGCGATTCTTGTCGGCCTGACCGGTTATGTCATCTGGGTCTGGATGCGGCCTCGCAATGTCGGCCGTGGCCCTTGGTCGGTGCGGTTGCCTGGAGGGCCGCTGACGCTGCTTCAGATCGGGATCGGTATTGTCGATCTGACGTTCTGCGCGCTTGCGATGTACACGCTCGTGCCGGACGAACCTCATGTCGGCTTCATCACAGTAGCGGTGATATTCGTCTCGGCGACCCTGCTCGGTTTTGCCAGCCACTCGCCCGGTGGTCTCGGCGTGTTCGATGCCGCGATGCTGGTCGGCCTGTGGCAGATGGACAAGGAAGAGTTACTGGCTGGCATGCTGTTGTTCCGGGTGCTTTATTATATTGCGCCATTCGTGATTTCCGTCATGCTCCTGACGTTCAGGGAGATCATTGTTGGCGCTCGTTATCGGCGCCGATCTGCTGCTTCCGGGGGCCAAAGTGAACCAAGCCGTCAGCCGCCCCTCATCGGAGATCGCGGCGACCAGAATGCCTGACAACCCGGCTCAAGGCGCCCCGGCTGCGGCGGTTGCGTCTTCGACGCCATGGTCTGACCGGCTGCGGGCTTCTGCATTGATTTTGCTGGTGGCGGGTCTCGCTCTTGCGACGCTGGTTGCATTCAACGATCTCACATTGTCGCGTGCCCTCCTCGTGTTTGCCTGTATCACTGCCGCGTCGTTGATCCCATGGCATCTGAGACAAGCTGCCAGTGGCCGCGATGAAGCGCGATCTCAGGTCTCGCCTGAGACCGCGATTGTCAACGCCGTCGTGGCAGGAATGCCGGATCCCGCCGTCCTGCTTGATCGGGCCGGACGGGTGTTGCATTTCAACGGTCCTGCCGCGCAGCTCGCGCCCGCGCTTCGCCGTAACGAGTTTGCTCAGTTCGCCCTGCGCTCGCCGGAGATCATCACCGCGCTGCGCGAGGCCATTGCAACCACCGGAATACGGCGAGCCACCTACCTCGACCATGTTCCAGGCGAGCGCTGGATGGAACTGATTGTGACGCCGGTTGCTGTGCCGACAAGCTTTGGCGGCACAGATTATCTAATCCTGATGACGTTCCACGATCAGACGCCGCTGCGCCGTGTCGAGGAAATGCGTGCCGACTTCGTCGCCAACGCCAGTCACGAATTGCGCACGCCGCTCGCGGCGCTGTCCGGTTTCATCGATACGCTGCAGGGGCCGGCCCGCGACGATGCCAAGGCGCGCGAGCGTTTTCTCGGGATCATGCACGCGCAGGCGACGCGCATGGCGCGGTTGATCGATGATTTGCTGTCACTGTCGCGGGTCGAACTCAGCGCGCATGTCCGCCCGGATGCGCTGGCCGATATCGTTCCGATCATCCGTCAGGTTGCGGACGGGCTGGAGCCGCTGGCGGCGGAACGTCAGGTACAGATTGATCTCGATTTGCCTGAGAAACCGGAAACCATCGCGGGTGATCGCGAGGAGCTGATGCGGTTGTTCGAGAACCTGATCGAGAACGCCCTGAAATACGGTGCCTCAGGCGGCAAGGTCGTGGTGTCGCTGAAACACGATACGGCGGCGGACGGTACGCCGGAGGTTCGCGTGCAGGTGCGCGATTTCGGACCCGGCATCGCGCCGGAACACTTGCCGCGCCTCACCGAGCGGTTCTATCGCGTCGATGTCGGTGACAGCCGCTCGCAGGGCGGAACAGGTCTAGGCCTGTCGCTGGTCAAGCACATCCTGATCCGCCATCGCGGACGGCTTTTGATCGAGAGCGTGCCGAAGCAGGGTGCGACTTTTACTGCTTGCTTCCCGCAGTCACAGAAAAACGCGGCTGCCTAGATATCTTGCGCATATTCTGATCGCAAAACCGGTGCCCACTTTTGCGGAATACGCGCCAACAGCCGCGTTTGATTTCAGATCAGCAAAGAATCTATTTGCCGGGTGGCGGACGGCGATCGCGGCGGCGATCACCAGCTGGCTGGTAGGCAACGCGCGAGTGATGAGCGCAATACGGCAGTCCCGAAATGGATTTGCCGCCGCAGAAAAAGAAATCGGCACTGCCCGGATCGCCGACCGGCCAATGGCAGGTTGCCTCCGTCAGTTCGAGCAGGGAGAGCCGCTGACTCATCGGCACGACATTGTCGAATGCGATCGGGTCGGCTTCGACCTCGACTTCATACACATGGGCCAGCGCGGTATTGCCGCGTGAGACAGGACGCGAAATCCGCATCATGTGCTGCGCGGGGCGCACCTTGCGCGGCCGTGGTGCTGCCGATGACGGGCTCTTGGCACGGCCCGACAGGCCAAGGCGGTGAACTTTTCCGATCACCGCATTTCGGGTGACGTTACCGAGCTCCGCGGCGATCTGGCTGGCCGAAAGACCGGCTTCCCAAAGTTTTTTCAATTGCTCGACGCGATCGTCGGTCCAACTCATTACCGTCATCGCACTGCTTCCCTCGTTTATCATGCCGTCCTTGTCCGAGGCGGCTTTGCGGCATCCACCGTCAAAACCCGTGCTGGCAGAATCCCTTAGCCCTCGCCCGATGCGCCAAGCGCAGGGCGTTTACGCCGCACTGAAAAGGGACCGTAAGGATCAGAACCGCCGCACGAGATGTCGTATCCGACAGCCCAAACGCTACAATATGCCGTGACTCACGCGCAAGAGTCGGGCCTTCTGCGTCCACATGTTCCGTTCTTAAAGCCGAACAATCGGCTTTTTCTGCGGCTTTGCGGCATCACTCCATGTTGACAGTTTGAGCCGTGCCAATAGAATAAAGAGTATCAGTGCCGCCTTTCGAGGCGGCACATTTTATTTTGGGACAGGGGTTTCGAGTGCCTCTGCAACAGACCGCCATGAGCCAGACAGTCATGAGCCAGACCACGACACATATGCTTCCTGTGTTCGCAAGGGCTGACCTCGCTTTCGAGCG
>JAKFUP010000192.1 GCA_021732625.1 Hyphomicrobiales bacterium
GGCGACGACGAGACCGGCTGGGGCAAGGACGGCATCTTCAACTTCGAAGGCGGCTGCTACGCCAAGACCATCAAGCTGTCGCAGGAAGCCGAGCCCGAGATTTTCGCGGCTTCGACGCGCTTCGGCGCGGTGCTCGAAAACGTCGTGCTCGATCCGATCACCCGCGTGCCGGATTTCGACGACGGGTCGAAGACCGAGAACACGCGTTCTGCTTATCCTTTGGACTTCATCCCGAACGCCTCGCGCTCCGGCCGTGCACCGCATCCGAAGAATCTGGTGATGCTCGCCGCCGACGCCTTCGGCGTGTTGCCGCCGATCGCGAAACTCTCGCCGGCGCAGGCGATGTATCACTTCCTCTCGGGCTACACCGCCAAGGTGGCCGGCACCGAGCGCGGCCTCGGCTCCGATCCCGAGCCGGAATTCTCGACCTGCTTCGGTTCGCCGTTCCTGCCGCGGCATCCGTCCGAGTACGGCGCGCTGCTGCGCGACCTGATCGCCAAGCACAATGTTGACTGCTGGCTGGTCAACACCGGCTGGACCGGCGGCAAATACGGTGTCGGCCGCCGCATGCCCATCAAGGTGACGCGCGCTCTGCTCACGGCCGCGCTGAACGGTTCGCTGCGCAACGTCGAGTTCCGCACCGACAAGTATTTCGGATTCGCGGTGCCGACGTCGGTGCCGGGCATCGAGCCGCACATTCTCGATCCGGTACGGACATGGGCCAACAAGGCCGAGTTCGACACCACCGCGCGCAAGCTGGTCGGCATGTTCGCCAAAAACTTCGAGAAGTTCGAGAGCCACGTCGATGCCGACGTGAAAGCCGCCGCGCCTGATTTGAAGATGGCTGCGGAATAGTTGAGATTGTCATTCTGGACAGCGCGAACGCGCTGATCCGGAATCCATCGCGCCGCATATTCTAAATTTGTTGAGAATTGGATTCCGGGTCTGCGCGTAAAGAACGCGCATCCCGGAATGACAGACGTTGAGTATTACCCCAATTTCCTGATCGCCGCCTTCAGGGATGACGCCGCTTTGTGGTAATCCGCCCATGCCGCGCTGCGCTTGAGCAATGCGGGTGTGGTGCGGATGGTGAAGGCCTGCGGGTCGAGTCCCCTTTTCACCTGCGCCCATGTCACCGGCATCGACACGGTTGCGCCGTCGCGCGCGCGTGGCGACAGCGGCGCGACTGCCGTGGATTTGCGATCGTTACGCAGGTAGTCGAGAAAAATCTTTCCCGCACGGGCGGCCTTTGACATCTTGATCAGATAGCGATCCGGACTGTCGGCGGCCATCTGCGCGCAGATGGTTTGCGCGAAGCGCTTCGCCTCCGGCCACGTCACACGGTCGCGAGCACCATGCAACAACGGCGTCACCACGTGCAGGCCCTTACCGCCGGTGGTCTTGCAGAAGGTGGCGAGGCCGACCGTCTCTAGCCGCTGCTTCATTTCCTTCGCGGTCGCGATCGTGTCGGCAAACGTCACGTCCGGCGCGGGATCGAGATCGAACACCAGTCGTCCGGGCACGGTTGGCTCATCCGGTGCGCAATTCCACGGATGCAGTTCGAGGCCGCCGCTTTGCGCCACCGCGATCAGTCCTTCGATGCGATCGATCTGCAGGTAGGGCTTCTTGTCGTCGGAGATTTTGACTTCGCTGAGAAACTCGGACTTCCCCGGCATGGCGTGGCGCTGGAAGAAAATCTCCGCCTCGATGCCATCCGGCGCGCGCACGATCGAACACGGACGCCCCGCGATATGCGGCAGCATCCATTCTCCCACCGCTTCGAGATACTGCGCGAGATCCTGTTTCGTGATCGGCTTGCCGCCGCCGTCATCGGGCCACAGCGCCTTGTCCGGATGGGAGATCGTCACGTCCATCACGGTGGCCGGCTTTGAGGATCGTGAGCTGCCGCCGCGCGCCGCCTTAAATTTTGCCGCGCGAGCAGCGGCGCGGGTGCTCGATGCGCCGCTGCTTTTCGCGAGAGCAGGCGCTATCTTGCGCATGGTCTCGGCGCTGACCTCGCGCGCCGGCTTGTCGCTGCGCAATCCCTTGAATGCGGCCTGCCGCACCATGCCGTCGGCGGTGAAGCCGGCAAATTCGATCTCGGCGACGAGCGTTGGCTTCAGCCAGTGCACATCCTTGCCGCCATCCGGCGCATTCGTGCCCGAGAACGGGCTCTTCGCAGCGGTCGCCGCTTTCAATGCGGGCATGATGCGATTGACGGCATCGCGGCCGTAACCGGTGCCGACGATGCCGGTGTAGATCAGGTCCTTGCCCTTGTGGACGCCGACCATCAGCGAACGGAATTTTCCGTTGGTGGTCTTCCATCCGCCAACCACCACCTCGTGACCCGGACGGCTCTTGATGCGGATCCAGTTGCCGCTGCGGCCGGAGCGGTAGGGCGCGTCGGTGCGCTTGGAAATGATGCCTTCAAGACCCGTCTGAACTGCCGACTGCAGAACCGCATCGCCGTCAGCATTGAAATGCTCGGCATAGCGGATCGTCGATCCTTTCGATCGCGCGTGTTTTGTCAGGAGCGCTTGCAGTTGCTCTTTCCGCTCGATGAGAGTGAGCGGACGCAAATCTTCGCCATTGGCGAACAGCAGATCGAACGCAAAGAACACCAGACCACCGGTGTTCTCGTTGGCAAGCGCGGCCTGCATCGCGGAGAAATCCGGATTGCCGTTGCCGTCGAGCGCGACGATCTCGCCATCGATCATGGCGTCCGGAAATTTAGCAGCGGCGTCGGCGATGTCCGAAAACTTTCCGGTCCAGTCGAGGCCGGTGCGCGTGCGCAGAACCGCCTCGCCATTCTCGACGCGCATCTGCACGCGATAGCCGTCGAACTTGATCTCGTGTACCCAGCCATCGTTTGATGGCGGTCGCGTCGCAGTCTCGCACAATTGCGGCGCGACGAATGGCGGCATGTTGGCCTTGATCGGGCGGGCTTTCGATTTCTCGGGCGCGGGCGGTCTTGTCACCGCTTTGCTTCCCCCAACGGCCTTTGCAGGCTTCTTGGACTCAGATGAAGAATCTTTAGCGCGCGCGTCCGCTGCCACACCCTTGTTCGAATTCCAGACGGCTGCGGCGCTCGCGGTCTGCTTGCTCATCATGAACGGCTTCGGCGCCTTGCCCTTGCCGGCGGCGATGTCCTTGAGTGTGCGGCCCGATGCCACCGAGCGGTCGTTCTCCAGCACCGCTTCGTCGCTGCCGGGCTGGGCATACTCGTCGCGATGCTTGATCAGCAGCCAGTTGGTGCGCTTGCCGCCATTGCGGTCGTGCTTCATGCGCACCAGCACCCATTCGCCTTTCAGCTTCTCGCCCAGCAGCGCAAATTTGAGGTCACCCTTGGCGATGCCCTTTTCAGCGTCGTCCGTCAGCCAGTAGCCACGATCCCAAATCTGGACGGTACCACCGCCATACTGGCCCTTGGGAATGATGCCTTCGAAGTCGCCGTAGTCGAGCGGATGATATTCAACCTCGACGGCAAGCCGCTTCTGTTCTGGATCGAGCGATGGCCCGCGCGTCACCGCCCACGACTTGAACACGCCGTCCATCTCGAGACGTAAATCCCAATGCAGCCGCGTGGCGTCGTGCATCTGGATCACGAAGCGCGGCAGCCGCGATTTCGCCACGCGTGCTTTGCCGCTCGGCTCGGCGGTTTTGGTGAAGTCGCGCTTCTTGCGATAATGGGTAAGGTTGTCGGATGCCATCGCGATCTCGATGCTTCCGGTTTATGCCTTGCCGGTCTTGTGGGCACTCTTGCGCAACGCATCCTTCAGGTCGAGCGGCACGCCGTGCTTCTTCAGCAGATCGGCAAAGGCTTCGTCGGCCAGGTCCTGCAGCGTCGCCATCCGGTCGCGGCCGAGTTGCGTCAGCGCGCTCATCGTCTCGTCGTCAAAGCCGATCAGCTTGCGCGGCGCCACGATGTTCAGCCGGCTTTCTTCCTGGCGGGGGCGGCGCGGGCAGGCCGCTTCCCGGCCTTCTCAGGTTTGGCCGTTGCTTTGGCTGCTGACTTGTCGCCCTTGTTCTCGCCTTTGCCGGAAATCGCAAACAGCATCTCGCGCTGGCCTGCGACGCGCTTCTTGGTCTTGGCGGCTTTCTTGGCGGGTGCAGTTTCCTTCGCAGGCGCAGCTTTGCCGCCCTTCAGGCTCTGGCGCAGCGCGTCCATCAGGTTGATGACATTGCCTTCGGTCTTGACCTTGGCCTTCGCGATCGGATGGCCCGCCTGCTTCTGGTTGATCAGCTCGATCAGCGCGGCCTCGTAATGATCTTCAAACTTCGCCGGTTCGAAGCGGCCCGATTTCTGGTCGACGATGTGCTTGGCGAGATCGAGCATATCCTTGGTAATCTTCACGTCCTGAATGTCGTCGAAGTAGTCCTCCGCCGCACGGACTTCATAAGGATAGCGCAGCAGCAAACCAACGAGACCCTTGCCGCGCGCTTCGAGTGCGACGACATGTTCGCGATTGGTCAGCACGAGGCGCGCCAGCGCGACCTTGCCGGTGGCGCGAATGGTGTCGCGGATCACGGCGTAGGCGTCGTGGCCAACCTTGCCATCCGGCACGAGATAATACGGCCGCACGACGTAAAGGTCGTCGATCTCGGTGCGCGGGACGAACTGGTCGATGTCGATGGTGCGGTTGGAGTCGAGCGCGATATTGTCGAGCTCGTCCTTGGTGACCTCGATGTAGCTGTCAGTGTCGACCTTGTAGCCCTTGACGATATCCTCGTTGTCGACGTCCTCGCCAGTCTCGGCGTCGACTCGCTGATACTTGATGCGGTTGCCGGTGCGCTTGTTGATCTGGTTGAACGAGACCTTGTCGGCCTCGGAGGTCGCGGGAAACAAAGCGACGGGGCAAGTCACAAGCGAAAGGCGCAAGTAACCCTTCCAATTCGCACGCGGGGCCATCGAAAACTCCAGACACAACAAACAGAATGACCGCAATCATATCACGGAGGACGTCGTTCTCCGAGTCGCGATCATGGTAAACGCTTCAACCGCGCTTGTGGTTGCATCGCGTGTAACCACGACAGATTGCGATACGGGTATCTCGTTCTGGATGTGTTCTGATGGTCTTCAAGTTCCGCGGCCGTTTGCCCCGATCGCGTTGCTGGGCGTGCGGCGGTCGGTGATCTGCTGGCCGAACAGTGAGCCGATCAGCTCAACGGCGACGCGCGCGGTGCGGCCGCGCTCGTCGAGGAACGGGTTGAGCTCCACCACATCGACAGAGTGCACCAGCCCGGAGTCGTGCAGCAGTTCCATAATCAGGTGCGCCTCGCGATAGGTCGCGCCGCCCTGGACGGTGGTGCCGACGCCGGGCGCGAGGCCCGGATCGAGAAAGTCCACATCGAAGCTGAGATGCAGCACGCCGTTGCGGGCGCGGACGCGCTCGATGACGCGCTTGATCAGAACGCCGACGCCGAACTCGTCGATCTGGCGCATATCGGCGAGCGCGATCCGGCGTTCGCGGACCAGCGCCTTCTCCAGCGGATCGATCGAGCGGATGCCGAACAGATCGAGCTGCGTGGGCGAAATCGTGGCGCGGGGCTCGGCATTGCCGAGCAATCCATCGAGGCCGGGCTCGCCGCAGAGGAACGCCGCAGCCATGCCATGCATGTTGCCGGTCAGCGTTGTCGCGGGCGTGTTGTAGTCGGCGTGGGCGTCGAGCCACAGCACGAACAGCTCGCGGCGTTGCGTTTGCCAATAGCGGGCGACGCCGTTGATCGAGCCCATGGCGAGGCTGTGATCGCCGCCAAGAAAAATCGGGATCGCGCCGGATTGCATCAGCCGAAAGGCGTGCGGGCTGATGGCGCGGGTCCAGCTCTGGATATCGCGGTAGTGTTTCGCATTCGCAGGCGGCGTGTCGTCGGCAGCAGATGTGTTGGCGATTGAAATATTGCCGTGATCCTCAACCGCGATGCCGAGCGTCTTCAGTACCGCGCCGAGACCGGCGGTGCGCATCGCATCCGGTCCCATCACGGTACCGCGCTGCGACGCGCCGATATCGACCGGTATGCCGAGCAGCGCCACGCGCTTTACTGTGTTGTTGTTAGAGCTGTTTTGCGTCATGCGGTTCACTGCAATTGTTTCAAACACGATAGCATTTTGGCGGCGATCCTGAATGACCAAAAGATAACGATGGCTATTAGCGCTCAATGAGCGCATGGTCGAACGATGTTCGATTACAGCGCGGACGCAGAGCTGTTTCCAAGGCGCTCCGGACTCAAAGCACGCAACAAATTCTCGTACCGGCGCTTTTCGCGCGCCGCGGATGCGATTGCGTTTGCGATCGAGACGTTGCCGCCGGACATGCTTCACGGCACATATCTCGAAGTCAACGAAGAGCGGTTCGACGCCAGCCAGATCCGGCAGCTTTATGACGACGCCAGCTTTCCGCTGCAAAGGACCATCAGCCAGTGACGACGCGCTCGCGCCGGGAAACCGTGGTGTTCAGGCATTCCTTCCGCATCAAGGGTGTGGATCGGATGCTGCCCGCAGGCTCCTATGAGGTCGTGACCGACGAGGAAATGATTGAAGGGCTATCGTTTGCAAGCTACCGGCGCGTGGCGACGATGATCATGGTACCGGGTGCGCCGCCGCATCGCTCCTCGATGGAAATGTTTTCGATAGGTTCGGTCGACCTCGCAGATGCGCAGCGCATCGATGCAAGCGCGCTGCTGTGACCGATCATCCGGTCGATCTCGACAAGCATCGCGGCATGGCCGCGCAAAAGGCGACCGATATCCGGCGTGCACTCGCCGATGTCGAGGCCAATGCTGCGACACTGCGCGAGCGGCAACGCGATATCGAAACGCAGATGCTGGCGCTTCCCGCGGCATCCTGGCCCGAGGCAGCAGCCAAAGCGCGCTATGTTCTGAATTTGTACGCGGATGTGCTCGGACCTGAAGACACCCGGCATCGCAAACTTGTCGCCGCCGTGCTGGACGATCTCGCGCGGCTGTCCGGCACATCATGATGTGTGTGGCCGCCATGCGCTGTTTCCTCTCGCACGGCACGCGCAACAAACTTTATCTTGATCCCAACTCATTCCTATAACCCCGAGGACTTCCCATGACACATCTTTCGCCGCGACACGTCCAGATCGAGGAAGCAGCCCGTCTTGGCGTTGAGTCCGGCTGGTACAGCACCAAGGTTAGCGGGACGTTCGTGAGTGGACCGCACGTCACCGAGGCCGATTGTCTGGTGAGGATCGCAGAAATCAATCCGCCGCTGGCCAAGCGTAAATTCTGAAAGCCGGCCGCTCCAGCAAGGTATTCTCCGCTATGGCGCTGATGCCGGGTGAGTTCCAGTCCTACGATATCGATCGCAGTGTCGTGCTGTTCACGATGCTGGATGGAATCGCGGAAGTGCCGTGCGCGATCAGCACCTCGGCGATGGACGATCTGGATGGGTCGAAAAGCACTCGCGCGGCGCTGCGCGAGGAGCAGTTCATTCGTCTGCGTGAACGGATCGAGGCGCGTGCGATGCGCAAGTTCGCGGACGGCGAACTGGAAGGCCGTCCGCCGGGCATCATTCTGCGCAGTATCGATTTCCGCTGAACATTTAAGCCTTGAAATACCTCACCCGCTGCGTGGCGGCGACGTTCTATCGTCATAGAACAAATATAGAACATTTTAATAAGTATCTGATATCATTATGATTCGCGGCGTCCTTCGCACAACATATGGGGGATACCGGAGAGTGAGATCACCAGATGTCCGCAACCCGTTTGCCTTTTGCCGTCACCCGTATTGCCGATTTCGCCCGGCCGCTGTCGCGCCTCCATGCGCTGACCCGCCGCGTCACCGTCGCCGATGACGATATCGATCGCGCGTTCAATGCCGCGTGTCTCTCGGTGTGGGGTTACACCATCGACGATGTCACCGACGAGCTGTTCTCGAATACCGATCACGGCTGGCTAGACGCACTGGATGAATCGACCGCGCGCATCTTCGCCGCCGAGCATGGCTACGATCTGGTCGATGACAACGGGATGCTGACCGACTGGTGGGGCTTCTGCTGGATGATCCTCGCCGAAAAGCGCGGCTTGCTGACGCCGGACAATCGCGCTGCGGCACGCCTCGCGATGGAGGAGAAGTATCTCGCCGCTCCGAATGTGATCGGCGTCATCGTCGGGCGCTAATCGGTTCTCGAGCCTCCGAGGCCCTCAGTTCAAGCCGGCGCGCTTGTCCCGCAATCCCAGCGATTTCGGCAACGTCGTGATCGGTGCAACGCTGGTTGCTGTATCGGATGCTGGCATCGATGTGTCATCGGCGATATCAGCGCTGACCGGCGCGACTTTCATTTCGCCGAGCTTCGCCCGCACCGAGGCGGTCAGCCCCGGATAGGACGCAACCGGAGTGAAATCCGCGGCTTGTTCGTTGCCGAGACGGATTCCGGTATAGGCCATCAGTCCGTCGGCGGTCGCGACAACGTCGCCGGCCTTTAGCGTGGTGTCGAAGGCGAGATCGATCGGCGCGAGACCGGCCGGCTCGCGGCCGTTGCAGGTGCAGTCGCTTTTCAGCGCCTTTCGGTACGCAAAGGCATTGTCGATATCGCCATAGCGTTCGCCGTTGCTGGAGGCGTATTCGATGTTGCTCGAGCCGGTGAACAGCCGCGTTGTGCTCGCCGGGCAGAACGCCTGGCACATCTGCGCGGCGCTGGTGTTACCTCGCGCCACGACCGGAAAATACTTGCCGTCGCACATCCGGACGCAATATCCAGAGCTGCGCCCGCCGGCGCTTTGTACCGGCTTGGGCGCCGGCGTGCCGAACGGATCGGCGAAGGCCGACGCCAGAGGCGCGGCGGGAGCCTGCTGTTGCGGCTTTGCCGGACCGCCGAATAAAAAGCTGAACAGATCCTGTGCTGAGGCGCTGCCGGGTGTGAACCCCGAAGCAAGTACGCCCAAGGTCGCGGCCGCGAACGCCATGCGTCGCTGCATGCGTGAAAAACATGAACTGTTACGCAACGCCAACTCCACTCAACGCAAGTTACGCGCCGGGGCGGCCCGCCACCAACAAGCTGCGTCAAACCCGGCGAATGCACCTTAGGCCGGAGATGGTAAACGAGCGGTGAGCGAGCGGTGTCAGGGGAAGAAAATAAAGGTCGCGATCACGAAGGTCGGGATCAGGACGGCGCCCGACCACAGCATGTAGCCGAAGAAGCTCGGCATCTTGACGCCAGCCTGTTTGGCAATCGCATAGACCATGAAATTGGGCGCGTTGCCGATATAGGTGTTGGCGCCCATGTAGACCGCCCCGGAGGAAATCGCGGCCAGCGTGGCCGCTTTCGCGGTCATCAGTGTCTGGGCGTCGCCGCCGGCGAGCTGAAAGAACACGAGATAGGTCGGCGCATTGTCGAGGAAGGATGACAATCCGCCGCTCAGCCAGAAATAGGCGGCGTGATTGGTCGAACCATCGGCGTTGGTGACCAGCGCCAGCAGCGGTGCGAACGGACCTTTCACGCCCGCCTGCAGCATCGCCATCACCGGCACGATGCAGATGAAGATCGCCGCGAACAAGATGGCGACCTCCTTGATCGGGCCCCACGAGAATCCGTTTGCAGCCCGGTCCTGCTTGCGGGTCAGTGCCAGCGATGCGAATACCACGGCGACAAAGATACCGTCGCGGATCAGGTCCTGCAGTTTCAACTCGGTGCCGAGCACGTTGAACACGATGCCGGGCTTCCAGTAGGCGCTCATCAGGATGGCGGCGATGATGACGCCGATCAGCAGCAGATTGATCTTGCCGTGCAGCTTCAGCGGCGAATCCGGCGTCGGATCCTTGATACTGCCGGCGCGCTCCTTGCGATGCAGGTAGATGTCGATCACTGCGAAAACCGCCAGCACGACGCCGCCGACGAACAATGTTTCGGACAGCAAGTTGGTCGTGGTCCAGAAGAAATCGACGCCCTTGAGGAAGCCGATGAACAGCGGCGGATCGCCGAGCGGCGACAGCGCGCCGCCGATATTGGCGACGATGAAGATGAAAAAAACCACGACGTGGGCGTTGTATTTGCGGTCGTCATTGGCGCGGATCAGCGGACGGATCAGGATCATCGAGGCGCCGGTGGTGCCGACCACGCTCGCCATCACGCCACCGATCGCGAGCAACAC
>JAKFUP010000250.1 GCA_021732625.1 Hyphomicrobiales bacterium
AAGAACGTACACAAAGGTTACGGTAGCCGCAGCATCTACGCCGGGCTGGATTTTCAGGTCCGGCGCAGGGAGCGCTGGTGCGTGATGGCATCAACGGCGCAGGCAAATCCACGCTGCTGAAACTGATTGCGGGTTCGACCGAGCCGGACGATGGCACAGTGGCAGTCGGTGGCAGCGTAAAGATGGGCTACTTTGCGCAACACGCCATGGAGCTGCTGGACGGCGAACGCACGGTGTTTCAGTCGTTGGAAGACTCGTTCCCACAGGCCGGGCAGGGCTCGTTGCGTGCGCTGGCCGGCTGCTTCGGATTCTCCGGCGACGATGTCGAGAAAAAATGCCGCGTGCTGTCGGGCGGCGAAAAAGCCCGGCTGGTGATGGCGAAGATGCTTTTCGATCCACCGAACTTTTTGGTGCTCGACGAGCCGACCAACCATCTGGATATGGCCACGAAGGAAATGCTGATCGGTGCTCTATCGGAATACGAGGGCACGATGCTGTTCGTCTCGCACGACCGTCATTTTCTCGCAGCGCTGTCCAATCGCGTACTTGAGCTAACGCCCGACGGCATTCAGCAATACGGCGGCGGCTATACCGAATACGTTGCACGCACCGGTCAGGAAGCGCCCGGGCTGCGCAGCTGAGACTGATACGCGTCGATCCAGTCGCCAAGTATTGCGACCTCGGCGCTGGAGAGGTGAAGGCCGAGCTTCGATCGCCGCCAGACCACATCTTCCGCTGTCATCGCCCACTCGTGCGCCATCAGGTACTTGACCTCGGCTTCAGTCAGCGTGGCGCCGAATGATTGGCCAAGATCGGTGGCGTTTCTTGCTGTACCTAGCAATTGCCGCGCAAGCGTGCCGTAAGCGTTCGCGAGCCGCGTAGCGTGGGAAGGCTCGAGGAACGGATAGTCTCGGAGCAATTCGCCCGTCAGAGCAGGCATCGACGAAACATCGAGGTCGCCGCCGGGAAGCGATGATTTTGCGGTCCAGCCCTCCTTGGACTCGTTGTTGCCAAGATAAGGGGCGAGCCGCTCAAGCGCTTCCTCGGCGAGGCGTCGATAAGTCGTGATTTTGCCGCCAAATATGGACAGCAGCGGCAATCCTCCGGGCGTGTCGAGCTCAAACACGTAATCGCGTGTTGTGGCTTTTGCTTCGCTGACGCCGTCGTCATAGAGCGGACGCACACCGGCGTAGGTCCACACGACGCTTTCAGGTGAAACGGGCTGGGCAAGATATTCGCTCACTGATGCGCAGAGATAAGCAATCTCGTCCGCGGTTGCTACGACCTTTGCAGGGTCGCCCTCGTAGTCGCGATCGGTGGTGCCGATCAACGTGAAGTCGTTCCGATACGGAATGGCAAATACGATCCGGCCGTCGGCATTTTGGAAAATGTAGGCCCGGTCGTGATCGTAAAGCCGCGGCACGACAATATGAGACCCTTGAACCAGTCGCACTTTGGCGCGTGCGTTGACGCCGGCGCCACGCGACAGAACATCTTCGACCCAAGGGCCGCCTGCGTTGATCAATGCGCGAGCCTTGATCGTATCGCGGGCGCGGGAATCCTTGTCCTCTATCGTGACCTGCCAGAGCCCGTCGGCCTGCTTGATCTCGATGGCTCTCGTCCGCGTGCGAATGACAGCGCCGCGGTCCGCGGCATCGCGGGCGTTCAGCACCACCAGTCGCGCATCATCCACGAAGCAGTCGGAATACTCGAAACCGCTGGTGAAGCGGCCGGGAGCAAGCGGCCGGCCTGTCTCGTCACGCGTCAGATCGAGCGAGCGCGTCGGAGGAAGCCGCTTCCGTCCGCCGAGATGATCGTAAAGAAAAAGACCCAGCCGCAGCAGCCAGCGCGGTCGCAACCCGTTGTGGTGGGGCAGCACGAAGCGAAGCGGGTGAATGATGTGGGGCGCGATCTGCCAAAGCACTTCGCGTTCGATCAGAGCTTCGCGGACGAGGCGAAACTCGTAGTTCTCGAGATAACGCAGACCGCCGTGGATCAGCTTTGTTGACCAGGACGACGTTCCGCTGGCCAAGTCGTTCATTTCGCATAGAAAAACAGATTTCCCGCGGCCAGCGGCATCTCGTGCGATTCCGCAACCGTTGATCCCGCCACCAATGATGGCGAGGTCGAAAACCCGTTCCAATCTACCCCCGGCGCTTGCCTCAGCTCGATTCGGCATTGCCGATGATGTTGCATTTGTCTTCGCCGGTGAACAGCGTTCATCAACTTTTCAAGCGTTGTGCATGGCTTGTGTTGGCGGCATGTCGGAACGAGCGTCGGCCAATCTCAAGGATTACTTCGCGGGAGACCTCTCGCTTTCCGGCGCCTTCGCCAACTTCCGCGCGATAAAACTCCAGTACCGAACCGGCATTAATCGCTGGACGATATCCATCATTCGCGCATCGTTTCCGATCAGGATGCGCTTCTCGTTTTTCTCGATACCTTGAATGATGCGCAGGGCTGCAGCGGCAGGCGGCGTCTTTGCAAATTTTTCGAACCGGTCGATCGATTCGGCGCGGCGCATGTTGTCGGTCATATACGCGCCCACAACCGCATTGCGCGCGATTTGCGTTGCGATGCCTCCGGGGTGCACCACGGACATTCGCACCGGGCTGTTGTTCATTTCCAGCTCGTGCCGCAAGCTTTCCGAGAAACCGCGCACGGCAAACTTCGCAGCGGTATAGGCGCTGTTTCCAGGCGGAGCGATGATGCCGAATATGCTCGACAGGTTGACGATGTGCGCTTCGAACTGGCGTTCGAGATGCGGCATGAAAGCGCGTGTACCATGCACGACGCCCCAGAAATTAATCGCCATCAGCCATTCGATCTGCTGTTGGCTGATCTCGTGAAACTGGCCGTACAGGGCAACGCCAGCGTTATTAATAACGATGTTGAGAGCAGGGTGGATTTGCGTGGCTGCCTGCGCGAACGCCTCGATCTGCGCCGGTTCGGCGACGTCTGTTCGATGAACCGAGACTTTGCGGGAATGCGTGCTTTTGATCTCGGTGGCGAGCGCCTTCAGTCCGGCCTCATCGCGGTCCGTGAGCGCGAGGTCGCAGCCGCGAGCCGCAAGTTCGAGCGCCAGCGCTCGGCCGATGCCATTTGCCGCACCCGTGATCGCCGCCGCTGCTCCGCTGATTTTGGTCATGCCATGTCATTTCCCGAACAATGACAGGATCAATCCACGCGGTGAGTGCCATGGTCAACAGGTGAACCAGGATCCCGGACGTCTTCGGGATGTCTGACACCGACAATCGGCACCATTTGACAATACGATCTTCGAGCAGGCTTGTTACGGCTGTTCGTTAACGGATTGTGACCTACAGCAATGTGATCATTGCGGCTGGCAGTGTGATAGAGGACCGGCTTTCGCTGATGTAAATAGTTGTCGGTCGAATCAAGGAGATAGCAATGATTGATCGTCGCACGATATTGAAAGCCGCCGGTGCGGGGCTTGCCATGATCCCCACTCTTTCTTTCGCTGCCACCAATGCGCCGTTCAGCAGGGCGGCCTTTGCTGAAGCGCAAAAGGCCAATCGCCCGATCCTGATTGAGATTCATGCGTCTTGGTGCCCGACCTGCCGTGCCCAGGCGCCGATCATCAGTGAATTGATCGCACAACCGCAGTACAAAAATCTCGCGGTTTTCCGGATCGATTTCGACGGCCAGCGCGACGATGTGCGGGCATTTGGTGCGCAGGCGCAATCGACGCTGATCGTCTTCAAGGGGGCGACCGAAGTCGGCCGCTCCGTCGGCGATACGCGCCGTGACTCGATCGCGGCACTGCTTGGAAAGAGCGTTTGATGGTTGCGTTTGGTTTGGCATTTGTCGCCGGCCTGCTGTCCACGCTGTCTCCTTGCGTTTTGCCCATTATCCCTCTCGTGCTTGGAGCAGCCGCTTCCGAGCATCGGATGGGTCCGGCCGCGCTTGCGGCAGGACTCGCCATCTCCTTCGTTGCGATCGGGATGTTCGTGGCGACGGTGGGCTTCGCAATCGGTCTCGACACCGGTGTGTTTCGTGCGTTCGCAGCGATCGTCATGGTTGCGATCGGCGCAGTGCTGATGCTGCCATCGTTGCAAGACCGCCTCGCCGTGGCGGGAAGCCCGATAGCTACATGGACTGAGGGTCACCTCGGAGGCTTTAGCACCACCGGCTTGAGAGGCCAGTTCGCGGTCGGGCTTTTGCTGGGTGCTGTGTGGAGCCCCTGCGTTGGCCCGACGCTGGGTGCCGCGTCTGTGCTCGCCGCACAAGGTCAAAATCTCGGCCAGGTCACGGTCACGATGCTGTTTTTCGGCATCGGCGCGGCGCTACCACTGCTGCTGCTGGGCATGCTGTCACGTGAAGCGATCATGAACATGCGCAACCGGATGATGTCGGTGAGCGGCGGGGTGAAGTCTGCCTTGGGTGTCCTGCTGCTACTGATAGGCGTTGCGATTCTTTCGGGCCTGGACAAGACAGTGGAATCTGTGTTGGTGGAAGCCTCGCCTGAATGGCTAACGCAATTGACCACGCGATTCTGATTTGTGAATAACGCTACACTCGCTGCGTTTGCAGTGCCGCCCGGCGAACGAAAGTCAGCGCGATCAGTGCTGTCGGAATCAGTATCGCGAAACCTAACCCCGTGATCTGGAATTGCGAGAACGGCATAATTTTCTCGCTGGCTGGCGTTGCGATAATGAAGCCGCCGACCACAAGCAAGATGCGGATTGGCCACTCCATCGATCCTGCCGTGCGCAAGTCCCCTACGAATGCCTGGTAACCCTGAATACCCCCGCAAATGAACAGGATGCCGAACGCTGCAAGTGCGGTGAGGCCGAAAGCCTCCAGATAAGGGCCCTGCAACACCAGCGCTGGATTAAGCACGAAGAAGAACGGGATGAAGTAGATGATACTTCCAACCCACATCGACTCCCAGCCGGTCTTCATCGCGGGCGAACCTGCAATTCCGGCGGCCGCAAACGACGCGATCGCGACCGGCGGTGTGATCGACGACAGCATTCCCCAGTAGAAGATGAACATGTGCACGGCCATACGATTGAGGCCGAGTTTTTCGAGCGCGGGAGCAACCAGAATGGCGAGGAAAATGTAGCAGGCAGTCGTCGTCAAACCGAGACCGAGAACAAGACTGGTAAATGCGCACATGACCAGCAACAAGAATACATCGTTACCGGCAATTCTCAGCAGATCGTTGGCGAGACTCGAGACCACGCCAGTCATCGAGAATGCACCGATCAAAAGGCCGCATCCGGCAAGTATCCCGACGAGTTCGACAAACGTGCGGCCATTAACCTCTAAAAACTTGGAGATTGTTGCCATCGTCCAGCGCGTCTCTTTCGAGAACAGCTGGTTGAGAACCAGCAGCAGTGCCGTTGCATAGAACGGAGCGTGGCTTTCACGCTTGAAGTAAAGCAGCATCACGACCAACAGCGCGATGACGAAAGCGTAGTACCAGCCGTCCTTGATGGTATCCCACACACGCGGCAGCTCGGAGCGCGGAATCCCCTTGAGACCGTGGCGCGCGGCGTAAGAGTCGACCTGCATGAACAAGCCGAGATAATAAAGCGCTGCCGGAATGATAGCCGCCACCGCGACTTCGGCGTAACTGATGTTGAGGAACTGCGCGATCACGAAGGCGGTTGCTCCCATGACCGGCGGCGCCAGAACCGCACCGGTCGAGGCGCAGGCTTCGATGGCTGCTGCGTAAGAAGCACGAAAACCGCTCTTCTTCATGACTGGAATGGTCATGGTGCCCGCAGTCAGGACGTTTGAGATGATCGAACCCGACATCATGCCGAGCAGGCCGCTGGCAAAGATACAGACCTTGGCTGCGCCGCCGCGGAATGTGCCGCACATCGCGAATGAAAGATTGATGAAAAATTTCCCCGCGCCCGTCATCATCAGCGCGGTGCCGAACACGAGGAAGCCGATCACCGTATCTGCAAACGCTTGAATCGGAATGCCGAGCAGGCTCTCTCCGGACAGCACATGATAGGACGTCGCCTGATCCAGCGTCGATTGCGTGCCCCGAAACGGCCCGAGCCAGCTGGAATCGGCGAACAGCGGATACACGGTGAACGGCAACACGCTCAACAGAAGGCTCCAGCCGCCGGTTCGCCGCAAAGCTTCCATCAAGGCGAACCACATCACGAAGCCGCCATAGATCACCGGCTTCGGCGCGCCGTCGAACTCCCAGCCGAACTGCGCGGCCTTTCTGATGTTCATCATCAGCCAGATCGCAGACGCGAATGTCGCGATAAATAGCGCAAGATCGTACCAGGGTATCCGATCGAGTGGCGCTTTCTCGCTTCCCGGAAAAATCAAAAAGGTGAAGGGCAACATCAGCGCGATCAAAAGGTAGAAGTATTCGGTGTTGAGCTGCGTATATCCAATGAAGAAGCGCAGCGCGAACTGCTGGTTGATGCAGAGCAAGATGGTCGCGGCGGTGGCGATGATCAGCGCCCAGCGCCAGCCGCCTTGGAGTGCGCGCACCCGCGTGA
The DNA here is from genome assembly GCA_021732625.1 of Hyphomicrobiales bacterium. Taxonomy (GTDB): domain Bacteria; phylum Pseudomonadota; class Alphaproteobacteria; order Rhizobiales; family Xanthobacteraceae; genus SG-bin9. The sequence continues at coordinate 6,498 of JAKFUP010000250.1, forward strand.
CTTCGGCTTCCTGCATGGTGCCGGCGGCACCATGCGGATCGTCGTACACTACTTTACCAGGTAGCGAATTGGCAGTGTCGGATGAAGCGACAGTCATAGTATCTCCAGATCAGATCGCGACGATCGCGTCATCCCATGAGCAATCTGCTCCGGCTTATTCTTCGAAGCCGTTCGGCAAGTTCGCTTTGGCCAGTGCGGCCTTGCGTGCTTCCATCCAGCCAGCCATGTGCTTGGCATCATCTGCCGCAGGCGTCTTGATATAATCCGCCCATGCGGTCGCTAGCACTTGTTGACGCTTGAACAGATTATTGTTGTGGGCTTCGTCCTCGGCGGTCCACTGGCCTGCTTCCTTGAGCGCCGTCACTGCGCCTGCGTGGAAGGGCACGACCCACTTCATGGTCTGCGCTTTGACTGCCAGTCCTTTGATGCCTGGCGCAGAATCCTTGTAGCCGTCATAGCCGTCGATCATCGCCTTGGTTATCGCATACACCTGATCCGCGGCTTGCGAGGCATAAACGGTCGCAATCGGGTAGGGATAGTTGCTGAGTTCAATCGGATTTTGGGCGGTGATGCCGGCACCGCAGGTTGCCTTATGCGGATAGAAGAATGGAGCAACCTTCTTCACTCGCTCCCAGGCAGCTTTGTCACCCGGCGGCAACGGCGGCCAGATGATGCCGCGTGGAGATGTCTCCAGTTCCTTTGCCGGGCCTGTGATCGTGGTTGCGAAAGCGGCATCGACATCGTTGTTGACCATGCCTTTCCACATTGCGCCATAGCTTGCAAACTCGACGATCTTCACGTCGGTCTGCTTGAGGTCGCCGTAAGCGAGAATGCCAAGCGCATTTTGGTTCAGCGCAGGTGAGCCAACCACAAAGCCGACGCGCTTGCCGCGCAGGTCCTTGATATCTTTCACGCCGGTGTCTTTGGCGACGCCGAGCGAGCCGGCATTGCAATCGACCACGCTCAGTGAGATCTGCAACGGCTGCGGTCCCCATTCCTTGACACCGAATTCGAATACGCCTTCCTGCGCGAAGTAGATGCCGGAGCCCATCCAGGAGATTTGCGCGCGGCCCGCACGCAGAGGCGCTAAACGCGCAACATCGTTGCCCGCAGGCAGCACGCGCACGTCGGTGCTGTATTTGTCCTTGAACGTCTTGCCGACGCCGACCGCGATGTTGAAGCCTGCGGTGCCGGTGTCGTAGGCGGTGAAGGCGAGCGTCGGAGGAAGCTTTGCGTCTTGTGCAGTTGCTGCGCTCAACGTCATCATCACGGCAGCAGCAGAAATTGGCGCAAGCGAGATCGTTTTACGAATCATCATTCCCTCCGGGTTGTGCCCGTTTCACCGAGCTATTGATTGTGCGATTGCCAATCATGTCACTATGACAAGGCCTTAGCAATCGCACCCAGCGATCGTCAAAGACAGTATGTGGCCGCAAATCGTGACGGTGATATCGATCATCATGCATCGAGAATAGCAACCGTCTGACCTTCGGCAACGACATCATCGATGCTCACGAGGATCTCTTTGATCTTTCCTTTGCCGGACGATGGCACGGGTATTTCCATTTTCATCGCTTCGACGAGCACGATGTCTTCGCCATCGCTAACATTGCTCCCAACGCTTGCTGGGATTCCGCAGATGCGGCCGGCAACTTCGGTGACGATCTTGATTTCAGCCAATGTCTTCTCCCGATCGGGCCTTTGTCTGCCTTACACCGCGGTTCGGCTGTGCGGCTTCTTGTTGTCTCGGACAATTCCGCGCGTTAGCTTGTTGTGCAAGTGGAATGTTATTCCGTTATATGGAATTATGGCGAGGTTCGATGGGTCGGCGTTCAGAACGGTTGGGACTTCAGGGACCTCTTGCAGGCGAGAGCACCGGCGAGGGCGATGTGATCCAGGTGGTGTCGCGCGCCTTCGACGTGTTGCGGTGTTTCGAAGGTCACGAAGTCCGTCTCGGAAATCTTGAAATTGCAAGACGCTGTGGTTTGCCGCGCTCCACCGTGTCGCGGCTGACCCACACGCTGACCCGGATGGGGCAGCTCGTTTATCTCCCTCACGACCAGAAGTATCGGCTCGGGCCGAGCGCGCTGGCCATGAGCACGTCGATGATGCGCGGCCTGCAGGTCCGGAATTTGATCCGGATGCGATTGCAGGAAGTGGCCGAGCGCATTCCCGGCACCATCGGTTTCGTGATCCCCGACCGTTTCCACATGGTCTATCTCGAATACGCGCGCGCCTATAACGCCGTCAGCCTCAACTCGACCACCGGAACGCGGATCTCGATTGCGCGCACGGCGGCCGGTCATGCCTACGCTGCGGCGCTCGAGCCCTCTGCGCAGGAGCGCCTGCTCGCGGATATGGAACGCGAAATTCCCGATGATGCCAAACATCTGAGACCATCGGCCGCCGGAGATCGCCGCTCGCTACAGGACAACGGGTATGTCATCTCGCGCGAATTGTGGAATCCGCACATCAGCGGCATCGCGACGCCGTTGTGGTCGCCGCAATATCAAACATTCCTCGTCATCACGATTGGCCTTTTGTCGGCGATGTATGACGAAGGAAAGCTCCGCAGCGAAATTGCGCCGCAGCTGCTCGATCTGCGCAGGGACATTGGCGGGTTGCTCGACGGAATGGGCGGCGATTTCCTGACCGATCGGTCCGATGCAGCTGTTTCGCGAATAGCTGTGCCAGCAGCAACAATGCCTGCAACAACAAAGAAAACAGAGGAAACCTCGCATGAGCTGGAAGCCGGAGCTGGACGAACTCGCCCGCCGCGAAGCCTTCGCGCACGAGATGGGCGGGGCGGACAAGGTTAAGCGTCAGCGCGATCAGGGCCGGCTCACTGTCCGCGAACGCATCGACAAGGTGCTCGACCCGAAAACGTTTCATGAAGTCGGCGCGATCTCCGGCGTCGCCGAGTACGATGAAGCCGGCGAACTGAAAATGCTGACGCCAGCGAACTGCGTATTCGGGCGCGGCAAGGTCGATGGCCGTCCGGTCGTCGTCGTCGGCGACGATTTCACCGTGCGCGGCGGATCTGCCGACGCATCGATATCGGCAAAGCCCTTGATGGCCGAAGAAATGGCGCACGACTTCCGGCTGCCGATCATTCGCGTGATCGAAGGATCGGGCGGGGGAGGTTCGGTCAAGACCATCGAGACAACGGGTGCTGCCAACTTGCCCGGCGGCGTCGGCGGCACGCGCTGGTACTGGTACACGACGGCGAACATGGCGCGCGTGCCTGTTGTCGGCCTCGGCCTTGGCTCTGTCGCGGGGCTTGGAGCAGCGCGGCTCGCCGCCAGTCATTATTCGGTTATGACGAAAACCTCGGCGATGTTTGTTGCCGGTCCGCCGGTGGTGGCGCGGCTCGGACAGTCGCTCGACAAGCAGGAGCTCGGCGGCTGGCAAATCCAGACAAAATCTGGAGGTGTCGATCACGCCGTCGATACCGAAGAAGAAGCCTTCGGCTGCGCGCGGCGCTTCCTGTCCTATCTGCCGTCGTCGGTGTTCGATCTGCCGCCCACCGTCACATGCGATGACGATCCGGAGCGCACCG
>JAKFUP010000161.1 GCA_021732625.1 Hyphomicrobiales bacterium
ATGGTGACGCCACCAGCGGTTTTGGCCGATGCCGAACCGATGCCACCTTTTAGATTCGCGGTCGTCGCGCCGAGACCCGCGCCGACGCTGCCGAGCGCGAAATTCTGTCCCGCCGCAGCAGCGGCGGCGTACCCGAGGTCGCGATAGGGAGGGAAGCGGCCCCATGCCTTGCCGCCGCCATTGAGCAGATCGAACAGGATTGCGCCCGGCACCAGCGGGATTACGGCGTTGCCGATCTTAAAGCCGCGGCCGTGCTCTGCGAGCCAGGCCTGAATACCGCTCGCGGCGTCCAAGCCAAATGCCGAGCCGCCGGACAGTGCGAAGCCATCGACGCGTTCGACGGTATTGACCAGTTCAAGCAACGTGGCATCGCGCGTACCCGGGCCACCGCCGCGCACATCGATGGAGGCCACGGCCGGTTTGTCGAACAGAATCGCGGTGACGCCGGACGTGAGCTTTCGGTCGTCGGCATGCCCGACGCTAACCCCCGCGACATCGGTGAGAAGGTTTTTCATTCGGTGGGAGCTTTGGAATTCGTCATGCCCGGCTTTATGCCGGGCATCGACGTCTTTACGCAAGCTCAGCAAATAAAAACGTGAATGGCCGGGACAAGCCCGGCCATGACGAAGGAGGGGCGGCGCCGCTTTCCGGCGAAGGGATAGAGATCACGATCCCTGTTTGGTGATCTCGGCGTAGTTGCCTTTGGCGTCCCACTTGTAGACGACGTAGTCGATCGCCTTGATGTCGCCCTTGGCGTCGAAGCCGAGCTTGCCGATCACCGTGTCCCATTCGCCGGCCTTGATGGCTTCGACGACTTTCTTCGGGTCGGTGCTGCCGACCTTGGCAACGGCCTGCGACCACAACTGCATCGTGGCGTAGGTGTAGAGTGTGTAGCCTTCAGGATCGATGCCCTTGGCCTTGAACTTCTCGACGATCGCTTTCGCGGTCGGCTTGTTGCGCGGGTCGGGGCCAAACGTGAACAGCGTGCCTTCGCCATCCGCGCCGGTGATGGCCGCGAATTCCTTGTCGTTCAAAGCGTCGCCTGCCATCAGCACCGTCTTGAGGCCCTGCGCGCGCATCTGGCGCACGATCAGGCCTGATTCCTGATGGTAGCCGCCGACATAGACCAGATCGATAGTCTCGCTCTTCAGCCGCGAGACGATGGCGTTAAAATCCTTGTCGCCCTTGTTGTAGGACTCAAACAGCTTTTCCTTGAAGCCGGCGGCGTTCAGCGCCTTCTTGGTTTCGTCCGCGAGGCCTTTGCCATAGGTCGTTTTGTCGTTGAGGATCGCGACATTCTTGCCGGCGTAATTCTTCTTGATGTAGTCGGCGGCGACGAGGCCTTGCTGATCGTCACGGCCGCAGACGCGCAGCACATTCCACAGCTTGCGCTCGGTGAACAGCGGGTTGGTCGATGCCGGTGTGATCTGCAGCACGTTGCTTTCTGCATAGACCTCCGAGGCCGGGATTGACGACGAAGAACAGAAGTGTCCGGCGACGAATGGCACCTTGTTGCCCGAAAGCTTTTCGGCAACGGAGCGGGCCTGCTTCGGATCGCAGACGTCGTCGCCAACCAGCAGCGAGAGTTTCTTGCCGAGCACGCCGCCGGCCGCATTGATATCGGTCACAGCCAGTTCCGCGCCGTTCTTCATTTGACGGCCGAACGCCGATTCGCCGCCGGTCATCGGGCCGGCAACGGCAACGGGAATATCCTGCGCGATTGCTTGCGCGGAGAGGGCAAGCAATGCGGCAAGCGTCAGGCCAATAAGCTTCAACGGTTTCATTCGGATGTCCTCGCGATGGTCCAGCAATCAGGTGAATCATGGCCGGCCGGTTGCAGGCCGGGCGGCAAGCCAGCGGTATTCTCTTCCGAATTCAGTCTCAAGTCACCGGCATTTTTTTCGCGGCCTGAAAACCGCATCTGGGCATCTTGCCGCAGGGATCATCCGGCCGTCCGGAATGCTGGTTTCAGTGCCGTCCGCCTTCAAGATAGGCAGCGCGGATTTCCGGCCGCTGCAGCAGTTCCGCCCCGGTCCCGCTGAGCGTAATCAGGCCGTTGACCAGAACGTAGCCGCGATGGGCCAGCCTGAGCGCGTGGTTGGCGTTTTGCTCCACGATGAGCACGGCGAGGCCATCCTGCTTGTTGAGCGTGCGGATCGCCTCAAAGATTTGCTTCGCGATCAATGGAGCCAGGCCGAGCGAGGGTTCGTCCAGCATCAAAAGCCGCGGGCGGCTCATCAGAGCACGCCCGATCGCCAGCATCTGTTGTTCGCCGCCGGAGAGGGTGCCGCCGCGCTGGGTCAGCCGCTCTTTCAGGCGCGGAAACAAAGCCATCACCCGATCGAGGCTGTCGCGGCGCTCGGTCTCGGTGCCCTCAGTGGCGTCCGCGCCCATCTGCAAATTTTCGGCGACGCTCATGCGTGGGAAAATCCGGCGCCCCTCCGGCGATTGCGCGATACGCATCCGAGCGATCTCGTGAGTGGACAGACCGGTGATGTCATGGCCGTCGAATTCGATCCGCCCGGCGTTGGCGCGCGGGCGTCCGAACACGCTCATCATCAGCGTTGATTTTCCCGCGCCATTGGCGCCGATCAGCGCCACGATCTCGCGCGGCTTGATTTCGATATCGACGCCCTTCAGCGCCACGATCTTGCCGTAGGCCGCCTGCAATCCGTGAATGGCGAGAAGCGGCACGGTCATGCGTCGCCCTCCATTACGGCGAGGGCGGTCTCTTCGTCGGTGCCGAGATAGGCGGCAATGACTTTCGGATCGTCGCGAACCTGCTGCGGCGTGCCGCCGGCAATCTTGACGCCGTAATCGAGTACGGTGACGTGATCGGAAATCTCCATCACCACCGACATGTCATGCTCGATCAGCAAAATGGACGCGCCGCGATCGTCACGGATCGACAGCAGCAGTTCGTTCAACTCGCCGCTTTCGCGCGCGTTGAGGCCAGCGGCCGGTTCGTCGAGACAGAGTAACGCGGGTTCGGTGCACATCGCGCGCGCGATCTCAAGCCGGCGCTGATCGCCATACGGCAGATTGCCCGCGGCTTCGTCGGCACGATCAAACAATCCGATACGCTCGAGCCAATAGCTCGACAGATCGATCGCGGCTTTCTCGGCGGTGCGCCAACCCGGCATGCCGAGCAGCCCCATCAACGTGAAGCCGGACGCGCGCATCAGCGCGTTGTGCTGGGCGACCATCAGGTTTTCCAGCGCCGTCAATCCGGGGAACAGCCGGATGTTCTGGAATGTGCGCGCGACTTTCGCGACCTTGCAAATGCGAAAGTCATTCAGCGATTGCAGCACGTAGCTCTTGCCGTCCGAATGGGTGAGGCGGATGTCGCCACTGGTCGGTTTGTAGAAACCGGTGATGCAATTGAAGACGGTGGTCTTGCCTGCGCCGTTCGGCCCGATCAGTGCGGAGATTTCGCCGCGCCGCGCCGTGAACGACAGGTCGTTGATGGCGACGATGCCGCCGAAACGCATCGTCAGCCCCGAGACGGCAAGAATGTCATCGTGCGCGGCGGAGCTGGCAGGGACGGCGCTCAACCGCGGCCCTCCCGTGATAGCTCGGCGGAAATTTCGGTGCGGTGATGCAGAAACACCGTCGCCTCGCGATGACCGACCAGACCGCGCGGCCGCCAAACCATCAGCACCACCATCGCCAGTCCGAACACCAGCATGCGGTATTGCTCGAAGTCGCGGAATAGCTCGAAGCCGCCAATCATCACCAGCGCGGCCAGCGCGACGCCGAGTTGCGATCCCATGCCGCCGAGCACGACGATGGCGAGCACCAGTGCTGACTCGTGGAAGGTGAACGACTCGGGGCTGATGAAGCCCTGACGGGTGGCGAAGAACGCACCGGCAAATCCGCCGAACATCGCGCCGGTGGCGAATGCGGTGAGCTTGGTGGTGGTGATGTTGATGCCGAGCGCGCGGCAGGCAACTTCGTCCTCGCGCATCGCTTCCCACGCGCGGCCGATCGGCAGACCGCGCAGCCGGATCGTCACCCAGTTGGTCAAGAGCGCCAGAGCCAGTATCAGGTAGTAGAGAAACACCACGCGATGAGTTGGCGAAAACTCGAGCCCGAAGCGTGCGGCGAAACCGTCGTCGCCCGGCGTCAGCGGAATGCCGAAGAACGATGGCCGGGGGATGCCGGTGATGCCGTTCGGTCCGCCGGTCAGGGTTTGCCAGTTGATCAGCACGAGCCGGATGATTTCGCCGAACGCGAGCGTGACGATGGCGAGATAATCGCCCTTCAGCCGCAGCACCGGGAAGCCGAGCAGCACGCCCCAGAAGGCGGCGAGGATTCCCGCAAGCGGCAGGCAGATCCAGAACGACAGGCCGAAGGTTGTCGCAAGCAGCGCATAGGAATAGGCACCGACCGCGTAAAACGCGACGTAGCCCAGGTCGAGCAGACCGGCGAGGCCGACGACGACATTCAGGCCCCAGCCCAGCATCACATAGGTCAGCACCAGAATGCCGAGATCGAGAATGTAGCGTTTTTCGTAAAAGATCACCGGAAAGATCAGCGTGAAAATCAGCAGCGCGAGCGGAAAGAATCGCTGTGCGAGTTTCAACGGCCCGTCCGCGGCGGCAGGAATGAACTTGCCGGTATCGAGCGGGCCGAACCAGCTTCTTAGCAATTCGAGAATGAGACTGCCTGCGAACACTGCGGAGACGAGGCCCGCGAGTTCGCCGAAGCGTGTCCAGTAGATCAACTGACCTGTGGGGCCGGCTTCGGTGCGCACGCCGACCATCAGCGAGAACAGGATCAACGCAACAAACGCACTCAGAGATGCTTTTTTCAGCGCGGCTGCGAATCCCGGTGGCGTGCGTTCGTTGCCCATGGCGGCCGTTGCTGTTTTGGGTGCAGTGGCCACGCGATGCCGTCAGACTTTTTCGACTTCCGGACGGCCAAGCAGACCGGTCGGAAGGAAAATGAGAACGACGATCAGAATCGAGAAGGCGGCGACGTCCTTGTACTCGACCGAGAAGTAGGCGGACCACATCGTCTCGATCAATCCGATCGACAGACCGCCGAGCATCGCGCCGGGCAGCGATCCGATGCCGCCGAGCACCGCCGCGGTAAACGCCTTGATGCCGGCGACGAAGCCCATGAAGAAATCGACGAGGCCGTAATACAGCAGGTACATCATGCCCGCGACGGCTGCGAGCGCTGCGCCGATCACGAACGTCATCGAGATGGTGCGATCGACATCGACGCCGAGAAGTGCGGCCATGGTCTGGTCCTGTTCGCATGCGCGCATGTCGCGGCCAAGGCGTGTGCGCGACACCAGATAGGTGAACAACGCCAGCAGTACGAGCGTCGTGATGACGACGATGATCTGGATGTTGGAGAGTTGCACCGCGAAGCCGCTGCGCTCGAACAGCGTATAGCCGCCGGTCACGATCGGCGGCACAGGCTTGACGCGCGCACCCTGCGCGACCTGCGCGAAATTACTCAACGCAAACGACATGCCGATCGCCGAGAGCATCGGCGCGAGCCGGAACGAATGCCGTAACGGACGATAGGCGATCCGCTCCACGCTCCAGCCATAGAGCGCGGTCATCGCCATCGCGACGAGCAGCACCAGCAGCAAAATAACGGGGACGAAGGTAAGGCCGATCGAGACCAGAATGAGAAACGTGATGAGGGCGACAAAGCCGCCGATCATGAAGATATCGCCATGGGCGAAATTGATCATGCCGACGATGCCATAGACCATGGTGTAGCCAATGGCGATCAGCCCATAGATCGAGCCGAGCACGACGCCGTTGATCAATTGCTGGGAGAAATACGCCATCGCTGCCGCAGGTTGTCCAAGTGACGTTCGCCCAGACCCGTCAACATTGGCCCGGCAGCCGGAGCGACGCGTCGTCTTGAGATTGTTAACAGCGGGAACTGCACCCAGCAACATGGCGCGGTGCGACATCTACAGCTGATCGTGGTCCACACGGCTGGGCTTTCGTCTTACCTCTCCCGCACGCGGGGAGAGCTGAAGCAGTTGCCCCGATATGATCGCAAAGATGCCTCGCAATGATCGCACGGGAACGAGAACCGAAATGGGGGCGACGCGGTTATCGACGTGTTCAGTCTCACAAAAGGAGCCTCGAATGAGCCAGAACAATCAGCAGAACCAGAACCCGGGTCAAAAGCCCGGTCAGCAGCAGGGCGGCGGGCAAAAGCCTGGCCAACAGCAGCAGGATCCGAACCAGAAGCCGGGTCAGCAGCAGAGCCCGAACCGCTAGCCCAGTTTCAAGAAAATCCCGCCGAAAGGCGGGATTTTTCTTGTGCGCCAACGGCAGCCTGAGACCTGTGAGTTCCAGCGGCGCAATTAAGGTAAACAAATGGTTTCAATTGCCGCTGGCATTCGACCGGCGTTACTTCGCCCTTCAGGGTTTCGCCCGCGTCCGCGCAGCGATCCCAAAGATCAAGGGAGCGCGAGGCGATGCTCGGCGGGCGGCGAATTGGAACCTACCGAATTGGAACCTATAATGGCTTCCTGCTGGCGTGTTATTTCATTCCGGCCTGGACCGTTGCTGCGCTGAAAATCTGGGAATCGCCTATTCGCGGCCTGTTTGATCGCGCCCATGTCGCGCCTGCGATCTTCGTCAGCGATTACCTCAATCTGTCATCGCTCGGAACGGTGCGCTTTGCCTGGCTGCTTGCGCTTGCCAAAGTCGTGGTGGCGCTTTTCCTGCTGGCTTTTGTTGCGCTCTCGGCCCGCAAGGTGTGGCGCGACAACGGCAATGGTGAAGAGGCGCTGTCGATCGCGCTGATCGTCGGCATGGCCGTCAGTTTCACCAGCATGATCCTCGCGTCAAAGGTAGGCGAGACCGAAGCTCTGCGCCTGCATGCGACCGAGACGATGTTGCTGCTGGGCGGTGCGATCGTGTTGCTGGTTCAGCCGCAAGCCGCAAATCAAGCCGCAAATCAAGCTGCAACTGTCGAGCGCGCCTCCGACGTTCAAGCCGCTGAGATGGAGCAGTCCGGAGCGCGGCTCAGCCCTTGAGCAGCCCCAACTCCTGAATGATCGCGTTGGCTTCCTTGACCGCGTGATTGGCGGCCGGAACGCCGCAATAGATCGCCTGCTGCAACAGAATTTCCTTGATGTCGTCGGGCGTGAAGCCGCCCTCGGCCAGCGCCGCGCGCGCGTGAAGACGAAACTCGTCCCATTGCCCGAGCGCAACCATGGTGCCGATCACGAGGATGCGCCGTGTGCGGTCGTCGAAATGCGGACGCTGCCAGATGTCGCCCCATGCATAGCGCGAGATCAGGTCGAGAAAGTCTGCATTGAAGCTGTTGCGGTTGGCCGCGGATTTATCGACCCACGCATCGCCCAACACCTTGCGGCGCTTTGCCGTGCCTTTATCGAGCCGTTGTTTGTCGTCCATCGGAATCTCGTTTTCTCTTGGGCAAGGTCTTATCGTTGATTAAGGAAACCGATGACCGCGTCGGTGAAGGCGTGCGGCTGCTCGACGTTGGAGATATGCGCGGCATCGAGAATGGTGAGGCTGGCCTTCGGAATCTGGCTGCGGATGAATTCGCCGGCCGCCAGAGGCGTCGCGGGATCGTGACGCCCGGCGATGACCAGTGTGGGATTGGTGATTGTCGGCAGCAGCGCGCGCTGGTCGAGCGTCTTCAAGGCTTCGAAGCAGGCGAGGTAGCCCTGCTGCGGCGATGCCTTGAGCATCGCCTTCATGGACTCGGTGGCCGCCGGGTCGCGCTCGCGGAAATCCGCCGTCAGCCAGCCCGCGATCACCGTGTCGGCAACGGCGGCAATGCCGCCTTCGTTCACCGCCTTGATGCGATTGATCCAGTTGGTCGGATCTGGATAATAGCAGGTGGTGTTAGAGAGAATGAGCTTGCCGAAGCGTTGCGGGGCGTTGGCGCCGAGCCATTGCCCGACCATGCCGCCCATCGACAGCCCGCACCAGTGCGCCTTCTCGATGTTGAGGTCGTCAAGAATTGCCAGCACGTCGCGGCCGAAGCGATCCATTGAATAGGGGCCGGAAGGCACACTCGATTTGCCGTGCCCGCGCCGGTCATAGCGGATGACGCGAAATTCCTTGGCCAGTGCCGCCATCTGCGGCTCCCACATCTGCATGGTGCAGCCGAGCGAATTCGACATCATCAATGTCGGGCCGCCGTCGCGTCCGTCGACCGAGACATTGAGCAGGCAGCCATCGCCGGCATCGATCATGGGCATGAGAAAATCTCCGAGATTATTTTTGGCATGATCTTATCCGAAAACCGGTATCCACCCTCGGGTCGCGTTAACTTGCCCAAGGGCATGCTTTTCGGGATCATGCCGTCAGCGAGGCGAGCAGACGGTCGATCATGGCCTGCGAAGCGCCCTGATAGTTTTGTGGATCAAACAGTGCGGCCAGTGTGTCGCTATTGAGATGTGCGGTCACACGTGCGTCGGCCGCGAGCACATCGCGCAGATGCTGCTTGTTTTGTATCGCGGCGCGGCTGGCGTGTTCGACAATGTGATGCGCTTCGCTCTTGCCGACGGATTCGGCAAGCTTCATCGCCACGGCTTCGGCCATGATGAGACCGTGAGTGGCGTCGAGATTTTTCCGCATGCGCTCGGTATCGACTTCGAGCCCCTCGGCCATGTCGACAATCGCCGCGAGCGCCCCGGACGTTATCAGTATCAGCGTCGGCAGCGTCGGCCATTCGGCATGCCATGGCCCGGCGCTGCGCTCGTGATCGTGCACTTGGGTGGCAAAGATCGTTGCCACGAGGTTCGGCGCCATCGTTGCCGCGGCGAGAGCCGAAGCTGCGGCGACGGGATTGCGCTTGTGCGGCATGGTCGACGATCCGCCGCGGCCCGCGCCCGCAGGCTCGAACGCTTCGGCGGTGTCGGTTTGCATCATCAGCGAGACGTCGCGGGCAATCTTGCCGCAAGAGCCGGTAAGGATCCCGAACATGGCGGCGGCCTCGGCGAGCCGGTCGCGATGCGAGTGCCATGGTGCATCCGGCAGCGGCAGGTCGAGTTCCTTGGCAAGTTGTGCCGCGACGGCAAGGCCTTTGTCGCCGAGTGCTGCCAGCGTTCCCGCAGCGCCGCCGAATTGCAGTGCAAGTCCTTCGCTGCGCAATCGCTTCAGCCGCAGTTTCGAGCGATGCAACGCGCTGGCATATTCCGCGACCTTTAATCCGAACGGCATCGGCAGCGCGTGCTGTAGCCATGTCCGCGCCACCATGGCGGTGTTGCGATGAGCGCGCGCGAGCTTTGCAAAGCCTGCGATGGCGCGATCGAGATCCAGCAACAACGCGTCAATGGCGGCGCGCAGGCCAAGCATGATCGCGTTGTCGATGACGTCCTGGCTGGTCGCGCCCCAATGTACATAGCCGGCGGCGGCCTTGTCAGACTTGGCGACCTCAGCCGTCAGCATTTTGACCAATGGGATCGCGAGATTGCCGGCCGGCACTGCCGCGTTCGCCAATGCGTCGAGGTCGATGGCCTCGGCGCGGCAGGCGTGAGCGATCGGCTTCACGGCTGAAGCGGGAATCAGGCCGACTGCTGCTTCGGCGCGCGCGAGTGCCGATTCGAAATCGAGCATATGCTGGACATACACCGCGTCGTCGCAAATCGCCCGCATGGCGGCGCTCGAAAACAAGGGTGCGTGCAAGGGTGAAAGGGCGGTGCTCATGATGCGCGCGCACCCTAACTATTTTGTGTGAGGCATGGCAATCTTTTGCCAATCCTATTGCGCCCAACCAAAGGTGCATCGCACACACACAACCTCGGCCCTTTTCATTGCGGCTGTGCTGTTCTACTTGAGAAGCGAAGCAGAAGCAGAAGCAGAAGCACGCGGTAATCCCGGAGGGATAGTCCCATGGCCATGACAATGTCTGGCGAGGTCCAACTCGCAGCTCCGCGCCAGGTGGTGTGGGAGAAGCTCAACGATCCGTCCGTGCTGAAGGCCTGTATTCCGGGCTGCGAGGAACTGGAAAAGACCGAAGACGGCGGCTTTCAGGCAGTCG
>JAKFUP010000246.1 GCA_021732625.1 Hyphomicrobiales bacterium
ATTTAGTCATTCCGGGGCCTCGCAAGGCGACGAACCCGGAATCTCTGCATCGCAGCACGTTCGAGATTCCGGATCGTTGCGCTGATCGCGCAACGTCCGGAATGACAATCATCAGTGTGCTAAAATAGCCAGCAGCAGCAAAGCCACGATGTTGGTGATCTTGATCATCGGGTTCACGGCGGGACCCGCCGTATCCTTGTACGGGTCGCCGACGGTGTCGCCGGTCACGGCCGCCTTGTGCGCGTCCGAACCCTTACCGCCGTAGTGGCCGTCCTCGATGTACTTCTTGGCATTGTCCCACGCGCCGCCGCCCGAGGTCATCGAGATCGCAACGAAAAGCCCCGTCACGATCACGCCCAGCAACATGGCACCGACTGCCGAGAACGCAGCCGACTTGCCAGCCGCTCCCCCGCCCGCGATGGCGTAGATCACGAAGTAGACGAAGATCGGCGACAGCACCGGCAGCAGCGACGGAATAATCATTTCCTTGATCGCAGCCTTGGTCAGCAGGTCGACCGCACGGCCATAATCCGGCTTGTCGTCGCCTTTCATGATGCCCGGCTTTTCGCGGAACTGACGGCGCACTTCCTCCACGATCGCGCTGGCCGCACGGCCCACTGCGGTCATGCCCATCGCACCGAACAGGTACGGCAACAGGCCGCCGAACAGCAGGCCAACCACGACGTACGGATTGTTCAGCGAGAAGTCCGGCGACACACCGTTGAAGTACGGATACTTCGCAGCGTTGGCGATGAAGAACTTGAGGTCTTCATTGTAGGCGGCGAACAGCACCAGCGCGCCGAGACCGGCCGAGCCGATCGCGTAGCCTTTGGTGACGGCCTTGGTGGTGTTGCCGACGGCGTCGAGCGCGTCGGTCGACTTGCGCACTTCCTTCGGAAGGCCAGCCATTTCCGCGATGCCGCCGGCGTTGTCCGTCACCGGACCGAAGGCGTCGAGCGCCACGATCATGCCGGCCAGCGCCAGCATCGTGGTGGTGGCAATCGCGATGCCGAACAATCCAGCAAGGCTGTAGGTGACGAGGATGCCCGCGATGATGACGAGCGCCGGCAGCGCTGTCGATTCCATCGAGATCGCGAGACCCTGGATCACGTTGGTGCCGTGGCCAGTCACCGACGAAGCGGCAATCGACTTCACCGGACGATAGTCCGTGCCGGTGTAGTACTCGGTGATCCAGATGATGAGGCCTGTCACAGCAAGACCGACCACACCGCACCAGAACAGCGACAGACCGGTGTATTTCACACCCGCCAGCGGACCGAAGCCGATCAGGTAGTAGATCACAGCGGCAACGCCGAACAGCGAGAGTACGCCGGTCGCGATCAGGCCCTTGTACAAAGCGCCCATGATGGACTGGCTGGCACCGAGCTTGACGAAAAACGTGCCCGCGATCGAGGTCAAGATGCAGACGCCGCCAATGGCGAGCGGCAGTGTCATCATGTTAGCAAGCAGCGGCGAGGTCGCGAAGAAGATCGCGGCCAGAACCATGGTCGCAACCGCGGTCACGGCGTAGGTCTCGAACAGATCGGCGGCCATGCCGGCGCAATCGCCGACGTTGTCGCCGACGTTGTCCGCGATGGTTGCCGGGTTGCGCGGATCGTCTTCCGGAATGCCCGCTTCAACCTTGCCGACGAGATCGCCGCCGACGTCCGCACCCTTGGTGAAGATGCCGCCACCGAGACGGGCGAAGATCGAGATCAGCGATGCGCCGAAGCCGAGCGCCACCAGCGCGTCGACGACGACGCGGCTGTTAACGGCAAGGCCAAGGATCTGGGTGAGATAGATGAAGTACAGCGTCACGCCGAGCAGCGCGAGACCGGCCACCAGCATGCCTGTGATTGCACCGGCCTTGAAGGCCAGTTCAAGACCGCCCGCCAGCGACGTGGTCGCTGCCTGCGCAGTCCGGACGTTGGCGCGCACCGACACATTCATGCCGATGAAACCGGCTGCACCCGACAGGACCGCACCGATCAAAAAGCCGATGGCAACCAGCATGCCGAGCAGCCAGGCGAGCAGCGCGAAGATCACGATGCCAACGATGCCGATCGTCATGTACTGGCGCTTGAGATAGGCCTGCGCGCCTTCGCGCACCGCCGCTGCGATTTCCTGCATCCGCGCGTTGCCCGCGTCGGCTGCGAGCACGGACGACGTTGCCCATGCGGCGTAGACGATTGAAAGCGCTCCACAGAGCACGATCACCCACAAAACTGTCATTGAAGTTCCTCAGATCTTTTGTTGTTTCCCCGCGCGTCCGTGACCGCGAATGGACAGACGCACAAACAAGGAGGCCGTGCCCGGCTTCTGAGCAAAATCGGCCTCAAATCGGCGCGGACAATGCCAAAATCACCCCGGCGACGCAACGCCACGGGCTACCTTAAAGACCCCTTTTTGGAGGGATTCGCAGCGTTTTATCTTGGTATTTCGTCTGATAGATCAGAAGTGGCTGTAGGATAGCCGCCGAAGCGTCAACGGCTTGCCGTCAGCATCGAGAAACCGCGGCGGCCCGATTCCCGCGGTGAACGCCCCAATCGCGGCAGCGGTCGTTCCAGCGGCCAGCGCGGCAGCCAAGAACCGCTCGGCGTTTCGCTGTGGCACCGCGCACAGCACCTCGTAATCGTCACCGCCCGCGATCAGTCGCTCGATGCCAACAGCACCGCTCGCCAGCAGACCCTTCGCGCAAACCGACAGCGGCACATCGGCAAGCGGGATGTCCGCGCTGACCCCGGACACGGAG
Organism: Hyphomicrobiales bacterium; assembly: GCA_021732625.1. Taxonomy (GTDB): domain Bacteria; phylum Pseudomonadota; class Alphaproteobacteria; order Rhizobiales; family Xanthobacteraceae; genus SG-bin9. The sequence continues at coordinate 2,753 of JAKFUP010000246.1, forward strand.
CACAGCTTGGCGAGATCGCCGGCAAGACCATCGGACACGTCCATCGCGGCATGAGCATACTCACGCACCGCGTTTGCGAAGGCATTGCACGGCTGCGGCACGCGATAGCGATCGATCAACGCCGCCATTCCAACAGCGTCATTCGCCATTGCCTTGGCGATCGGGCCACCTTTGAGAATATCGAGCCCCAGCGTCGCATCGCCGATGGTGCCGGTGACCATCACGAGATCGCCGGGTTTCGCGCCATGGCGGCGAACCATTTTGCCTTCGGGCACCCGGCCAAACGCCGTGATCGAGATCGACAGCGGACCGGGTGTCGAGACCGTATCGCCGCCGAGCAGCGGGCAGCCGAAATGCATTGCATCTTCGCCGAGTGCCTTGGCGAACGGCGCGAGCCAGGCATCGTGCATCTCGCGCAACGCCAGCGTCATGACAAAGCCCGCAGGCTCCGCGCCTTTTGCTGCCAAATCAGACAGGTTCACCCGCAGCGCCTTGCGCGCGATCGTGTCGGGCGGATCGTCAGGCAGAAAATGTACGCCTTCGACGATGGCATCCACCGTGATGACGATGTCTTGACCGAGTGCTTTAAGAATTGCCGTGTCGTCGGTCAGGCCAAACGCGCCGGGATCCATTGCCAGCGGCTTGAAGTGACGTGCGATCAGGTCGTCTTCGCTGGATGCCATTTAGCAGGCCTCACCACCAACCTTCATCGCCCGAAGCAAGGATTCCGTCATTGCGAGCGAAGCGAAGCAATCCAGAGCAACAAAAGACTGGATTGCTTCGTCGCTGCGCTCCTCGCAATGACACTTGGGGTCATCGCTATGCGCGTTGAAACTCATCGGCGCGAAAGTGCCGCGCGATCTGATCGAGCACCGCGTTGACCATGCCGGTCTCGTCGCTCTCGACGAAGGCATTGGCGACATCGACGTATTCCTTGACCACCACGCGGGCCGGAACGTCCTTGCGGTGCTCCAGCTCGTAGGCCCCTGCCCGCAATGTCGCGCGAATGATCGCGTCGATGCGCTTCAGCGGCCAGCCACGATTGAGCGCATCGTCGAGCAGCGGATCGAGCTTGGCCTGATCGCGCACCACACCTGCGACCACATCGCGGAAGAACGCCGCTTCGGCGGGAAGGTATTTTTCGCCTTCAATTTCGTTGCCGAGCCAGTGGCTCTCGAACTCAGCGAAGATATCGTTGATGCCCGCACCCGCGATATCCATCTGATACAGCGCCTGCACAGCGGCGAGCCGCGCGGCGCCGCGGCGGTTCGCCTTGGCAGGCGCGTTTTTTGCCGAGTCAGCTTTAGTGGCTGGCATCGCGCAGCCGATCCTTGATCATCTGGTCGAGCCGCGGTTGCATCCGTCGCTTGATCCGCATCATGACAACAGCCGCCCTCGCGGCGTCGCCGCCCTTGTTGAGTGCATCGGCCCTCGCACGCGCCCACGCCTGCTCTTCGGTGTTGACTGTGATGATGCCATTGCCGAGCGGAATCTTTCTGTTGACCGACAAATCCATCAAACCGCGCGCGGATTCCATCGCCACGATCTCGAAATGAATGGTCTCGCCGCGGATCACGCAGCCAAGTGCGACCACCGCATCGTAGGGCCGGCCCTTCTTGTCAGCAGCTTCGATGGTGATCGCGGTCGCCGCTGGAATTTCAAGGCAACCCGGAACCGTGATGACGTCATGGGTGCAACCGGCTTCCTTCAGCTCGGCGATCGCGGCCAACAGCAGTGCATCCTGAATATCGTCATAGAACCGCGCTTCGACGATCAGGACATGGGAGCCCTTGATATCGGTCTGATCTTTCAACGGTGCTCGGCGCGGTTCAACCATCTTCAGGTGTCTGCTCACTCGATCCAACTCCGCAAGCGTTTTAGTCTCCTGCCGCGGCAAATCCAATGGCTATTTCATTTCGGTCAGGCGCGCCGCATAGCGCGCCATCAGATCGACTTCGAGATTGACCTCGCTGCCCGCTGTCCAGCCGCCAAGCGTGGTGACGCTCAAGGTGTGGGGGATAATCAGCACCGAAAACCTGTCGTCCTCCACCGTATTCACGGTCAGCGAGCAGCCGTCGAGCGTGATCGATCCCTTGGTGGCGATGAAACGCGCAAATTCCCGCGGGCTCTTCAGCGTAACCCGCGCCATGTCCGGTAAGTCGTCGCGTGCCACGATCGTTGCAATACCATCGGCATGCCCGGCAACGATGTGGCCGCCGAGTTCGTCGCCGATCTTCAGCGCCCGCTCAAGATTGAGCCGTGTTCCGGTTATCCAATGCTGCGCGGTGGTCATGCGCAGCGTCTCGGCTGCGGCATCGACATCGAACCAGGTGCGGCCGCCATCCGTGCCCGACCCAACCACCGTCAGACATACCCCGTTGCACGCGATTGATGCGCCATCGGCGATCGTGGTCCGGTCATAGCGGCACAGGATGCGCAGCCGATGCAATTGCCCCTGCGCCACAGGCTTGAGGCTCGCAATCTCGCCGATATCGGTGACGATCCCTGTGAACATCAGGTTCTCTTCAAATGGACCATGATCTGATCGGAAAACCGGTTTCCACTTTTCCGGATCATGGTCGTTCAAAAATGCTTAGCTTATCTGGTCCGAACATGTCGCTAGCATGCAGCCGAAAGCGTGGCGAGGCCGTGATCGTGGTGAGAGGCATACCGTGCAATGCATCGATGCCATCGGTGCCGATCGTCTTCGGGCTTTGAAACAGCCAGACTTCGTCGGCCAGATCGGCCTGAAGAAACGACGCTGCGATCTTCGAGCCGCCCTCAACCATCAACCGCGAGATGCCGCGAGATGCCAGCTCTTTCACTACTGCGTTGAGATCGAGCCCCTTGTCGCCATTGCCAGCACGTACGATCGCCGCGCCTTCGGCGCTGAGCACGGTCGCCGCCGGCGCCTCGGCCGTCGCCGATGCGACCACCCACAGCGGCACCTTGCGCGCCGACTTCGCCAGCCGTCCCGACGGCGGCAACCGCAAATGCGTATCCAGCACCACCCGCACGGGTGAGAGCGCCTCCAACCCCGGCAAACGGCAGGTCAGCATCGGATCGTCCGACAAGGCCGTACCGACGCCGATCAGAATCGCGTCGGTCTGCGCCCGCATCAGGTGAACGCGGGCGCTGGCAGCAGCCTCCGTCAGCGCCACAGGCTTGCGGCCGGCTGCCCCAACTTTGCCGTCACTTGAAACGGCCAGTTTCAGCGTCACATGCGGGCGGCCTGACGTGATGCGGCGAATATGTCCGGTATGATCGCGCAACGCTTCGTCGGCGCACAATCCGACGTTCACCGCGATCCCCGCCGCGCGCAATCGCGCATGGCCCTGCCCGGCGACTTCCGGGTTTGGATCTTCGATTGCCGCAACCACACGCGATATGCCTGCGGCGATCAAGGCATCAGCGCAAGGTGGCGACTTACCGTGATGCGAGCATGGCTCCAGCGTTACGTAGAGCGTCGCACCTTTTGCAAGCGCGCCAGCACGTCGTAAAGCCTCCGGCTCCGCATGCGGCCGCCCGCCCGGTTGGGTCCAGCCACGGCCGACAATCATGCCGTCCTTCACGACCACCGCGCCGACGGCCGGATTGGGCCACGTATTGCCGAGCCCGCGCCTCCCGAGCGTCAGCGCAAGCTGCATGAATCGATGATCGTCAGCAGAGAAAGCGGCCGAGTTCATTTCCGGACAAGCGCAGGCCGCGCATCGTCGTCGCCCGACAGTTCGCCGAGCACTGCCTCGAAATCCTTGGCTTCGCGGAAGTTGCGATAGACCGAGGCGAAACGCACATAGGCCACGTCATCGAGCTGGCGCAGGTGCTCCATCACGATCTCGCCGATCGCCTCCGAGGAAATCTCGGCCTCGCCGCCGCTTTCCAGCTCGCGCACGATGGTCGAGACCATCTTCTCCACGCGCTCGGTATCCACCGGGCGCTTGCGCAGGCTGATCTGCAGCGAGCGCACCAGCTTGTCCCGATCGAACGGCACGCGGCGGCCATTGCGCTTGATCACGGTGAGGTCGCGAAGCTGCACCCGTTCGAAAGTGGTGAAGCGGAAGTTGCACGTCACGCACACGCGGCGGCGGCGGATCACGGCCGAATCTTCCGTCGGCCGCGAATCCTTCACTTGCGTATCGAGACTGTTGCAACTCGGGCAGCGCATCTAGTGGTCCGATTCTAACATTCGCATCCCCTTCTCAGCAGCCCTTCTTGCGAATGTTAGAATCAAAGGACCACTAGCAAATATAGATTTTTAGTGGAGTTTTGGATTTGACATTCGCTATTCGGACTCGCAGCGGACGGGGTAGCGAATGTCAAATCCACTCCACTAGCCCTCAGCCGTAGATCGGGAAGCGATCGGTGAGCGCGCGCACGCGCTCCGTGATCGCAGCTTCGACCAGCGGCGCCTTGCCGTCCGACGATTGCGCATTGGCGTTGAGCACTTCGGCGATCATCTCGCCGACCTGCTTGAATTCCGCGACGCCGAAGCCGCGCGTGGTCGCCGCTGGCGTGCCGAGACGCAGGCCCGATGTCACGAATGGCTTTTCGGGGTCGAACGGAATGCCGTTCTTGTTGGCGGTGATCGCCGCACGGCCGAGCGCCTTTTCCGATGCATTGCCTTTCAGGCCCTTCGGCCGCAGATCGACCAGCATCAGGTGGTTGTCGGTGCCGCCGGACACGATATCGAAACCGGCAGCGCGCAGCGTTTCCGAAAGTGCCTTCGCATTTTCGACGACATTCTTCGCGTAAATCTTGAAGTCTGGACGCAGCGCCTCGGCGAAAGCCACCGCCTTCGCCGCGATCACATGCATCAATGGACCGCCCTGCAGGCCGGGGAAGATCGCCGAGTTGAGTTTCTTGGCGAGCACCTCGTCATTGCAGAGAATCAGGCCGCCGCGCGGCCCGCGCAGCGACTTGTGCGTCGTTGTCGTGGTGACGTGAGCGTAAGGCACTGGCGAGGCATGCACGCCACCCGCAACGAGACCGGCGAAGTGCGCCATATCCACCAGCAGATATGCGCCGACGCTGTCAGCAATCTCGCGGAAACGCTTGAAGTCCCATGCGCGCGAATAAGCCGAGCCGCCAGCAATGATCAGCTTCGGCTTGATCTCTTCAGCCTGCTTTGCCACGGCATCCATATCGATCAGATGATCGTCCTTGCGCACGGTGTAATGCACCGGCTTGAACCATTTGCCCGACATGTTGACCGGTGCGCCGTGGGTGAGATGTCCGCCGGCTGCGAGATCAAGGCCCATGAAGGTATCGCCGGGCTGCAGCAGCGCCAGGAACACCGCCTGGTTCATCTGGCTGCCCGAATTCGGCTGCACGTTGGCAAAACCCGCGCCGAACAGTTTCTTGGCGCGATCGATCGCAAGCGTCTCGGCGACATCGACGAATTCACAGCCGCCGTAATAGCGATTGCCCGGATAGCCTTCGGCATACTTGTTGGTCATCACCGAGCCCTGCGCTTCCAGCACAGCCCGGCTGACGATGTTCTCCGACGCGATCAGTTCGATTTCATGCTGCTGACGGCCGAGTTCACCTTTGATCGAAGCTGCGATCTCCGGATCGGCCTGCGCGAGCGTTGCCGAGAAAAACGTATCGGGAGCGTTGGCGGTTTTGGCAGAAGAGCTCATGAGCGAAATGTCTCCATCGCCGCTTCCTTTGGGGAAGACGTGCGAAACAGGATGGTCCGAAAGGCGGCGCGAGCGCCATACCATATCTGGCGTGAAGGGCCAAGTTTCGGGGTCTAAGCCCGATATTTAGGCGTGAGGAGCCAGCTCCGGCAGCACCGCGCCGGTTGCGTGCGGAAAACCCACCAAGGCGGCGAGCGGCATCGTTTTGCCAAGCGATGCCGGGCAGAAAGCCTATTTCGGCGGCTGCAATTCCCGGCTGTTGGCCCACGCGGAGACTTTGTCCAAGGCAGATTGATGTGGGGTCAACTTCGGGGTCCGACCAGATTTTGCGGCGTCTGCCGGAGTTCGTATTGCGCTGATGGCGTGCTTGGCGGTGTCCATGGAGCAACCTCGCTTGTTTCGACACCGTACCACACCGCAACCAGTAATCCATATTAAATTATTGATTTTATTATACTTTTTAACTCAAATCGAGCCACTTGAACATTTTGCGGAACCTGATCGGCACTCGCAAAGTTAGTAAATTACTCATTTTAAGCATTTTGCTTTCGGAGATCGGAAATGAGCGGCCTACGGGACGAGCGATTGCAACTCATGCTTTCGCCTGAAGAGCTTAAGCTGATTGACGATTTTCGCTTTGCTCATCGCATGCCGACTCGTGCGGCAGCGGTTCGCGAACTGATGAAACTTGGACTGAGCGCGACAGGCATCAGCGGCGACGGCGGTAAATCCAGCAATTATGGCGTATTCAAGCGCGGTCCCGATGGACACCACAATGAACCCGAGGGTGCATAAAAGAAAACGCACCGGACCGCAGAAATCGGGCCGATGCGTTCGTTAGATTTTTGAAGTCTTATTGAGCGACCGGTCTTGCGCCGGCTTCGCTCGAATTAAAAATGTTCAAAGCCGATACAGGATCTGGTCGGTCCAGAAGCGCTCGAGGCGATGCAGCGACTTGTTGAGTGTCGCGAACTCGTCGTTCGAGATACCGCCGACCTTTTCGACCGTCCGGACATGCTTCTTGTAAAGCTCGTCGACGATGCGGCGGATTTCCTGGCCCTGCGCGGTCAGGCGAATACGGACCGAGCGGCGATCGATGCGCGAACGCTGATGATCGAGGAAGCCGAGTTCAACCAGCTTCTTCAAATTGTAGGAGACGTTCGAACCGAGATAGTAGCCGCGGGTGCGCAACTCGCCTGCCGTCAATTCCTTGTCGCCGATGTTATAGAGCAGCAGCGCCTGAACCGAATTGATGTCGGCTCGGCCGCGGCGATCGAATTCGTCCTTGATGACGTCGAGCAGGCGGCGATGCAGCCGCTCCACAAGAGTCAATGCTTCGAGATAGAGCGGCTGGACCGGCGCGTTCGCGTCGTTGCGCTCAACGGACTCCGCGGCCGTGGCTACGGCTTTGATCATGACACTACCCCTGCTTTGTCTTTTTTATTCGACGAAACTTTTGTCCCGCCTGATAACGCCAACCTAAGCAGCCGGTTTGAAGATCAGCTTAAACAACACCATAAAGAGTTCATGAATTTAAGACAGTGAATCGTCGATTAAGCCCGTC
>JAKFUP010000079.1 GCA_021732625.1 Hyphomicrobiales bacterium
CGACGGCGTCGACATGATCCAGTTCGACGAACCGGCGTTCAATGTCTACATGGACGAGGTGCGCGACTGGGGCGTCGAGGCACTGGAGCGCGCGGCCAAGGGCCTCAAATGCGCGACCGCCGTTCACATCTGCTACGGCTACGGCATCAAGGCCAACGACGACTGGAAGAAGACGCTCGGCGGCGAGTGGCGTCAGTATGAAGAGACGTTCCCGACCATCGCCAAAAGCAGCATCCAGCAGGTCGCGATCGAGTGCAAGAATTCGCGCGTGCCGATCGAACTGCTCGGTCTGCTCAAGGGCAAGACGGTGCAGGCCGGCGTGATCGATGTCGCGAACGATGAAGTGGAAACACCGGAAGACGTCTTCAAGACTATCGAAGCGGTGATGAAGACCGTGCCCAAGGACAAGATCACCGCGACCACCAACTGCGGCATGGCGCCGATGCGCCGTGATATTTCCGAGGCGAAGCTACGGTCTCTCGGCGCGGGCGCGAAGCTGGCGCGGGAGCGGTTGGGGTAGATTCGCTTTTTCTCCCTCTCCCCGCGTTGCGGGGAGAGGGTCGGGGTGAGGGGAAACAGCGCTTCACAACGCCCCTCACCCGGATCGCTTCGCGATCCGACCTCTCCCCGTAAACGGGGAGAGGTTAGGAAGGTTACGCCGCTCCATCCCGGATCGGCGGCTGGAACGCCAGCGCCGTGTCCCACGGAAGGAAAATCCAAGTGTCCTGCGACACCTCGGTGATGAAGGTGTCGACCATCGGCCGGCCCATGGGCTTGGCGTAGACGGTTGCGAAATGCGCGCCCGGACACAGCGCACGAACCACTTTGGCCGTCGCACCGGTATCGACGAGATCGTCGACGATGAGGACTGATTTGCCGCGGCGGATCACGTCCGGCGCGATTTCCTTCAGCACCGTGAGCGAGCCTTGCGACTGGTGATCGTAACTCGCGACGCAAGCGGTATCGATCACCCGGATGCCAAGCTCGCGCGCCACCACCGCTGCCGCGACCAATCCGCCGCGCGTAATCGCGATCAACGCATCGAACGGCCCCGCGCCGTTGAGCCGCCACGCGAGCGCGCGGGCGTCGCGATGAAACTGATCCCATGAAACCGGGAAAAACTTGTCGGGCGGAGGTGCTTTTGCGGCAGGATCAGACATCGTGCATCACTTTCCCATGTTGCGAATGAGCCCGGTTGCGGTGCCCGTTGCGAGAACCTTGCCGCTCTGACGCAACTCTCCGGCGAGTTGAAGGACCGAGCTGCCCCGCATGGTGACACGGCCGGTCGCCTGGATCTTGCCGATCTGCGCCGGGCGATGGAATTGCACGTTGAGATTGAGCGTCGGCGCGAACTGGCCGAGTTGCATGGTGGCGGCCGAGGCCAGCCCCATCGCATCGTCGAGCATCGCCGCCAGAAACCCGCCCTGCACGATCCCGATCGGATTGGCAAATGTCGGCCGGCCGTCGAACTCGAGCTCGATCGACATTTTGTCGGCGTCGTAGCTGACGAAAGTGAGCCCGAGCGTCTTTGCCGATTCCGGCGGTTGAATCTTGCCGCTCTTGATCGCGTCGAGAAATCCTTCGCTCATCAAAGGCGCTCCATCTTGAGAACGTTTTTAGCGCGGCGGCAGGTTCAGTCCTGTCAGCATGATTTTCACTTCGTTCATCGCAGCCGCGAGCTTATCTGCGTCGCGCGAGCGCACCACGAGATTGGTGTTCGGCTTGCCCTCTTCGTCCATGAACGGATAGCTGCCGATGATCGTCTCCGGATGATTTTGCTGGATCGCGCGCAGCGGCGTTCCGATGTCGCCCTCGCGTGCATTCGCCTTCACCGTATCCGACAGCATCCGCACGCCAGATTTCAGTTTTGGCGCGATAATGTCCATCATCGCCTGCATGATCGACGGCACGCCTGCCATGACGATGACGTTGCCGATGCGAAAGCCCGGCGCGAGAATTGTCGCGCTCTGGATCAGCTCGCCGCCGTCGGGAATCCGCGCCATGCGCAAGCGGGCCTCGTTCAAATCCTGCCCCTTGAAGCGCTCCTGAAACCGCGCCACGACCTCAGGATGGTGATCGATGCCGACACCGAATGCTTTGGCCACGCTGTCGGCGGTGATGTCGTCGTGGGTCGGGCCGATGCCGCCGGTGGTGAAAACGTAGGTATAGCGGGTGCGCAGCGCGTCGAGGGCCGCGATGATGTCCGCCTCGTCGTCGGATACGACCCGCACTTCCTTCAGATCGATGCCGATGTTGGTCAGGTATTCGGCGATATAGCCGATGTTCTTGTCCTTGGTCCGGCCGGACAGGATTTCATCGCCGATCACCAGAATGCCCGCGGTGACGATCTCGCTCATGCCCCTCGCTCCCTGCCCATACTTTCCGGCCCCGACCTCTTCCGGTCGCGCCGGTATTTATCTCGTAACTGTCACAGCTTACGGTGCACTGCCATCGATTTGAGCACGCTAACGCCTGCTTTACGGGCAGCCGCTGGAACCGTCATACGAAATGCTGCTTCTCAATGCATATCGTGCTGGCCCGGCCCTTGCTACCATTCCAATGATCCGTGCATGTTGCACACTGCACACGGTCCGGCAGAGCAGTCAGGTTTATGGCAGTTGCGTTCGACGAAATGAATGGCCCAAGCGGCGATCTTCGCCAGGCCTATCGGGAATTGTCTCTTTGGCTGAAAGAGACACCACCTGACGCGCTGGAATTCCGGCGCAAAGAGGCCGAACTGCTGTTCCGGCGGATCGGTATTACCTTCGCGGTCTATGGCGATTCCGAATCGACCGAGCGGCTGATCCCTTTTGACGTGATTCCCCGGATTCTCTCCGGCAAGGAATGGACGCTGCTGGAAAAGGGACTGAAGCAGCGCGTCAAGGCGCTCAACATGTTCCTGAGCGACATCTATCACGGCCGCGAAATCCTCCGCGCCGGCAAGGTGCCGGACGACCTGATTTTCCAGAACCCGGTGTTTCGTCCGGAAATGAACGGCCAGGACGTGCCGCACGACGTCTACGTCCATATTGCTGGCATCGATATCGTGCGCGTGGACCCGGAGCATTTCTACGTTCTTGAAGACAACGCCCGCACTCCGTCCGGCGTGTCCTACATGCTGGAAAACCGCGAAATCATGATGCGGCTGTTTCCGGATCTGTTCGCGCGCCATCGCGTGGCTCCGGTGGAAAACTATCCGGACGAGCTGCTTGCCGCCTTGCGTTCGGTCGCACCGCTGACCGCCACCGCCGAGCCGACCGTCGCGCTGCTGACCCCCGGTGTTTTCAACTCGGCCTACTACGAACACTCGTTTCTCGCCGACAAACTCGGCATTGAGCTGGTCGAAGGCCGCGATCTCATCGTCAAGAACGATGAAGTGTTCATGCGAACCACCGAAGGCCTCAAGCGCGTCGACGTGATCTATCGCCGTCTCGACGACGACTACCTCGATCCGCTGTCGTTCCGCCCGGATTCCGCACTCGGCGTGCCGGGGCTGATGTCGGTCTACATGGCGGGCAACGTGACGCTCGCAAACGCTGTCGGCACCGGCATCTCGGACGACAAGGCGATTTACAGCTACATGCCCGAGATCGTGAGGTTCTATCTCGATGAAGAGCCGATCCTGAAGAATGTTCCGACCTGGCGCTGCCGCGAGGAAAAGGACCTCTCCTACGTACTCGACAACATGCACGAGCTGGTCGTGAAGGAAGTTCACGGCTCCGGCGGCTACGGCATGCTGATCGGTCCGGCTTCCACCAAAAGCATGATCGACGAATTCCGCGCGAAAGTGAAAAGCGATCCGACCGGCTTCATCGCGCAGCCGACGCTCGCACTTTCCACCTGCCCGACTTGCACGGCGTCCGGCCTCGCGCCGCGCCACGTCGATCTCCGCCCGTTCGTGCTGACCGGCCGCGAGCACACCACCGTGGTGCCCGGCGGGCTGACCCGCGTGGCGCTGAAGGAAGGGTCGCTCGTGGTCAATTCAAGCCAGGGCGGCGGCACCAAAGATACGTGGATTCTGGACGACTAGACGCATGCTGTCACGAACCGCCGAAAATCTGTACTGGCTGGCGCGCTATGTGGAGCGCGCGGAATATCTCGCGCGTACCATCGAGGCGACGTTGCGGGTGACCGCACTGCCCGATGCCTATGCAGGCAAGACCAACGAGTGGGAATCGGCGCTGCTCACAGCCGGCATCAGCGAGGCGTTCTTCGCGCTGCACGACGAAGCCAACGAGCGCACGGTCGTCGAGTTCATCGCCTTCTCCGAGGAGAACCCCTCGTCGATTAAAAACTGCATCGAGATTGCGCGGCTGAACTCGCGCTCGGTGCGCACCGCGCTGACCAGCGAGATGTGGGACACCATCAACGGCGCTTGGATCGAGCTGCACCAGACCTGGAAGAACGGCACCCGCTCGCGCGAGGACCTCGACCATTTCCTGCGCTTCGTGCAGGAGACCTCGCTGCGTTTCGACGGCTCGGCCTACCGCACCATGCTGCGCAACGACGCCTACTGGTTCTCGCGGCTCGGATTGCATCTGGAGCGCGCCGACAACACCGCGCGCATCCTCGACGTGAAGTATCACATGCTGCTGCCGGAGGAAGAACACGTCGGCGGCCCGCTCGACTATTATCAATGGACCTCGATCCTGCGCTCGGTCTCGGCGCAAACGGCCTATCACTGGGTCTATCGCGAGACGCTGAAGCCGTGGCTGATCGCGGACCTTTTGATCCTCAACAACTCGCTGCCGCGCTCGCTGGCGAGCTGCTACGACAATCTCGTCCGCAATCTCGACCAGATCGGCGTCGCCTACAGCCGTCAGGGACCGGCGCAGCGTCATGCGCGCGGCGTCCGCAACCGGCTCGAACACGCCAACATGGACGATTTGTTCCAGCGCGGCCTGCATGAGTTCATCCAGGAATTCATTGGCGACAATTCCCGATTGGGTGACATCATCGCCAAGCAGTATCTGATATAGAGAGTTTCGATGCGTGAAAGTAACGTGAGGCCGTCGTACCGGGATGCGCTTCTCCCTCCCCCTGAAAGGGGGAGGGTTGGGGTGGGGGTCAGATCGCGTGGCACGACCGACCCCCTCCCGATGCTTCGCATCGACCTCCCCCTTTCAGGGGGAGGTGAAAAACGATAGGCCTTCAACAAACTCACCGGCCGAGCACCATGCGTCTGCGAATTGCCCATTCCACGACTTACGTTTACGAGCCGGCGGCGAGCGGCGTGATCCAGATTCTGCGGATGACGCCGGGCAGCCACGACGGACAGTACGTCGCCAACTGGCAGATCGACGTGTCCAGCGACACGCGCCTCGACATGCAACTCGATTCCTTCGGCAACATCACCCATGTTCTGACACTGGGACAGATCGAGGAACTCACCATCAAAGTCGAGGGTCTGGTCGAGACCCACAACACCGGCGGCGTTCTCAAAGGCGCCGACGAGCGTTTCCCGCCGAGCCTGTTTATGCGCGCAACCGATCTCACCCAGGTCAATCCGGAGATGGCGACGTTCGCGCGCACGCTTCAGAGCGAGTCCGAGGATGATACACTTGGCTTTCTGCATGCCCTGCTGGTGCAACTCAACGAGCACATGACCTTCGACATCGATCCGACCAACACCGGGACATCGGCAAAGGAAGCCTTCGCGCTCAAGCGCGGCGTCTGCCAGGATTACGCCCATATCTTTATCGCCTGCGCGCGCAGCGCCGGCGTCCCTGCACGATTCGTATCGGGGCATTTCCTGCGCACCGATGGCGAGGCCGATCAGGAAGCGGGCCACGCCTGGGCCGAAGCCTTTGTACCCAAGCTCGGCTGGGTCGGTTTCGACTCAACCAACGGAATCTGTACCACCGACGCGCACGCCCGCGTCGCCATCGGCCTCGATTACCTCGGTGCGGCGCCGATCCGCGGCACGCGCTATGGCGGCGGCAAGGAAACACTGTCGGTCGCGGTCAAGGTCGATCAAGCCGGCCGCCAGAGCCAGTCGTAACTCCCTTGGTGTCGTCCCCGCCCACGCGGGGACGACAAACATCTGACACCAGCTCGGTTGCCGCGCCTGCCTGCACCGCGTAAAAGGCTGCGTTAGACGGCCGGGGATCGAAAATGACCTATTGCTGCGGAATTCTGGTGCGCGACGGCCTCGTGATGATCGCCGACACCCGGACCAATGCGGGCCTCGATAACATCTCCACGTTCCGCAAACTGCATGTGTTCTCGAAGCCCGCCAAGTACGTCTTGGCAATCGCGACCGCAGGAAATCTCGCCGTCAGCCAGTCAGTGATCTCAACACTGACCGAGGGGCTGGAGAATCCCGACACCGGCGAAGTCGAGACGCTGATGAACGCGCCGACGATGTTTCAGGCGGCACAACGCATTGGCCGCGCCATTCGCACCGTCAACGCGGTCGAAGGCCCGGCGCTGAAGGCGGAAGAAATCAACTACGACGTCTCGATGCTGTTCGGCGGCCAGATCAAGGGCGGCAAGATGCGGCTGTTCATGATCTATTCGGCGGGCAACTTCATCGAGTGCACGATCGATACGCCCTATCTCCAGATCGGCGAGCATAAATACGGCAAGCCGGTGCTCGACCGCGCGGTGTCGTTCGACGTCGATCTTTACGATGCGCTCAAGGTCAGCCTCGTCTCGATGGACTCGACCATGCGTTCCAATCTCGGCGTCGGCATGCCGATCGACGTTCTGATCGTGCGCCGCGACGCCGACGAGGCTGAGCTGAACTATCGCATCGAGGCCGGCGAACCGTATTTCCACGATCTGCGCGCGCGCTGGTCGGCGGCATTGCGCGCCGCGCATCAGAGCATTCCACGCCCGCCGTATGCTACTCAAAAGTAAGATTGCGCGGCCCAAAAGTAAAAACCAAAACTCAAAAACGATCGAGGAAAAATAATGGCACAAAAAAAGATCGCGCTCGTCACCGGAGCAGGTACGGGCATTGGACGCGCAGCATCGCTGGGACTGATGACAAACGGCTTCCATGTGGTTCTCACCGGCCGCCGCAAGGACAAGCTGGACGAGACTGCCAGGATGGGACCATCCGGCATGAGCCTCGTGGTTGTCTCGGACATGACCGACCCGAAATCGATCGACGCGCTATTCGCCAAAACCAAGGAAACCTGGGGCCGCCTCGACGTGCTGTTCAACAATGCCGGCGTCGGCACGCCGCCGGTACCGCTCGAAGAGCTCACCCGCGAGCAGTGGCAGGCCACCATCGACACCAACCTCACTGCGCCGTTTCTGTGCACGCAGCACGCCTTCCGCATCATGAAGGATCAGGACCCGCGAGGCGGCCGCATCATCAACAACGGCTCGATCTCGGCCTATGCACCGCGGCCGTTCTCCTCGCCCTACACCTCGTCCAAGCACGGCGTCTCGGGGCTCACCCGCGCCACCGCACTCGACGGCCGCGCCTACAACATTGCCTGCGGCCAGATCGACGTCGGCAACGCCGCGACCGAAATGACCGACCGCATGGTGGGCGGCATATTGCAGCCGCGCGGCGACAAGATGGTTGAGCCGCGTATGGATGTGCAGAACGTCGCCGACGCCATCGTGTTCATGGCGACGCGCCCGCTCGACGCCAACGCGCTGTTCCTCAACATCATGGCGACGCAGATGCCGTTCGTCGGACGGGGCTGAGCACTCGACCTCTCCCCGCCAGCGGGGAGAGGTCGCCCGCCGTATCTCGAAGAGCAAAGGCGCCGCGGGTGAGGGGCAAGTACCTTCACTCCGTCATTGCGAGGAGCATTTGCGACGAAGCAATCCAGTCCAACTATGAAGCTGGATTGCTTCGCTTCGCTCGCAATGACGAAGGTAGCGACCTCTAGGAAAATCACCCGCCCCTCACCCCGACCCTCTCCCCGTAAACGGGGAGAGGGAGCGCGCCACCTCTGCCGCTCACGTCATTTCCTTGCATTGCCTGCGATCTCGCGTTCCTGCACACTTCTCACAGGACTCGGGGTCAAATGCCGCAACTGCAATCTCTTTTCGGTATCGTCGCGTTGCTCGCGATCGCGTGGGCATTCGGTGAAAACCGCCGCGCGGTGAACGCAAGGCAGACGCTGATCGCGCTCGCCGTGACGATCGCCACAGCACTCGTGCTGCTGAAAATCCCCTACGCCACGCAAGCTTTCGCGGCGATCAACGACGCCATCGGTGTGATCGCGGCCGCGACGCGCGCCGGCACGTCGTTTGTATTCGGTTATCTCGGCGGCGGCACTCTTCCTTACGACGTGAAGACGCCGGGTGCGGATTTCGTGCTGGCGTTCCAGGCCTTGCCACTGGTGCTGGTGATGAGCGTACTGACCACGCTTTTGTTTTACTGGCGCGTGCTGCCGCCGATCGTGCGCGGCACATCATGGCTGCTCGAACGCACGCTCGGCATCGGCGGCGCGGTCGGGCTCTCCACTGCCGCCAACATTTTCCTCGGCATGGTCGAAGCGCCGCTGTTCATCCGGCCGTATCTGGCAAAGCTGACACGCAGCGAACTGTTTCTGGTGATGACCGGCGGCATGGCGGGAATCGCCGGCACGGTGCTCGTGCTTTATGCGACGCTGGTCGCGCCGATCATTCCAGATGCCGGCGCGCATTTCGTCATCGCCTCCGTGCTCGGCGCGCCCGCAGCTATTCTCATCAGCCGCATCATGGTGCCGGAGACCGAGCCGCGCACCACATCGGGCCTGCTCGACGATACGATTCCGTCCGCATCGAGCACCATGGACGCTATCGTCAAGGGCACCGTCGCGGGCCTCGAACTGCTGTTCAATATCGTCGCACTCATTCTGGTTCTGGTGGCGCTGGTCTATCTGGTCAACGCGATGCTCGGCCTCCTCCCCGCCCTCAACGGCGAAGCGATCTCACTCCAGCGCATGCTGGGGTACGTGATGGCACCGGTGTGCTGGCTGATGGGTTTGCCGTGGGATCAGGCGCTCGCGGGCGGACGGCTGATGGGCATCAAGACGGTGCTCAACGAACTGATCGCTTATGTGGAGTTTTCCAAGCTCGCGCCCGGCACGCTCGATCCGCGCTCGCGCCTGATCATGCTCTATGCGATGTGCGGCTTCGCCAACTTCGGCAGCCTCGGCATCATGATCGGCGGCTTGAGCGTGATGGCGCCGGAACGCCGCGACGAAATCGCCGCGCTCGGCTTGAAGTCGATCGTCTCGGGCACGCTGGTGACGTGTTTGATGGGCGCGATCGTGGGCGTGATGACCTGACCTGAAGTAAACCTGCCTCAAGTTTGACAAGAGGCTGAAGCAAGGTCGCCCCATGAAACGGGCGATCTCAACTCTACTCCTTATCCTTGCCTTCAACGCGCAGATCGCGGACGCGGTTGCTTGCCGCATCAATGTCCCGATTGACTTAAGAATAAAGAGCTTACGTGCCAGTGATCGATTGGTCGGCGTAGTGCTAGCACGTATTACAGAAGCTAAACCTATACCGCACCGGATCGGAATGGGTTCGGGTTGGTCAGCAAAAGCCGAACTGATCAAGACGCTGAGCGGCAACGGCAATCTCACCGAAGCACAGATCGGAAGAACCGGCAGTTCTGCCGCGTGCGACGACGGAATTCCGATTCCACAGATCGGCGAAGTGTGGGTGCTTTATCTAGAGGCAACCGACAACAAGATCGACGCCACGCTCACCTACCCTATTGGAATTGCCAAGCAGATTGATCCAGCTCTTGAATCAATTCTGCACAAAGAGTTTTGAAACCAAGCTCTCGCATTTCTGATGGGCGCGATCGTGGGTGTGGTGACGAGCTAGCTCCCTCATCATGCTCCGCGAAAGCGGAGCATCCAGTAAGCCACGAGGCAAACGATGAAACTGGACAGACAGAGAATACTGGGTCGCCCGGTCAAGCCGGGCGATGACAAAGAAATTAAAGCACGCTGATG
>JAKFUP010000222.1 GCA_021732625.1 Hyphomicrobiales bacterium
GCGGCTGCGATTCATCCGCGCACGCTCAACGCTTGGCGAGATGAAGGCCAGCATCGCTGCGACAACAGTCGCCAGCGCCATGAAATTGATTGCACTCATTGTCCGCTCCCCATTTTTCTTATGCGGGAGCGATAGCACCGGAATGCATAACCGGCCCTCAAAACGGCCAGTCGCGCCGGGCGAATTCCGCCCGGTGGGTTAATCAAAGCTGTCTCAAATCTGTCGAAACGGATTGCAGCCAAGAACCCACGGAATCGGCGCAAGAATCGTTACCAGAATTGACGAAATCATCCGTTGCAGCGCCGGCCCGGAATGATGTTATTGTGCTTAATCAAACAAGAAGCCTTTTACTTCAGGGATACCCAACGTGACAGACACTCGGCCGGCGGCCTCGATTGAAGCTGTCGAAAGCGGTCTCGCTTCGGCGGGCTATATCGCGAACCGCCAGATCGCCACCGCGGTCTATCTCTCCGAGCGTATCCAGAAACCCATTCTGGTCGAAGGCCCGGCCGGCGTCGGCAAGACCGAGCTTGCGAAGGCGATCGCCGCATGGCGCGGCGTCAAGCTGATCCGCCTGCAATGCTACGAAGGCCTCGACGAAGCCAAGGCGTTGTACGAGTGGAAGTACGCGAAGCAACTTCTCTATACGCAAATCCTGAAGGACAAACTCGGCGAAGTGCTCGGCCATGCCGAAACGCTGCCTCAGGCGCTCGAGAAGCTGCATAACTTCGGCGACGTGTTCTTCTCCAAGGAATTCGTCGAGCCGCGTCCGCTGCTGCAGGCGCTCGAACAACCGAAGGGCTGCGTGTTGCTGATCGACGAGATCGACAAGTCGGATGCTGAATTCGAATCGCTGCTGCTCGAAATACTGTCGGACTTCCAGGTCACCATTCCCGAACTCGGCACCGTATCCGCAATCGTGCCGCCGACGGTAATCCTCACTTCGAATGCCGAGCGCGACCTCGGTGACGCACTGAAGCGTCGCTGCCTGCATCTGCACATCGGCTTTCCCGAGCAGAAGCTGGAAGAGCGCATCGTCGAGACTCGTGTGCCGGACATCTCGAAGGCGCTGCGCAAACAGATTGTCAGCTTCATCAACGACGTCCGCACGCTGGATTTGAAAAAACTGCCGTCGGTGTCCGAGACCATCGACTGGGCGCGCGTGCTGGTTCTGCTGCAATCCTCCGAACTCGATCATCAGACCGTCAAGGACACGCTGAACGTGCTTCTGAAATACGAGGCCGATATCGATACCACGCTGCCGCAGGTCACCACGTTCGTTTCCAAGGCCACGAAGAATGTTTACGGATAAACTCCATGCGGGATGAGGTAAAGTTCGATGGCCAACTGTCGTCATTGCGAGCGAAGCCAAGCAATCCAGACCAGAGTTCGGAAATGGATTGCTTCGTCGCTACGCTCCTCGCAATGACGTAAGTGTCGAACCCAAATCATACTGCTCCAGCGCCGCTGAACTTCGGAAACGGAGTTACGAATGAGAGAAAACCTGCATCGTTTCTTTCGTGCGGCGCGCGGCGCAGGCGTGCGCGTATCGCCTGCCGAGAGCATCGACGCCATGCGCGCGGTGGCGGATATCGGATTTTCCGACCGCGGCATTCTCAAGGACACGCTGCTGCTGACGCTCGCCAAGACGCGCGAGGAAAAGCAGTCGCTCGGCGAATGCTTCGAGCTTTTCTTCGATCATCCGGAACTGGACAAACCACCCTCCGACGCCGCCGATGACACTTCGGGAGACGAGGCCCAAGACGAACCAAAGGCGGATAATGACAATTCGCCGGGCGACAGTTCCGGCGCCGGTGACAGTCATTCTGGCGAAGGCATGCCGGAGCTTGGCGCGCTTGCGCAGATGCTGATGTCGCAAGACCGCAACGAGATCGCGACGGTGATCGCGCAGGCCGCCAACGCGGCGCAGCTTTCCGAAATCCGCTATTTCACCCAGCGCGGCCTGTTCTCGACCCGCATGCTCGATCTGATGGGCATTGCGCGCCTGCGCGACGATATCGACGCGCTGACGACGGCCAACCCGTCGGAGGCAGAGCGTCTTGCCGCGGCGACGCAGGGTTTGCGCGACAGCGTTCGCGAAGCCGTCTCGCAGGCGCTGTTGCTTTACGGTCGCGAAGAATCCGAAAACCTGCGCAACGACATCCTGCGCAACGCGCCGATGGCGCGGCTCGATCCGCGGCAGGTCAAGGAGATGCAAGCGCTGATCCGGATGATCGCGCGGCGTCTGCGTGAGCGCTACAGCAAACCGCGCAAGCGCCAGCGCCGCGGCCATCTCGACGTACGCCGCACGCTTCGGCGCAACGCGGCGTGGGGCGGCGTGCCGTTTCTGACCACGTGGAAGCGCCGTCATCGCGACAAGCCGAGGATCGTCGCGATCTGCGACGTCAGCGGTTCGGTTGCGCGGGTGTCAGACTTTTTCCTGCTGCTGATCCACAGCCTGCATGAGGTGGTGTCGGATGTGCGTTCGTTCGCCTTCTCCGGCCATCTGATCGAGGTCAGCGATATTCTGAAGACAAAATCGCCCGAGGAGGCGATGAGCGAGATCATGTCCAAAGCGGGATTCGGCTCGTCCGACTACGGACGCTCGTTCGCAGACTTCGAAAAAAGCTGGCTCAACATCGTGACGCCAAAAACCACCGTGATCGTGCTCGGCGATGCGCGCACCAACAATCTCGATCCGCGCGCGGATATCCTGCGCCGCATCGGCGAGCGCTCGAAGCGGCTGGTCTGGCTCAATCCCGAAGGACGCATGGCGTGGGGCTGGGGCGATTCCGAAATGCCGCGCTACGCCACGTTCTGCAGCGTGGTGCGTCAGTGCACCAACGCCCGCCAGCTTGAGCGCGCGGTGTCGGATATCGTCGCGGCGTATCAGTGATGGGGGAGCAATGTGCAAGATGCGCGGCGGCTAAAAGACCATTTCCGAAATGTAGCGAATGACAATAAGAACTTACTTGATAGTCACTTTATAAGTGCCCGGCCCCAGAAATTCTTCGTTGAGTTCAATTTGCAGAACTTTTTCATCACGCGACTTGAAGCGAAAAAAGGTGAGCTCAGCACCAGCCATAGTTCCGCCGAACACGATTTCGCTATCATCGCTCCAATTCTTGAGCTCTCGCTTCAGATCGCCGACGGTTAATGCACTTTCGGATTTTGCCATTTGATCCTCGTCATTAAGGCAAAAAGAATCTCTACCGCTTTGCCAGAGATTCTTGCAAATCTGCCATCTGCTGAGCAGTTTCACGGAGGGTTCCAATTAGTGCTTTCATCGTGTCGATGGCATCTTCTTGGACAGATCGGTGCTTATCGATCGATTGCTTCAGATCGATCAAGGCGCTGTAGACAGCATCGTCCATCTTTCAACTCCATAATCCATTTTATCAACAATAGCATCCGCCCGGAAAGTCAATGCACGCAAGTCGCGTGGCTCCGCAAAGATCGGGATAGGCGGATTGTCCAGAGCTTTCTCAAAAGGCCGGACAACGGAATCTCGATTGCTATAGCTTAGCAGTGAGACCATTGGCGCTCCCTAGGGGAATTGAACCCCTGTTTCAGCCTTGAGAGGGCCGCGTCCTAACCGCTAGACGAAGGGAGCGTTGGCTCAGGGAATAACCTTGAAATGCCCTCGCCGCAAGGCGCGTATACGAAGCTTCCCGGGGCGGGGGCCGGTGTTGGGCGACCCGGCTTTTTCATCCCGTTCAATTGTCAAACAGCGGCGCATCGTCTCGATCCCGATGCACGACGGAATATAATCCTAGCGCATATAAAAGTCAATCCCCGGGTCACCGTCTTGCCTTCGCACGGGTGGTTCGTCATGGCCGGGCTTGTCCCGGCCATCCACGTCTTTCGCAGTTGTTGAGAAGACGTGGTTACCCGGCACATCGAGCGCAAAGACGCGCTCTCGGCCGGGCATGACGGGTTTCCACAGGCAGGCTCCATGATGCTGGCTTTCTCAGCCTGCCACTCAGGGCTCGCTAACGAATTTGAGCTGGCCCGCAGGTTTCAGCGTCCGTGCGTCGAAGGCGCGGATTTCGATGGCGCCGCGAATATCGACGGTCACCAAAAGGCGGTCCCCCGCGACGGCGGTGGAGACGATCTTGGCACCCTTCGGCAGCGAAGCGGTGACGTCGGCCGACGGCTGGACACTTCCATCCCCCCTGAAAAGGCGGTAGCCGATGGCGATCAGCACCGCGCCCATGCCGAGCGCGGTGGTAAGGCCCGCAATCAGCATCATGCGGCGAACGCGCGACGTGAGTGCGGCGGTCAATTCGGGGTTCGGATCGGGTGTGGCGGAATTTGCTGAATCGGTCATGGCTGATGCTTTACACCAGATTTCGCGGACGGGGATAACGAGAAGCAGCCATGGTTGACGGTGAACGCCAACAGGTAACGGTGGATGGCAGCGAGGGCGCGCAGCGGCTCGACCGCGTGCTCGCGGTGCATTCGCCGGACCTGTCGCGCTCGCGGCTGAAGGCGCTGATCCTCGCGGGGCATGTCACTATTAGTGAGACGCCGGTGCGCGACCCCGCGCATCACGTCAAAACCGGCGATACCATTACCATCGATGTGCCGCCCGCCGTCGCCGCCGAACCGGAAGGCGAAAACATCGCGCTCGACATCGTGTTCGAGGACGACGACATCATCGTCATCAACAAGCCGCGCGGGCTCGTGGTGCATCCGGCCGCGGGTCACGCCACCGGAACGCTGGTCAACGCGCTGATCGCCCACTGCGGCGCAAGCCTTTCCGGCATCGGCGGCGTCAAGCGCCCCGGCATCGTGCATCGCCTCGACAAGGACACCACCGGCCTGATGGTGGTCGCCAAGAACGACAAGGCCCACGCCTCGCTGACCGCGCAATTTGCCGATCACGGCCGCACCAACGCGATGCGGCGCGGCTACATGGCCTTGATCTGGGGCACGCCCGGCCGGCCACGCGGCACCGTCGATGCGCCGATCGACCGGCATCCGCATGCGCGGGAAAAAATGGCGGTGCGCGATGGCGGCCGCGAGGCGGTGACCCATTGGGAATTGCGCGAGACATTCAATGGCCGCGACGGCAAGCCGGTGGCTTCTCTTATAGAGTGTCAGCTCGAGACCGGACGGACCCATCAGATCCGGGTTCACCTCGCCCATATCGGACATCCGCTGCTGGGCGACGGAGTTTACGGGCCGCATTTCCGGACCAAGGCCAGCCACCTTGGACCCAGGACTCAGGCCGCTCTGGAGGCGCTCAACAGGCAGGCGCTGCACGCATATCTCCTCGCGCTGGAGCATCCCCGAACCGGCGAAATTCTCGAATGGACAGCTAAGCTGCCGTCCGATCTGGAGAATCTGCGCTCCTGCCTCACCGCGTCAGAATGACGCAAATGCATGTAATAAAGTCCATCCTTACAATACTTTAATCCGCTACACAGACTCGTGACCCCCTTTTGTTCTTTCCCTTTTCCGGGATTTGGGTGTATGTTGCACCTGCGCTGAGAGGTCTCAGCGTGGAACATCGCAGTCGCGTCAGCTTTAACAAAAGTGACGAACTGCCTGGCCCGCCGCTATCGGGGGCCTGAACAATATGGAGGGCGCTACAATGGCCCGTGCCGCTACGCTTCCGGCTCTCAATGGAGAAGCCGGTCTTTCCAGATACCTCGGCGAGATTCGCAAGTTCCCGATGCTTGAGCCGCAGCAGGAATACATGCTCGCGCGCCGGTACAAGGAACATGACGACTCGAACGCCGCTCACCAGCTCGTCACCAGCCATCTGCGTCTCGTGGCCAAGATCGCCATGGGCTACCGCGGCTATGGTCTGCCGATTTCCGAGGTTGTCTCTGAGGGCAACGTCGGCCTGATGCAGGCTGTGAAGCGCTTCGAGCCGGAGAAAGGCTTCCGTCTGGCCACCTACGCTATGTGGTGGATCAAGGCGTCGATTCAAGAGTACATCCTGCGTTCGTGGTCGCTCGTGAAGATGGGCACCACCGCGAACCAGAAGAAGCTGTTCTTCAACCTGCGCAAGGCGAAGAGCAAGATCTCGGCGCTTGAAGAGGGCGATCTTCGTCCCGATCAGGTCGCGATCATTGCCAAGCGCCTCGGTGTCAACGCGCAGGACGTGATCGACATGAACCGCCGTCTCGGTGGCGACGCATCCTTGAATGCGCCGATCCGCGACGACGGCGATCCCGGCGAATGGCAGGACTGGCTGGTCGATACCTCGCCCAACCAGGAATCGATCATCGCCGAGAGCGAGGAATACAACCATCGTCACCAGGCGCTGACCGGCGCCATGGGCGTGCTCAACGCACGCGAACGCCGCATCTTCGAGGCACGCCGCCTCGCGGAAGAGCCGATGACGCTGGAAGACCTCGCTGCCGAGTTCAACGTCTCGCGCGAGCGCGTGCGCCAGATCGAGGTGCGCGCCTTCGAGAAGGTGCAACTGGCGGTGAAGAGCGCGATTGCTGCTCAGGAGCAGCAGGCGCAACTCGCGATCGCCGCTCACTGAGCTAGAAGCTATTAAAACTAACGAAAGCCGGCCTCGTTTGGGCCGGCTTTTTTGTTGAGTGATTTTTTGAGAACGCTTGCTCTCCCTCTCCCCGTTTACGGGGAGAGGGGCGGGGTGAGGGGCATTGGTCGCCGTAAAGCGAAGTGCCATCGAAAACTCACATCCCCCCTCACCCGCCTTCGCTGCGCGAACGCACCCTCTCCCCGCAAACGGGGTGAGGGATAAGAACGCCGCACCTCGAAGGGCGACGGCAAACGCATTCATCCTTCGAGCCTCGCCGCTTTGCGTCTCGCACCTCTGGATGACGCCTGCCCTGTCAGCGCGTTGAACCTCCCGGCGCGCTCGCAACACTACCTCGCAGATTGCCGATTTGATTGTTTCATCAATTGTTTCAAAACCATTTCGCGAGCGTTTCACATGCAGCTCAGACTTCAAAGCAGCGCCGGTCCGTTCGATCCCGGATTCATCGACAAGCTGGGCGAACTCGAAGCGGCGATGATCGCGGCCGCTCTCGATCCCGACAAATTCACCGTCGCGAAGAGCGCGTTGCCACGCTCCGAGCGCATGCCGTGCAGCGCCGAGACGCAACCGCGCGTCTACACGGTGTTCGTCGCGGACGAGCACTTCACTGTCAAACTCGCGAGCGACATGAGCTTCCTGCGTTTCTTCACGCTGCTGTGCTTGAGCGCCGAGCACGGAGAAGCGCGGCAAATCGCGCCGGCGGACAAAACGATCACGCCGGAGAGCGCGATGATTCGGTTTGCCAGCCGTCCCACCGGAGAGGGGTAACATGCTGGCGCGGATCGCCAACTGGTTCAGCCAGCCGATTTGAGCGTGGATGCGCGGACTTCATTTTCCAGCGTCCCGTTCGATCTGCGCCAGCCTTTGCTCAAGCGCGCGGCGAAGATCATGTTTCGCACGCGAGCGCTCGTAGTCGCTGATCGGCGGCGACGGCGGCCGGCACGCATCGCACCGCAGCGGCAACGCCACCGCCATGCAATGTTTGGCGCGGCGGCACGACGGCCGATCGCATCGCCGCCACAACTGGCTGACGTTCGACGCCTTGCGCAAGATCGACAGCCATAGCGCCGGGCCATCCGGCTGCTCTGACTGCTCTGCCTTCTGCTTCGTCGGTTTCTTCGTCATCGCATCTCTCCTGTTGTCCTGTCAGTCGCCTCCCCCCTGTTCGCATTCACCGCGCACGCCTTCGCATTCTCCGCGAAGGTTTTCGCGGAGGCGTGCCGTCAGCGATGTTGTTTTTGTTTGGTGCCTCGCCAAACGCGAGGGAGCGGAGCGCCGAAAGACGCGCCTTCATCAGTGGCCGCATCCGGCAACCGGCCGAACGCGGAATCGGCTTTCGACGCTCCGCGCGCAGACAAGTTTACGCAATCTGCGCAAAAGCGAGATTGCTATGGGCTTTTCTGTCTGAGGGACCGTGCTTCCGGGGCAAGGACAGCGATGCATCGCATCGCCCGATCCGGCGCGCTTTCGCGCACCTTCATCCAGCCCGCGTCCAGCCATCGAAGGCAGTCCCCCGTAGTGGGGACGGCATAGCAGTTGCTATTACGCAAACTGCGTAAACTTGTTTGCGCCGACCCTCAGCCTCCCGGGAGCGCGATGGACGTCCCATCGCGCGCGCAGGCGCCGCATCCCGCCCCGCGCATCGAAGCGTCCTAGGACACGCCCCTCACCGAGAGGACGGGATAAATAGGAATATAATCCGGTCTAACAGGAATGTCAAGTTTTAGTAATAGAAATTCTCTTGATCAAGTTGTACGACCCTAGCCATGGCAGCGGTCATAATCGACAATTCCACGCTCAGCGCAGTACAACGCCTGAAGGGCACTGCACCTGCTCCGAGTTCATATGACGCGCAGGGTGACTTCTCCGCATTAGAAAATTTCCTAATGAGCCTAATGTTCTACGGAGAACACTTTTATGTAGACGATTATAAACCCGAATTCCAAGAACAGCGGCTTCGCGAATTTGACTATTGCAAACGAATAGACATCGCGAAGTTTCCATATGAAGCACTTATCGCTCAAGCAAAGGAACTAACCGACGGACTAATTCTCGATATTCGAGGCGGAAGAGTCAACTCAGGCTTAATCAAGGAATTTCTTGAGAGCATTGGCCTTTACCTGACCGCTGCGTGGCATATGCGCTCAAGCGATTTCTTCTTGGTACTAAAAATTCTTTCTGAAGATAACGATCATAAATACAAATACTCTCCACTAACTGCACTTATCTTCAATCAGCTTTCACATGTACAGCACGGAAAATCGGACCCAACATGCAACCTAGTTAGCTCGGATGGCTACGATATAAACGAATCGCCGGGAAGCGTGGACGGAAAAGCCGTTGACGGCCAAGTTCGCTATTTTGCGGCTTCGCTAAATTGGCTTACACACCGAGCAAGTTTTTATACTTTGGTATCAAACCATTTTGACTCAGCGATAGGCTTACATCCTATTCGACATAACTTTATTGTTCGATGGTCAGAACAAAAGAAAATTGTGCAGTCGAACAAATTATGGCGACAACAGTTAGTAAAGTTCTTTTCAGACGAAATGGTCGCCGCCGTGAATTCAATAAATGCGGCAACTGAGCCAGTCGCCGTTGGCATTGAACTACCGCTCTTCACGACTTGGGCATTAGGCAAAACGGGAAATGTAAAAGACGCCATTAAGTTCATTCTTGAGATGCAACAAAAGCCAGAATGCATTTCCATTCGGAGGCATTTTGACGAACTGGATCATCTACGAACGCGACAAGCTACAGCTGCTTTTAAGACTACGATGAACAAACTCAGAAGCGCGATAGAAACCGAAGCTCGTGCCATGCAAAATCGTTATGGCACTACATCTGGCAAATCTTCTATTGCAATGTCCGTGTCGGCTGAATTGCTACCAATTCCGAAACTAGGAGTCAGCGGTAAATTTGAGTTACCCGCGATACCTTCATTTGGACCGAAGAAGCATCTTAGGGGGTTACTTCGGAATATCACAAACGATGTTGTTTCTTTCGACTCTCTTGGCACAGTCCGAAATAACCTTTTGAAGCAAGTTCGCCGCTCTGATCAATTTTCGGTTCCGGCATTAGAAATTGAAGAAAAAAAGTTTTTTGGTAAGCAATTTTTTTGGAAGCGGCCGATGTAATATTTTCGTTGGTGCTTAGAACTTCAATAATGTTTCGTCACCCCAAATTCATCTCCGCGACTCATATCCGCCCCATTGAACGTCTACGCTTCCCTGCGCTCGCGAATGAGCGCCGCATGATGCCCTTGGGTCATGCGCTTTTGTAACGCATGACCTGATCCGAAAGCCGTCCATCCCGGATCACGTCCGGGAC
>JAKFUP010000209.1 GCA_021732625.1 Hyphomicrobiales bacterium
GGCATCTGGTTTGACGGATTCCGGAACGAGGCTGTTCTCAACCTCGGCAAGAGCCAACAGATCGCCTGCTCGGTCGTGCGTTCCTAACCAAGAACGCGTTCAACGCACTCGCTGGCCACAGCAGCCGTTTAACTGAGCGAAGGTTGCATTCCGGTATCAGTATTTGCTGCGCAGAACCTTGGAATATCCGCGTGAGTACAGATAGGCCTTTGGGCTGACGTATCGCGGGCAGCGGTCATAATAACTGTACTGCTGCCAATTCCACTGCCAGCACCCGGATTCGATCGCAGGCTCCCAATTGAAGGGTGCCCAGTGAGGCTGATCGCCAATAGAAAAGGCCTTTTCTGTAACGCTGAGCGAAAACGCAATACTGGCAAAAACGACAACACCGAATTTGGTTTTTGACATCGATTTTTCCGATCCGCGGTATTTATTGCGTCAGCATGCCAAATTACCAGACGCGCAGCAATATCGGATTGCGCTGACTCTGAAGGAACAAACCTCGAAAGAGAGACATCACCGGATATGGCACTCCGTCGCGGAATCGAACCACGCCACTCAACATGAAAGGATAGCACTCTAGGCGATCGTTTCTGGCGCGGAAGCTGCGCTCGGGCGACCAATGCTGTTGTAGACCGTACAAAGCGCGTAATGACAGCGGCATCGCAGGTTGATACTGCATCGCTTTCAGCGCCATTTCGGATTTACCAACCGTGACGAACATCAGGGCAATCACGGGGTGGAGTGCGCTGGCACTGCTGTTGGTCGCAGTTTCGTTCGCTGCGGGCGCATTATGGCGTCACAAGGCGATCATCGACGCCGCGAAAAATCCGGATCGCGTTTTGCCTCATGTGCCGACGCCGAGCGCGATGGCAGCGCGGGTTGAAATCGCATCTGCCACTGCTCCGCTGGAGTTTCAGTCCCCGCGGAATCGGCCGTTTCGTCCCAGGGAGACGCTCGATACTGCCCTGCTGCCTTTGTTGAAGGATACTGTCCCTCTGCCGGTGGAGGCTGGAGTCGGCCCTGGAAGTGGCGGCGGACTTGTTGTCGTTGATGACGCGATCATCGTCGTCGATCAGAGCGGCAAGTTTGCGGTCGTCCGAGACAAGGGAGATCGGATCGGGAAGCTTGCGCTTCCGGATTTACCGAACAACGCGGCGGAATATGCAAAGCAGGCGGCACCGCCCAGAGAAATTGCCCCCGGAGTTACGATTAATACTGGCTTCGTCGTACACGATGTGGATTTTCGCCGAGAGGCAGCAGGCATTCGTCTGCTCGTGTCGTATGAGAAATTTCTGCCTGAGCTGAAAACGACGGCACTGACGGTCTCGGCGATCCTTCTGAACGAGGTCTTCGCGCCGCTGGGAGCATGGGAAGATATCTATCGAGGCCAGCCGCTTCAGACCGAATGGTACTCGGGCATTGCCGGCGGGGGGCGGATGCTCATTCGCGGCGACAAGCTCCTCCTGACGGTCGGTGACTACAATCAAGACAATGTTTTCATGAACTCTCGCCTGGAATCGCAAAGTCCAGAAAGCGATTTTGGAAAGGTTTTGTCGATCGACTTGCGCACGAAGGCCAGGACAATTGTGAGCAGCGGACACCGTAACCCTCAAGGCCTCACCGTGACATCGAGCGGTACGATCTATTCGACGGAACATGGACCGCGCGGCGGCGATCTGCTGACACGCATCGTGCCCGGTACGAATTTTGGCTGGCCGATCGTGACGCTTGGAACGCACTATTGGAGCTATCAATGGCCCAATCGAAACGTCGATACCGCAGGCAAAACTTTCACCTCGCCGACCTATGCTTGGGTTCCCTCGATTGGCGCCTCGAATCTGATTGAGGTCGCCGGATTCGACCGTGCCTGGGACAAGGATTTGCTGGTCGAGTCGCTGAAAGCGAAAAGCCTCTACCGCATACGTCTGGATGGCGAGAATCGCGTCGTCTACAGCGAGCCGATCTGGATCGGCGAACGGTTGCGGGATATCGGATCGCTGTCAGACGGCACGCTGGTATTGTTTACCGATAGCGCGAAGCTGATCTTTCTGAGTGTCGATGCGGCAAAGCTTGCGGCTAACAAGCGAGAATGGCCGCTGCCAATAAATCCGCAGACAGAAATAAATACTCCGCAAACAGCTTGTGTAGGTTGCCCCTGATGCGTTCGGCGCAAAACCGAATCCGATCGGCACGTTCTGAAGAAACATGTCAGAAGGAACAATGCCCAAAAGGAACAGTGTCCAGAAGGTTTGGCGCTCCCTAGCGGAATCGAACCGCTCTCTCCACCGTGAAAGGGTGGCGTCCTAACCGATAGACGAAGGGAGCTAACCGCCGAGCCTAGACCGGCAGGGCGGCAACACGGCGCCTTGCTACCCCGGTTCGCCGCACATTTCAACTTGGGATCATGCGGTTAAAACCGCCCTTCACATCCCGGACCGCCTCTCGGCGAGGCCCTTGGCAACGGCTTGATGCGGCCGGAATATCCGGTTGTTTGGACGCGATTGACCGGATCGTGGCGAACCGCGACAAAAGACAAAAGAATACAGGGGAGAAACGCCATGAAACTTGCCACCTATCGCGCCGGCGGCGCGGAACGCATCGGCATTGTGCATTCCGGTGACGGCCAGCTTTTCGATCTTGCGGCTGCCGCAAAACGCTCGGGCAAGGCCGATCCGCGGTTTGGATCGATGCTGGCTTTGATCGATGGCGGCGATGCGGCGCTCGATGCGGCGCGTGGCGTGTTCGACAAGCTGGCCAAGGATCCCGCCCTCTCCTCGCCCGTCGCTGGTTCCGAGGTTCTCGCACCAATCCCCGAGCCGCGTCAGATGCGCGACGCGATGTCGTTCCCGCTGCACATCCTGCAGGCGCCGCGCGGCCAGTTGAAGCTCGCCGCCCGCGCCAACAACGACATGGAAGAGCTCAAACGCATTGAAGCGACGCCGCTCGGCGAGCTGCCCGAGATCTATCGCAAGCAGCCGATCTACTACATCACCAACCGCTTCAGCGTGCGTGGCACCAACACAACGGTGAAATGGCCGCGCTATAGCCAGGTGATGGACTACGAACTCGAGTTCGGAGTTGTCACCAAAGGCAAAGGCACCAATCTCACGGCGGCGAAGGCGAAAGATCACATCTTCGGCTACACGATCTTCAACGATTTCTCCGCGCGAGACGCGCAGCGGATCGAGATGGAAGGCCGCCTCGGGCCGGCCAAAGGCAAGTCGTTCGACGGCGGTAACGTGCTTGGACCGTGGATCGTGACGCCTGATGAGATCGGCGATCCCTACAAGCTCAAGATGGAAGCTCGCGTCAACGGCAAGGTGCGCTCGCAGAGCGCAACCGATGGCATGCTGTTCTCCTTCGAGGAGACCATGGCACATATCACCAAGGATGAAACCTTGATGCCGGGCGAATTCATCGGCTCCGGCACGGCAGGCAACGGCTGCGGGCTTGAGCTTGGCTGGTTTCTCGAGCATGGCGACGAGATCGAGCTCGAGGTCGAGAAAATCGGCATCCTGAAGAACAGGGTCGAGCGGCAGAGCTGAGCCCGCCCCTTTCACCTCCGTCACTGCGAGCCATCGGGTCTCGCCTTCGGCAAGCCAATGACAAGCTCAGCGAAGCAATCCAGAAATCCTTCTACTGGATTGCTTCGTCGCGATGCTCCTCGCAATGACGCGCCAAAACCAGATTCAGGCAGAACCCCATGCCCCGTAAGCTGATCGATATCTCGGTGCCGCTGCAAAACGACGTGCCGGCCGATCCGCCGGGCGGACACCCGGCCATCACCTACATCGACCATCAGCAAGGACTGCCACGCATGCTGCAGTTCTTCGACGGACTGAAAGCCGAGGAATTGCCGGACGGCCAGGGCTGGGCCGTCGAGCAGGTGCAGCTATCGACGCACAACGGCACACACCTCGATGCGCCGTGGCATTTCCATCCGACGATGAATCGCGGCGAACGGTCCTGGACCATCGACGAAGTGCCGCTGGAGTGGTGCCTGCAACCGGGTGTCAAACTGGACTTCCGCCATTTTCCGGACGGTTACGTTGCCACTGCCGCTGACGTGGAAAAAGAACTCAAACGTATTGGCCATACGTTGAAGCCGCTGGAGATCGTCGTGGTCAACACCAGCGCAGGCGTGAAGTACGGCCAGAAGGATTACGTTACCTCCGGCTGCGGCATGGGCTACGAAGCGACCATGTATCTGCTGGAGCGTGGCGTGCGTCTGACTGGCATCGACGGCTGGAGCTGGGACGCGCCATTCGTCTACACCGCAAAGAAATACGCCGAGACCAAAGATGCGAGCCTGATCTGGGAAGGCCACAAGGCCGGCCGCCACATCGGCTATTGCCACATCGAGAAACTACACAATCTCGAGCAGCTCCCCTGCACCGGCTTCACGGTGTCATGCTTCCCGGTCAAGATCGAACGCGCCTCAGCAGGATGGACACGGGCAGTCGCCATCATCGACTGATCAAATCCAGTTTATCCACTTACCGATTGGGCAGCCGATCCCGCTAGGTTAACCGCTGGTTAGCAACCTCGGTCTAGTTTTCAGGCATCTGGGAGAAATTTTACTTCTTCCGGCCGGTTTGTGCTGGCACGACGCCCAAAAGGCATCGTCACGCAGGTTGGCCTGGCATCAACACAGAGGCTCGCATGCCTGCTTGGACTCAATCTCTGAAAGTCCGCATTTACGCGATCATTGGCGTTCTCGCGGCGATGTCCGTGATGCTGGCAGGTGTGGTCGCCTACACCAACATCGGCAGCCGCGCCAACACCGAACAGCTTGATGCGACGCGCTCCGCATCGGCGCGTATCGAATACATCAACGCTCTCGTCTATGCCGTGGTGATGGATTCGCGCGGTGTCTACATGTCCGACAAGGCCGATGTGCTGGATCGCTATGCCAAAGGCATGGAAAAATTCCTCGGCGACCTCAATACAGCCGTCGCCGGGTGGGAAAAGACGCTCGCGCCTTCGGACCGTGCCGCCTTCGATACCTTCAAGGTCCAATCGGAAAAATTCGTCACGCTGCGCAACGAACTGGCCGCTGCTGGCCGTGCCAAAGGCAACGGCGCCGCGCGTGAGATTGGCGACAACGACGCCAATCGCAACACCCGCAAGGCCTTCAACGAAGCAATCAACACGCTTGCGAAAATCTACCGCGATCGCGCCGACCAGCTTTATCGCGATATCGACACAGCCGAAAAACGTGACTCGGCTATCGTCGCGGCCATTTTGCTGATGATGCTGGCAACCGTGGCTTTCAGTATCGTCTTCCTCAAGCGCGCCGTGGTGCGTCCCATCGACGTGATGACGCATTCGATGCAACAGCTCGCTGACGGAGACATGGACGCCGAAGTGCCGACCATCAAGGGCCGGGACGAAATCAGCCGTATGGCGAAGGCGCTCGGCGTCTTCAAGTTTGCCCTGATCGAACGCCAGCAGCTCGAACAGCAAGCTCACGAGGAAGCCGCAGCCCGCACGACATTCGACAAACGGCTCGACGGCATGCTCGAAAGCTTCAAGTCCTCGGCGCAGAGTGCGCTGGATTCGACATCGCAGCACATGGAGAAACTGCGCAGCCGCTCGCAAACCATTTCCGGTCTGGCGGAGACCGCCGCCAAACAGGCAACGTCCACCAGCGCCGCCACCGAGCGGACCTCACGCAGCGCGCAGACGGTGGCCGATGCGGCGGGTGCCCTTCTCGCCTCGACCGAAGAGATCAATACTGAGGTGGCGAATGCAGCAACTATCATCGCCAGGACCAGCACGACGACCGAACAGTCTGCACAAGAGATTGCGACGCTGGCCGCTGCCGGACAGAAAATCGGCGACATCGTGGGCCTGATCCAGAACATCGCCGGCCAGACCAACATGCTTGCACTTAACGCCACGATCGAGGCGGCCCGTGCGGGCGATGCGGGCCGCGGCTTCGCCGTCGTTGCCCAAGAAGTGAAGCAGCTTGCCGCGCAGACCTCGAGCGCCACCGAGGAAATCAGCAAGCAGGTCGCCGAGATTCAGGGCTCAACTGCGAGCGCCGTCTCCTCGGTGCGGCACATCGCCGAGACCATGCGCGAGATCGACCGCCTGACGGCAACGATTTCGGAACTCATCGCCAGACAGAGCGATGCGACGCGGGATATTTCCGAACATGCCCGGACTTCGGCAAGCGGCGCTGATGCACTGACTGCCAACGTGTCCGGCGTCAATGATGTGGTCAGCGAAACCATTGCCAACGCTGGCGACCTGGTAACCACGTCGGAAGACCTGTTCAAATCGACCAACAAGCTGTCCGAGGACCTCAACCAGTTCCTCGCCACGCTGCGGACCGGCCTCACCAAGCAATCCGCGGCCTGACGCTTCTCATTCCAGACCAACCTTTTGCAGCGCAGCCGCGTTGCAAAAGTAGGCCAAAATCCCCACGTTGAGACCAAGTCGTCAGGACATTCCTGTCGTCCTGGTCTCAGATGTGGAGATGGCCATGACCCTTTCGGACTCGCAGCCGACGTCAGAGGAAATTGCAGCACTTCAGTCACAGTTCAGCCGGGCCGTGAGCGATCACTGGAAGGCATTCCTGATCGAGGGCATCGTCCTGCTGATCCTCGGCTTTGCGGCGATCCTCGTTCCACAGCTTGCCAGCATCGCAACCACGATCTTTCTGGGCTGGATATTTCTCACCGTAGGCGTCGCCGGCTTGATCCTGTCGATCTGGGCGCGTGGAATGCCGGGCCTGTGGTGGTCTCTGGTATCGGCGGCGCTGGCGATCGCGGCAGGTCTGGTGCTGCTGATCTGGCCGCTCGAAGGTACGCTGTCGCTGACGATCGTGGTCGGCGCTTATTTTCTGGTCGAGGGCATCGCCACGATCATGTACGCACGCGAACACAAGAAAGAACTCTCCGACCGTTGGCGCTGGATGCTGATGGCGGGCATCATGGACATTCTGGTATCGGCGGTGATCGTTCTCGGCCTGCCCGGCTCAGCGTTCTGGGCGGTGGGCCTCATCATCGGCCTCAACATGATATTCGGCGGCACGTCACTGATCGGCATGGCGCTCGCGGCGCGCCCGGGCAGTCAGCCAATCGCAAAACCCGTTTAACAGCCGCGGCAGATGCCGCGGATTTTTTTGTCGAGTACGCGATCGGCAGCGTCGATCTTGGACTGATCGTCGCTGACTGAAGGAACATCGCCGCGCTTGGGTTGACGATGACCGACCGGGGCTTGGGGCACGCCACCTGTTCCCGAAGCGGCTGGCTGGTTCGTTGACGATCCGGTCTGCGCGACAACAGCGGCATTGCAGAGCAGAAGCGTGAGGGTTGCTGCGATGATGATGGTTTTCATGTCGATCCTCCGCTGTTTTTCTGTCCGGTCTCGCATTCATCAGACTCATGCAACATAGCAAACTCCGCTACCGGAGTGAACGTTCCGGAACATCAATTGTTGCGCAATTGCGCCGGCCCTGCGCGGCGCAGTCCTGAGTCTTGCGCACGTCCGCCATAGTCGTCAGCAGCCATACTCCTGCCGCCGTCAGCGCCAAGAAAACGCCAAGCATGACCGTGTTCTCGACGCTGCGATTGCGATCGTCGTCGGGCGCCTTGTCATTCATCGCTCAAACTCAGGCGGATAGCGATGCACGTCGCCACAATAATCGATGATGCGATAGCTCGCCCCGTCTTGCGCCAGATAATCCGCACCGGCCGGCGACTTGCCGTATCCGCCGGGAATATCGAGCACGTATTGGGGCTGACACAATCCGGAGACGCGGCCGCGCAACTGGCGCATCAGCGCCTGTCCCGCTTCGATGGTGGTACGCAGGTGGGCGGTTCCCGGCGCGAGATCGCCGTGGTGCAGGTAATACGGTTTGATGCGGCATTCCACGAAGCCGCGCATCAGCGCTTCCAGCGTCCCCGCATTGTCATTGACACCGCGCAGCAGCACCGACTGGCTCACCATCGGCAGACCAGCGTCTGCAAACCGCGCCAGCGCCACCCGGGCCTCGCCGGTCAGTTCGCGCGGATGATTGGCATGCACCGCGATCCACGTGGTGACGCTGTCCGCTTTTAGCGCTGCAACCATCTCGTCTGTCACGCGACCGGGATCAGCCACCGGCACACGGGTATGAACGCGGATGATCTTTACATGATCGATCGCAGCGAGTTCAGCGACAATCTCGCGCAGCCGCCGTGGCGTCAGCATCAAGGGATCGCCACCGGTGAGGATCACCTCCCAGATTTCTGGATGGTCCTTGATGTAAGCGAGTGCGCGCGCGAACGCGTCTGGCGAGAGAGCGGTTTCCTTGCCGGGCCCGACCATCTCGCGGCGGAAACAAAAACGGCAGTACACCGCGCAGACGTGAACGATTTTCAGCAACACGCGATCCGGATAGCGATGCACGATGCCATCGGCCGGCGAATGGGCATGATCGCCGATCGGGTCGGCGTTTTCGCCGGGCGAAACGTCAAGCTCATCAATGCTCGGAATGTATTGCCGCGCGATCGGATCGTTTGCATCGGACGGATCGATCAGCGACGCCACATGCGGCGTGACCGCGACCGCATAGCGGGCGGCGACGCGCTCCAGCTGAGGCAACGCGCTGGCCGGTGCGAGGCCATACTCAACAAGCTCCGCGGGTTGGCGCAGCGTTGCAGCCGCGCGGCGTGGCTTCGCGGTCATTGCACCTCTCCCGTGGGCAGCGTCCACACCACCTGATCGATCCGCTCAGCTCCGCTCGCCAGCATCACAAGACGATCGAAACCGAGCGCAACGCCGCTCGACTGCGGCATCTGCGCGACGGCGTTCAGAAAATCCTCGTCGAGCGGATAGCGTTCGCCGTAACGCCGCTCCTTCTCGTCCATCGCCTGCACGAAACGCGCACGCTGTTCCTGCGCGTCCGTCAGTTCGCCAAAGCCGTTGGCGAGTTCCACCCCGCAGGCATAGATCTCGAAACGCTCGCAAACGCGCGGATCGTCCGGTTTGCGGCGAGCGAGCGCGGATTCCGGCGCAGGGTAATCGTGCAAAACGGTCAAACGGCCCTGCCCCAGGTTTGCCTCAACATGTTCGATCAGAACCTTGCTGAAAATATCCGACCAGGTGTCATCGGTGGAGACCCGCACGCGACCGGTAGCGGCCGACGCCAGCGCATCGCGATTGGGCTGGTCGGCCTTTAGCGTCGCCAGCAAATCAATCCCCGCAAATTTCTGAAACGCCTCCGCCACCGTCAGCCTTTCCACCGCTGCTAACAGGTCTGTGGTGCGGCCGCGAAACGAAAACGATGTGGTGCCCGCGATACGCGCCGCATCTGCAATCACGTTCAGACAATCATCGATCACCGCCTCGTACGGCGCGCCCGCGCGATACCATTCGAGCATGGTGAATTCCGGCAAATGCAAATCGCCGCGCTCGCGATCGCGGAACACACGGGCGAATTCGACAATCCGTTCTTCACCCGCCGCCAGCAGCTTCTTGCAGGCAAACTCGGGCGAGGTCCGCAAATAACGCCGGCTTCGCACACCGGAAGGACCGGCGACCTCGGTCGCAGGCGCATGCAGGTGAGTTTCGTTCCCCGGCGAAACCTGAAGGATGCCGGTCTCAACCTCAATGAAGCCCTGCGCGGCAAACCAGCGCCGAAGGCCCGCCGCGATCGCCGCTCGTGCGGCCAGGAATGGCCGCCGGTCGGCATGGCGATCCGGTGCCCACCAAGGCGATTCGGGGGGGACGGCCGCGACCATCAGCATTCTGCCCAAATCTCGCGCAAAACACTGGCTTCTGAAGCCCAAATCAGTATGTTGCGGCCCGAAACCGGTTCGCCA